>NZ_CAUYTK010000014.1:0-58841 GCF_963575625.1 Listeria tempestatis
AAATCTAATTCAGTGTATACTTTTATCTTAAATAAATGTTGCGCTTAAAAGATTTGCTATCATTTCAATCCAAGTTATAAAACGCTTTCTTGTTGTTCGCATTCAATACTTTGCTTCCAATTTGACTATGCTTGAGATTTATAAAGCTAACAAGAAACGTAATTTTTCATCCTCAGTACCAATTAGTCGAGAAAACTTTCAAGCTTTTAGAATTTATCCTTGTTTTTTGATATCTTCGTTATTTCTGACCGGATGATTTGGGTCATTCTAAAGTTTCGCATATCAAATCGTAAAATATTGTAAAAATTTATATAATAAAAAAACACCATACAATTCAAGTGCGGCTTGAACCATATGGCATTTTAAATCGTCACTCCTCCACCATCCGGTAGCCGACGCCGACTTCTGTTAAAATGTAGCGAGGTTCAGCTGGGTTTTGTTCGATTTTGCGGCGGATGTTGCTTAAATTGACCCGTAGTGTTTGGTTTTCATTGGCGTACGGGCCCCAGATTTCGCGGATTAGAAAGTCGTGTGTTAAAACTTTCCCGGCGTGCTGGGCGAGCATTTGGAGGATTTTATATTCAATTGGGGTGAGGTGAATAACTTCGCGAGACACGGTAACGAGGCGCTTGTCGGCATCAATTTGGAGGTCGCCGATTTGGATGATGCCAGAAGCCTCGTGTGGCGTTTTATGCGCGCTGTGTCTTAGGGCTGTTCGAATTCGGGCTAGAAGTTCAGATGTGCCGAATGGCTTTGTAATATAGTCGTCCGCACCAAGGTCTAGGGCTTCAACTTTTTCGCGCTCATGAAGTCGTGCCGACACAACAATTACAGGTAGGTCAGACCAGGAACGAACGGTTTTTAACAAAGAAAGTCCGTCCATATCTGGCAGTCCTAAATCAAGTAAAATTAAATCTGGAGCGCGCGAAGCCGCCATGCTTAGACCTTCTTTTCCTGTACGCGCCTCAAGCGTTTTATAGTCGCTGGCGCTTAAGATGGCATTCATAAAATGACTGATGCCGGGTTCATCTTCAATAATTAAAATGAGCTTCTCATTTTGCATCCGATTTTCCTCCTAACGGTAACGTAAAGCGGAATAAGGCCCCTCCGCCGGGATTTTCTGCCACTTCCATTTTACCACCGTGCGCTCTTATAATCGACATACAGATGGACAGTCCAATTCCGAGACCGCGCGTCATATCCACGCGGTCGCGCTCCTCCACGCCGAAATTTTGAAACAGTTGGCTAAAGCGCTCTTTCGGGATGCCAACACCATCATCTTTCACCGTAAACACGACCTCATCAGCAGCCAAAATCACGTTCACCCAAACTTGCGCATTCGCTCCGCCGTGCTTAAGCGCATTTTCCATTAAGTTTATTAAAACTTGTTCAATTAAAGTACCGTCCATTGGGATGAGCACGACTTCGTCTGGCACCCGAACGGTGATGCTCCTGTTTGAAAATCGGCTACGAATTCGCCTTACCGCTGCACTCACCACTTCTTCAGGTGCTTCCAAATCGGCGTTTACCGTGAGCGTCCCTTCATTTATCCGTGTCACAGAAAGCAAATTTTCGACCATTCGAATAAGCCATTCGGAGTCTTCTTTAATATCTAGGACGAGCTTGGCGCGCGTTTTTTCATCCAATTTGTTTTCAAGTAGCGCCGAGCTGGCACCCAGAATGCCAGTGAGCGGCGTGCGCAAATCATGCGAGATGGCGCGCAGCAAATTACTTCGCATCTGTTCTTTTTCTGCTTCAATTAGGATTTCACGTTGTTCGTCTGAGAGCTTCTGCCGTTCAAGCGAAGTGGCCACTTGTGAACTGACCATCCGCAAGAACAATCGATTATCCTGTGAGAGCACTTCTTTTTCAGGGTCGCAAAAAATCCCAATGACACCTAAAATTTTTCCACCAGAAATAACGGGCAAATAAAAGCCTGCAGCTCCTGAAAGCGTGTCCGTAGCCTGTCCTGCCTCTTTGCCACTTCTAAAGACCCAGTGGACGACTGCGCGCTCGTCATCAGAAAGCATTTTCACAGCTCCAGCTTCTCCTTCTTCTTGTAAAAAAGTCCCCGTTCCGTTTTCCTTTGGGTCTTCCGCGTACAGAATGACCGAGCGACCGAGCAGGCGCACAAGATAGGTGGTGACGAGCTCTAAAATACCATCTAGTTGGCGGGTGACGAGCAGTTTTCGATTCAACTCGTACAAAATCTCCGTTCGCCGTTCCCGAACAACAGCCTGCTTGGCAATTTTTTTCACCCGAACCGTGAGCGCGCTTGTAATTAGGGCGACAAGAAGCATGATGCCGTAAGTGACTGGATAGCCAGCTTGAACGGTATTGAACGTATATAGTGGCGTCATAAAGAAGAAGTTAAACATAAGTACAGCAAGAAGTGACCCAATAATTCCGTATAGATAGCCAGATGTTATTCGGGAAATAACGAGTACGGATAAAATGAAGACCATGATGATATTTTGATCGCCAATTCCAAGTTCAGACAGACCAACTGAAATTAAGGTGGCCAAAATGAGGGCGGCGAACATTTTTGCCATGTCACCCCACGTTAAAATATGTTTAAATGTCCAAGCATGTGGTTTTGATTTTTCTTTGCGGCCGCTTGGAATGATATGGATTTCAATTGCTTGTAGCAAATCAATGAGTTCATCTTCCAAATCGGTCCCTAATTTCCCAAAAAGAAAAGATTTACGTTTCGCCTTCCCAAGAACGATATTTGTCACACCCGAAAGCTTGGCGTATTCGGCGATAGTTTCGCCCAAATTGTGACCGTTTATCGTAACCGTATCCGCACCGAGTTTTTCTGCAAGCGCAATATTCTCCTGCAACATCTTTTTTTCAGCAAATGGCAAACTTTCCGTATCACCATCATCGACATAAAGCGCTGTCCAGCTCGCATGGAATGCCTCTGCCGCCCGCGCCGTCCAGCGAATTAGTTTTTGCGATGACCTAGAAGCATTAATACAGACAAGCATTTTCATACTCGCACGCTTCTCCGCAAACGGAATCGTCTGCTCGTTCTCGAAACTAATGCGGTCAGCCACTTTGCGCATCGCAATTTCCCGGAGCAACTTCAAATTCTCTTTTGTAAAAAACTTGTTCATCGCAAGCGCGGCGCGTTCCGCTTCATAAATTTTCCCTTCGCTAAACCGCTTCAACAGCTCATCTGGTTCAATATCAATCAATTTAACAAAGTCCGCTTGGTCAAAAAACTGATCGGGAATCGTTTCTTTAACCGCAATTTGCGTAATGTTTTCCACAATGTCATTTAAGCTTTCAATGTGTTGGACGTTTACTGTCGTGTACACATCAATGCCAGCATCAAGTAGTTCCTGCACGTCTTGATAGCGCTTTTTATTGCGTGAGCCAGGTGCATTCGTGTGAGCGAGTTCATCAACCAAAACAATATCCGGATTTCTGGAAAGGATAGCATCTACATCGAATTCTTCCAAATCCATATTTTTATACGTCACTGTTTTTTTAGGAATAGCAGGCACGCCGTCTAAAAGTCGCATGGTCTCCTTGCGATTATGCGGCTCAATATAACCGGCAACGACAGCGACACCGCGCCCTAGCTCTTCGCGGGCATCATTTAGCATTGCAAATGTTTTACCAACGCCTGCTGCATACCCAAAATAAATTTTCAGTTTTCCTGAAGACATTTCGCGCGCCTCACGTAACAGCGCATCTGGATTTGGTCTATCATTTTGCATGGCGGACACCTCATTCAAACTCAAAATGAGTGAAAATAAATATTTTCGTTTGCATCTATTGCAACTCAAAACGAAAAGGGACATGCCTTAACATATCCCGAAGCAGAGCCACAAAAGGTGATGACTGAACTATTTACGTATGACCATCTAGCAATTAGACGTTCATTCTTCTCTGCTTTTTCATTTTAACACAAAACGAGTTCTTTTTCTATTTTTATTTTTAAAATTTCTTAGTTTTGATCAAGCTCCAAATTCACACTAAGCACGTTGACAACCGGTTCCCCCATAAAACCTAATGCACGATTCACCGTATTATCTTGAATGATTTTTCGCACAGCAGATGGCGACATATCGCGTACTTTCGCAATTCTATCCACCTGATACTCTGCTGCTTTGACCGAAATATTCGGATCTACACCACTTGCAGAACTTGTGACTAAATCAATCGGAATTTGTTTCGTATTCGTAGGATCAAGTTTATGGAAGAAATCCACACGCTCCGCAATTAATTTTTTCTCTTCCGAACTAGCCGGATTTAAGTTTGAGGGCGAACCGCTGTCAGGGCGACCAATTAGGTATTTCGCCTCGGTAAAGTTTTGACCAAGTAATTTTGAACCTTTATTTCCTTCTATTATACTGCCATTCGCCTTATTTTGAAAAGCAGCTTGGGCTACGAGCGTCACAACAGCTGGATACAGAATGCCGCAAACAATTGTAAGGGCGGAAAACACAACGAGTGCTTGTCTAAAAAGTGATTTCATTTTCATCTCCTCCTATGAAATACCAACAAACGTTAAAATCACATCAATCAACTTAATTGCCACAAATGGCGCTACAAGTCCGCCCAACCCGTAAATCAAAAGGTTGCGTCCAAGTAATTTTTGCGCTGGCATCTCCGTATATTTCACGCCTTTAAGCGAAAGCGGGATTAAGAAAATAATGATGAGTGCATTGTAGATTATCGCGGATAAAATCGCCGTTTTAGGGCTAGTTAGGTCCATTACGTTTAGTGCCGCTAGCTCCGGATAAATGCCGAAAAATAGGACGGGAATAATCGCAAAATATTTGGCAATGTCGTTCGCCACACTAAAGGTTGTAAGTGCGCCACGCGTCATTAAAAGCTGTTTGCCAATGCGAACGATGTCAATCAGTTTTGTCGGGCTCGAATCTAAGTCCACCATATTTCCCGCCTCTTTTGCCGCTTGCGTTCCTGAATTCATCGCCACCGCCACATCGGCCTGCGCAAGTGCCGGGGCATCATTTGTGCCATCACCCGTCATAGCAACGAGGTGCCCGTCTTGTTGGTAGCGCCGAATTAAATCGAGCTTCGCTTCCGGTGTCGCCTCCGCCAAGAAGTCATCCACCCCCGCTTCCGCTGCAATTGCGGCCGCCGTCATCGGATTGTCCCCTGTAATCATAATCGTTTTAATCCCCATTTTTCTAAGGTCAACAAAACGCTCTTTGACACCGTTTTTTACGATGTCTTTTAAGAAAATAACGCCCAGTACTTGCTTGTTTTTAACGACGACAAGCGGTGTTCCGCCAACATTCGCCACACGCGCAACAAGTTCATCGCATTCTTCTGGGTAGGTACCACCCGTTTCCTGCACGTATTTTTTAACCGCATCTGCGGCCCCTTTTCGAATGGCATCATTCGCATAATCAATGCCACTCATGCGCGTTTTAGCAGTAAATGGAATAAATTCTGCTTGCGTCCCGCTAAAATCACGCCCGCGAATGTCAAATCTTTCTTTAGCCAAAATTACAATGCTTCGTCCTTCAGCTGTTTCATCTGCAAGTGAGGAAAGTTGAGCGGCATCCGCAAGTTCTCGCTCGCTTACGCCATTTACTGGTAAAAATTCACTTGCGCGACGATTTCCAAGTGTAATCGTTCCTGTTTTATCAAGCAAAAGCACATCCACATCGCCAGCTGCTTCAATAGCGCGTCCACTCATCGCAAGAACATTTGCCTTATTCAATCGACTCATGCCAGCAATCCCAATTGATGAAAGTAGCGCACCAATTGTCGTTGGCGCAAGACAAACGAGAAGCGCCACAATGTTCGTCACCGAGACAGCCGTACCATTTCCTGCTAATCGACTAGAAAAATCCGAGAACGGCAGTAAAGTAACCGAAACAGCTAGAAAAATAATCGTTAGCGTTACAAGTAAAATTTGTAGCGCAATTTCATTTGGAGTCTTTTTACGCGCCGCACCCTCAACCATTGCAATCATTTTATCTAAAAAACTCTCACCCGCCTCCGTCGTTATTTCAATGACAAGCGAATCAGAAACTAGTGTTGTACCGCCCGTAACTGCACTTCTATCGCCGCCAGATTCCCGAATTACCGGTGCAGATTCCCCAGTAATCGCACTCTCATCTACCGACGCCGCACCAAAAATCACTTCCCCATCCATCGGAATTTGTTCACCAGCTTCAACAATAACCACATCGCCTTTTTTCAACGTATTGGATAAAACTTCCATAAAATCCTCGTGATTATCAGCCGATTTCAACTTCCTCGTCTTAACATCCTTCCTAGCACTCCGTAAACTATTAGCCTGTGCGCGGCCACGTCCCTCCGCTATTGCTTCCGCAAAATTTGCAAACAACACCGTAAACCAGAGTACAATCGCAATTACAAAAGTATACCAACGCGCCTCATCCGCAATATTTATAAAGGTTAAAACATATAAGACTGTTGTTAAAACAGCGCCAAGATAAACAACAAACATAACCGGATTTTTAAGCTGTATTTTAGGTGCGAGCTTAACAAATGACTGCTTTGTCGCATCCATATAAACATTTTTTTGATTCACTTCTTGTTTCATTTTTACTCACCCCTATTTGTTAGTGAAAAAGTCGGCAATTGGTCCAAGCGCTAAACTTGGCAAGAAACTTAAAGCGCCGACTAGGAAAATAACACCAATTAAAAGTCCGACAAACAAACCTGTATCCGTTTTTAATGTGCCACTGCTTGCTGCAACAGGCTTTTTCTTCGCCAAATTTGCAGCTAAAAACAGCGCAGCGACAAGCGGCAAGAAGCGCACAATGAGCATGATTGTTCCGCCCACAAAATTCGTAAAGGTCGTATCAGCGGCAAAGCCACCAAACGCACTCCCATTATTATTTCCCATTGAAGTAAATGCATATAAAATTTCTGAAAAGCCATGCGCCCCGCCATTTGTCAAAAAGCTCTCCGCGCTAGGCGTCATCACCGCAAACATTGTCCCAAATAGAGTGAGTAATGGCGGACCTAAAATAATCAAACAGACCATTTTCATATCATAAGGTTCAATTTTCTTTCCTAAATATTCGGGTGTACGTCCGACCATAAGCCCTGCTATAAATACTGTTAAAATAACAAACGCAATCATCCCGTAAAGACCACTACCCACACCGCCAAAAATCACTTCTCCAAGCTGCATTAAAAACAGCGGGACAAAGCCACCAAGCGGCGTTAAACTATCATGCATCGCGTTCACAGAGCCATTTGAAGCAGCAGTCGTTGAAGTCGCAAACAAAGCTGAGTCTGAAACACCAAACCTTGTTTCCTTCCCTTCCATGTTCCCAGCACTCACATCCACACCCGCATAATGCGGAACCGTTTGATATTCTGCCGTTGTAATACCCACAAGAGCTACAATAAAGACAATTAACATGGTTAAAAATAGGGTTTTTCCTTGTCCCCGCTCTTTAACCGCATAACCAAACATAAAAACAAGTGCTGCTGGGATAATTAAAATGGCAAGCATCTCAAAAAAATTCGTAATCGCCGTCGGATTTTCAAACGGAAATGCCGAATTAGTTCCAAAAAAACCGCCCCCATTTGTTCCTAGCTGCTTAATTGCAATTTGACTCGCCGCAGGCCCAAGTGGAACAATTTGATTCGCCCCGTCTTGAAGCGTCGTTTGAACGCTATAACCTGCCAAGCTTTGCGCCACACCGCCAGATACTAAAATAAGCGAAAGCACAAGCGAAAGTGGCAACAACACATAAAGCGTAATACGCGTTAAGTCTTGCCAAAAGTTTCCTATAGTATGTTTCTTTTTTAAAATAAAGCCACGAATTACGGCAAATAAAACAGCAATACCCGTTGCTGCCGATACAAAATTTTGCACGGTAAGTCCAAGCATCTGCGAAAAATAGGACAATTGAGTTTCCCCTGAATAAGCTTGCCAGTTCGTATTTGATACAAAACTTGCCGCCGTATTAAACGCGAGCCCAATTGACAACCCCTGTCTATTTTCTGGATTTAGCGGCAACCATCCTTGTAGCATTAAAATCAGCATTAAAAAAACAAATCCAATTCCACTAAATAACAGGACTGAAATGGCGTATTTTTTCGGAGACATATCCGCCGTACTATTTCCGCCCATCCCTTTATATAGCAATCTCTCTACTGGTTGTAAAATGCGTGATAAAAAAGTATGACGGCCATCTAAAACCGCATACATATAGCGTCCGAGTGGAATTGCCAAGCCAATTAAAACGATGATAAAAATGACATTTTTTAATAAAACTTGACTCATAAGTTCTCACCTCGAAATAAAATATAAAATAAATAGGCCATCAATATAAGGGCTAGAACGCCTAGGACACCAATAACAACGCTCATTTCTCTCAACTCCTTTTTCTATCCTAATCCTATCAGTAATTGTATAAAGACAGTGTTAAAGCTCGTGATTAGGGTATAAAGATTCTGTAAAGGAGGTTTACTGTGTAAAAATTACACACATAGCACACATTGTGTACACATTTCCACAGAATGAAAACGTTATTATGTAGCGGTTTCAGAAAACAAAAAGTTGGCACGGAATTTGCATATATAATAACTATAAGAATTAACCTTTAGGAGGGTTTATAATGAAAACAATTATGTTAGTATGCTCCGCTGGTATGTCAACTAGCTTACTTGTAACAAAAATGGAAAAAGCAGCAGAGGCGGAAGGAATGGAGGCGAAAATCTTCGCAGTTGCAGAAGCTGAAGCAGATAAACATTTAGATGAAATTGATGTTTTACTTCTCGGACCTCAAGTTCGTTTCTTAGAAGGAAACATGAAGAAAAAACTAGAGCCAAAAGGCATTCCACTAGGCGTTATCAATAGCGTTGATTACGGAATGATGAAAGGCGATAAAGTTTTAGAGCAAGCTAAAGATTTAATGAAATAATTTTTGTTAGCAAAGGGATAACCTTTACTATAAATTAATGGTTCTTTAACAAGAAACCACAAAAAAGGAGATTTTTTAAATGAATGGTTTTATTGCATTTATGGAAAAACATTTTATTCCATACGCAGCTAAAATCGGTGCGCAACGTCATTTAGTAGCAGTACGTGATGGCTTCATCGCTACAATGCCACTAATGATTCTCGGTTCGTTCGCCGTACTAATTAACAACTTACCTATCCCAGGTTACATTCCAATGATGAATAACATTTTTGGGGAAGGAAAATGGCAAGCTTTCGGTGGTAACATTTGGGCCGGTACTTTCGCTATTTTAGCACTACTAATTGCTTTTACAGTAGCTTACAACCTTGCTAAATCTTACGATAAAGATGCTTTATCTTCTGGTGTTGTATCTGTTGCTTCTTTCTTTGCAATTGGAGCTGGATTCGTTACTGTTACTGACGGCGCAGGAAGCGTTGCTGGTCTCGGATCTGCTGGTTTATTCTTAGCACTTATTATATCTTTAATCTCAACTGAAATTTTCACTCGTTTAAGCGGTAATTCAAAACTTATTATTAAAATGCCTGAAGGGGTTCCACCAGCAGTTGCTCGTTCATTTGCTGCATTGTTCCCTTCTATGATTACGGTTTCAATTTTCGCTCTAATCACTGCCTTCTTCCAAGCTGCAGGTGTTGCAGATTTAGTTGGCGAATTCTACAAATTAGTTCAAGAACCATTCATGGGGCTTGCTAACTCGTTACCAGTTGCTTTACTATTAGCATTTATTTCTTCATTCTTATGGTTCTTTGGTTTGCATGGTGCAAACATTATCGATCCATTCATGCAAACAATTAACGTTCCAGCAATTGAAGCTAACGTAAAAGCTTTAGAAGCTGGCGACAAGATTCCTTATATTGTTAACAAACCTTTCTTTGATTCTTTTGTAAACTTAGGTGGTACTGGTGCTACTTTAGGTCTTATCATTGCGATTTTCTTAGTAGCACGTAAACACAAAGCGTATATGACTGTATCTAAATTATCCGCTGCACCTGGTGTGTTCATGATTAATGAACCAATGATGTTTGGTTTACCGATTGTATTAAACCCAATCTTCTTTATCCCTTACATCTTAACACCAATGATTCTTGTAACAATTGCTTACTTTGCTACAGTACTTGGTCTTGTTCCAGCTGCAACTGTTATTACACCTTGGACTACTCCACCAATTATCGGTGGTGCCCTAGCAACTCAAAGCTTATCAGGTGGTATTTTAGCCGCGGTCAACTTGGCTGTCGCTGTTATTATCTACCTTCCATTCGCGAAAATGGCTCAAGTTCAAGAGCTTAAACGCGAAAAAGAAGCTGAGGCTGCTGAAGCAAAATAATAGCAACTTGAACTCTACTCTTTTAAGGACGTGTTAAACATGAATTCTGAAAACCTAGAACAAACGATTATGGGCTTAATTGTTTTTGGTGGTAACGCCAAAAGCGATGCAATGCTCGCAATTGATGCCGCTAAAAAAGGCGATTTTGATAAAGCAGATGAGCAAATTAAACTTGCTGAAGACGCTTTACTAGAAGCCCATCATTCTCAAACTGCCTTAATCCAAGGTGAAGCTCGTGGTGAGAAAACGGAAGTATCTTTACTTCTCGTTCATGCTCAAGACCACTTAATGAATGCGATCACTTTTAAGGATTTAGCGAAAGAAATCGTTGAGTTGTATCGTAAAAAATAAACTAAAAAAGCAGCAAGCCAGTTGGCTTGCTGCTTTAAATTTGTAAGAAAACAAAGCGAAACATATTATATCCTAATTCAAGCAAATCTCATTAAAAGAATGGTAGGATTGCTTGATTTTTTGTATAAGCTTCTTCATTTAGCATTGTTTACAAAGGTATTGAAGTAATAATAAAATCTGATTTTTAATATAAGTCTTATCCCACTTTAAGTCATAAGTTCTTATTGTTTGTATTTACCAGAGAATCTTACCTTTTCGATTCACAAATGTTCCTGTTGGGCCATTTGGTCCAATTGTTGCCATAGCTACAATGGCATCTGTTCCTTCTTCTACAGTCTGATTTCCAAAACCAGTTAGACCCGTTTTAGTAGGTCCAGGATCAACTGCGTTCACTTTAAAATTCGCTGGCAAGCCTTTTGAATATTGTAGTGTTAACATCGATACAGCCGCTTTTGATGAAGAATATGCAAGTGAATTTACGGTTGACTCGATTGCGTCCTTATTTGTCACCATGCCAAACGAACCAAGTCCACTACTTACATTCACGATGACTGGTTGATTTGATTTTTTTAATAGCGGTAAAAATTCTTGGGTTACTTGTACAACGCCAAATACATTCGTTTCATACACACGCCGCATTTCAGAAGCCGTTGTTTCTCCCGGGGAAAAGAACCCTCCTGAGATACCTGCATTGTTAATTAAGACATCTAAATAGCCTTCCTTTTCTTGAATTACCTTCACAGCATTTTCAACAGATTCTTTATCTGTCACATCCATTTGAACAGTATATACATCCAATTGTTCTGCTGCTATTTCACCTTTTGAGCTATCTCTTGAGCCAATATAAACTGTATGTCCTACTTCCTTCAATCGTCTAGCAGACTCAAAGCCTAGCCCTGCGTTACCACCTGTAATCAATATAATGCTCATAATTTTCCACCCCATAACCTTCCTTTACTTAATTGCTTTTTTTCGATTTTTCGTGAATTTAAGAACCAGTGCTGATGATAATCGCCTGATAGTGACGAAAACTGGATGGGTGTGCCACCGAGCTCTTTAATTTTTTCATTTAAATATTCTTTTAAAATCCACGGATCTTCCATTGAACATTTACGAAGTGACAAAATCTGGTTTATTTTTTTAGGATTGGTATTTAAATCTTGCGCGATTTGTTCCACTTCCAAGCCCGACTCTACTAAGCATAAATTTAGTTCTTCCATCGTCGCTTGAATTTGGCCATCTGTTAGTGACATGTAAACCCTCTCGCTTTCTTTAATATTAAACAGTTGTAATTACAACTATATAATACAACTTCATTTAAATCATGTCAATTAAAATGTTGTAAATTAAACTATTAAATGAAAAACAATTATGTTACCATAAAATAAAAAAAGGGAGGGCTATCATGCGATTAGATGAGGACAGTGTATTGGAGCAAATCCATGAATTGAATTTGTTGCAACAACAATATATTACTCAAAAGCTAAAGGGGATTTCGCTTAATCCGAAGCAGGCTAGGAGTATAAATTATATTTTTGCAAACCCAGGCACAATTCAAAAAGGGCTTTCCAATTACTTGGGGGCACAAGATGCTACGGTGACGAATATTTTGAAAAGCCTCGAATCAAAAGGGCTTATTCGCCGAGAAATCCCTTTGAACAACGAACGGCAAAAATGTATTTATCTTACGAAGGACGGTGAACGTGTTGCACATAAAATCCGGATTTTCTTTAGCGATTTAAACGGAGCGGCGAAAGAGGTTTTAACTGCGGATGAGCAAAATGAAATGAGCGCTTTACTCAAAAAATTATCTCATGCATTAGAAAAAGAGGTTGGGAAATAATCCCGACCTCTAAAAATCTTCCTCTATTTGTTCAGCTGGTGCGGTATACTGGTAAATACCTGCCGCGCCTGCTTTTGCTGCTTGTTTTGCTAGTTCATTTAAAGGTGTGTTCTCACGACTTAAAAAAACTTCGAGTAGTAGCGGGATACTTACGCCCGTCACGAGTTCTGTCTGCTTAAAATTTTGAAGCATGGTGAGAAGAACGTTAAAAGGTGTTCCTCCTTTTAAGTCAGTGAGGAATAAGATGCCTTTTTCCACATCTAATTGGTCAACTTCTTTTAGAATTTTCTCTTTCAAATTTTCAGGCGTTTCACCTACTTCAAATGAAACCGAGCGTATATTTTCCTGTGTGCCACAAATCATTTCTGCGGAACGAATGAGTTCTTTTGCGGCACTTCCGTGCGTACAAACAAAAATTGCTGTCATTTTCAAAACCGCCTTTTAATAATCTAGTTGACGATAATATCGTCTGATTTCCATTGGATGGCGATTTAAGCGTTCAATATGCACATCAATTCGGTTATTTACTGCATGTAAAATGAACGGCGATAAGGTGCCTCTGAACTTCTCTGATATGCCAGGCATCGCATATTTCTTCGCATCAATAATCGTATAGTTTCCACAAATTTGTGGAATGAAATTTGCCACACGTTCACTTAAAGAACGCTGACTATCTTCGGTCACATAAACCGTAACAGGTGTATCACGCTCGACGATTTCAAACATGCCATGGAAAAATTCGTGTGCCTCAATTGACTTCGTTTTAATCCAGTGTTGCTCTTCCCAGTAACACATAGCATAGGAATACGTTGCGCCCCACTGATTCCCAGCACCAACAAAATAATGAATGTCATCGCGGTGATGTTTTTCGGCGAATTCCTTTCCAAATGCATCGGCGGATTTTTCGATTTCAACAATACCTTTTGCAAAATGTTGATCCATTTCATTATAAAACTCTTCATATTCTTCAAACTCACCTGCTAAATACATGAATCGGTCTGCTACCATGAAAAACTTAAGCTGTTCATTTAGCGGATACGTAATTAAATAATCGACAAGAGACGCAAGTTCAGCCTCTTTTTTATCAATAAAACCGAGAACTGTAGCTCCGATTTCTTTACATTTCTTAACCGCCCGAACCACTTCTTCCGTACTCCCTGTTACTGATGAAATGACAACGAACGTATCTTTCGTCACTCGCTTATTCCCAGTCGTTAAAAATACCGCAGCATTCTCATAAAACACTTCAAGCTCCGTCTTCTCTTTCATATGCACAACCGCTTGCATAGCTGATGCATAAGTACCACCAATTCCTAACCAACATATGTTACGAAAACCTCGGTTAAAGATATGATCAATAACCTCATTAATTTGCGGACGTAATTTTAACGCCCCCTCCATATTTTTTAATACTTTTTCTTCGTCAAATTTCAACATGCTTACCCCTGCCTTCCTACTTCAAATTTTCGATTGTGTAATTTTATCAAATTCTGGATATGCGGATTGTTCTAAATTAATCCCTTTTTCCTGCGAAATTTTAAATGCTAAAAGATGAACTGGTATAGTCATAAATAACGAGACCAACAATTCATTTGTTTGAATCCCTAACGCTAAATCATTGGAATTTATGCTCGTTTTATTCGCGAAAATAGTTCGAACTTCTGAAACATGACCATGTAAAAATTCCTTCAATTTATCGGCACGATTTCGAAGAATGCCTTCTGGTTCTAAGAAAATAACGTAATCTTCTGCGGATAAACCAATGTACGGGCCATGCATATATTCTTCTAGTTCCTTACCAAAAGCCGTAATCCGTATGGTTTCCGTCACTTTTGTCTCACCTTCACGCGCAACACCATATGCGCTTCCGTAGCCAATGAAAAATATTCGCTTTGCTTGTAGCAACTCATGTGTATGTTTCTCCACCCAGTTCGTTGCTTTCTTAATGACCTCCGGTAATCTGGTAGCAATTTTTTGCATCTCGTTCAAATCAGATTCGTATTGTTCTGTCGTAATCTTCCCAGTTGCTAGTGCTAGTTCAAGCGCTAATAAGTCTAAAATAAGAATTGTCGCGCTATATCCGGCTGTCACATATGGCATTTCTTCGATATTCATACCCATTTCAATAACATTTTTTGCAGCTTCAGCAATTGGGCTCGATAGATCGCTTGTCATCGTAAAAATTGTTCCGCCACGCTTTTGAATTTCCTTTACTAGATGAATGGTAGAAAAACTATGGCCGCCTTGCGAAATCGCTACATATAACGTATTTTTATTCAAATGAAGCATATAATTTCCAGAAATAGACGGTTCTTCGATATAAACGGGTATTCCAAGCTTTGCACTCATATAAAGCTGGGCACCGAATGCTGCGTTTGAGCTTGATCCAGTGGCAAAAATCACAACGGAATGGTATGTTTTATGATCCATCTGGATAATTTTTTCTAAAATTTGTTTGCGCCCCGTGGTGATGTGTTCATATATTTCGGGTTCTGCGTGAATGTAGTATTCCATATTTTTCATGTTTTCACCTACTTTATTTTAATAATCCTGTGAAGGCGCCTAAAATGCCAATGCCTGCAATCAAAAGAAGTATCCAGTGCGCTTTAAGCCCTTTTTTATCTAACCAAAAGATAAAAAATGTAAAACCTAATGCTAATATCCCTGGAACGATGCCATCAAAAATACTTTGAACACTAACGGCTTCTTTTCCAGAGCCAAATTTAAACGGCATATTAATGTTCACCATTGTGGCTACCATAGCGCCGACAACGGCTAAACCAATAACAGAGGCGCCATAAGATAATTTATCCATTAGACCAGTTTTTTGGATTTTCTCGATGAAATTTGCTCCGATATTATAACCAATAAACAATCCGTAATAACGAGTCAGAATAGCCGGAATATTGAAAATCAAAAGGAATAAAATGGGACCTAAAATGTTTCCTTGTAACGCAAGTGATGTTCCTATCCCTGTCGCAATGACGCGTAATGTTCCCCAGAAAAAAGAATCGCCAATACCGCTTAACGGGCCCATTAAGGCCACTTTAATATTATTAATGGAATCAGTATCAAAGTTTTTTTCCTTAGCCGCTTGTTCTTCCATCGCAATTGAAATGCCGAGCGGGAATGTAGATAGCCAAGGCGTAACATTATAAAACTCCAAATGTCTTTGGTAGGATGCAATTTTCTTTTCTTTATCATTTTTAAAAATTTTGTTTAAAGCAGGTAACATTGAAAAACCATATCCAAGATTTGATTGCCGCTCGTAGTTCCAAGACCATTCCATTGTGAATGAGCGCCAAAAAACTTTCATTAAGTCTTTTTTTGTGAGTACATCAGAATTCTTCATCTTCATAGTTAATTCCCCCCTCGTTCGCAAGAGCTGGTTGCGTATGATCATTTTTTGGTGTGTTATCGTTTTTAAGCGTTGCATAGCCTGTTAGAATTAATGCTAAGCACGCTCCAAAAATAGCTACTCCTGTGACTGGCACTTCCAAATAAACTGCTAATGCGAATCCAAAAACAAAAAATACGGCATTTTTCTTATTAATCATCAGTTTTAGTAGTAAAGCAAAACCATAGGCAGGAAGTAAGCCTGTCGCAATACCTAAACCGCTAATGATAAATTGCGGGATGGCATCTAGTACCGTTTTAATAACTGGGCTCCCTACAAGGTAAGACACCGCAACAATAATACCAATTGGTAAATTGATGGATAAAAAACCGCCTAGTAGTTGCATGCGACTTATTCCCCTAGAGTTCCCCTCCAAAGCATATCGGTCAGCTTTATGAACAAAATAAGGTAATACGAAAATAAAACAAAGATTTTTCACAACTAAAACAAGAGATGCAATTGGAATTCCTAATGCGAGCGCCACTGCTGTGCTTTCTCCAGTTGCTATCGCGAAAGCAGTTCCTAAAATACTACCAGAAATGATTTCTGGCGGGATTGATGCACCAATAGAAAATGAACCGACAAATGCTAGTTCTAAAGTAGCTCCCATAATAATGCCCATTTGAACATCGCCCATAATAAGACCAGCTAACGTACACGTTACAAGTGGTCTTGATAGCATTGATGAACCAAATAAGTACTCCCCATTTGCTAGCATCGCTACTAATGCTAGCAAAATCGCTGTCACAATATTTTCCATAATTTAGCCCTTCTTTCTAAATTTATGCTTCAAAAGGAACTTTCTTTTCATTAGGCACTTGTTGGATAAAAATGTCAATATTCCGTTTTTTCAAATCGTTTAACTGACTAACTTCATCAGCGGTTAGATTGACTGCCTTAGAAAAATTAGTTGTTCCTTCTCGCTGTTTGGTGCCGCCTAAATTCAACATTGGGATTTTATCATTTGTTCCGACAATTAATTTGTAAGCGTCATCAACTGATTCCACTACAATAAGCAACTTGTACTTACCTGTCACTCCGGAATTGATGGCTTGAATACTTTCATCAATACTTTTCATGACTAGTTTCGCTGCTTCTGGTTTAGCTAAGCGAATAGCTGACTTTCGAAAATCATCTGCTGCAACCCCGTCATTCGCGACTAGAATTGTATTTACATCCATTGCATTGAACCAAGATACCGCTACTTGTCCATGAAGCAGACGGTGATCCACTCGTAAAAATTGAATCATTTTTTCTTCCTCCTTAGTTAAAATCGACTACATATTTGGTTGATCTCGCATCTTCATAACGATTTTGTATCGCGATAGGTAACCCACTTTCCGCAAAAAATGTACTGCTTAACTTAAATACTGGGGCGTTTTCTTGTAAATCCATGTGCTTTACTTGCTCATTACCAGCCAAAATAAGTTGGAGTTCCTGCAGAAGCTCAAACAATTTATATTTACCTGAATTGACAAGCTCTATAATTGTCACAATTTGTAAATCTTTCACCTGCAAATCAGGATATAAACTTAGTGGTAAAACAATGACGTCTAGCGTTGTTGCATTGCTTTTTTGAACAAATTTAATGTAGTACACTAACTCATTTTCTTTTATACGAAACTTTTCCGCGTAAAATTTCCCCGCTTTACGAACATAAAAATCTTTTATCTCTTTCTTTAAATTATCAGTGGTACTATTTTTCATGACACCTGTCATTTCTAAAATGTTTTGCGCGGTTAGTTTTGGTTGCACAAAGAGACCTACGCCATTTTTACGTATAACAAGACCTTCTGCTACTAATAAGTCCACTGCACGGCGAATGGTAGTTCGGCTGCTAGAGAACACCTCTTGCAGGTCGGTTTCATTTGGCATTAGCATTCCTGATTTATATTCATCGCGCTGAATTTTTTCTTTTATTTCGCACGCTATTTTTTCAAAAAGTGGTTGTTTTTCTCCCATTATCATTCGTCCTCCAAGTAATCAAATATATTTTTTGCATTAATTTTATAGTTGATTTGATTACCAATAAGATATTGCTTACTATACTCAACTGGCTTATCAAACTGGTCAAACGCTCTACTAATCACCTCGAAAAGCGCTGTGTCAAGCGGTACTTTTAAACTATTCGCCAGTTTCTCATCTGCCGGCACAAAGCGTAATTCTTCGCGCCCATAAGTTGGCTCCGTCTTAAATTCTTTCTCTAAAACATGGTAGAGCGATGTGTTATTAAAATCAATCAAGTCAATGCCCATAAAGCGCCCAATATCTACGTAGGATATTTCAAAAGAGAACGGCCTTCCGGAAACTTCACGTAACCGAACTAATTTGAAAAGCGGCTGATTTAAATCGAGCCCTAAAAATTGGTTTACTTCCTTAACCCCGTCCACAACTTCATTTGAAACCACTGAAATTGTTTGTTTACCGGGGAGCTGGCTGCTCATTGAATTCATTTTCAAAATATTAATGGTTTGCTTTGTATTGATGAGCACGCCTTTGCGGTTCTTTTTTTGGATAATCGCTTCTTTTTCAAGTGTGTCAAGCGAACGCCTAAGTGTTGTTCGGCTGACCCCTAAATCCGCTTCAAGTGAGCGTTCAGACGGCATATCTGTTTCACCACATGCTATTTTTTCATGTACGAGAAGACGTAACTGCTCCTCACTTTGAATCGCTGGCGGTATATCTTTATATTCCATAGTCGCACTTCCTTAATTTTATAAAAGATACAGCTTTATTCATTTTTAATACCAATTTAATTGTAATCGCTTGCATTTTATTTGTCAATAGCCTTTTAAAAATAAAAAAAAGCATCACGTGGATACTTTTTTATTCCGCATTTCTAGCGGCAAAGTTTCATATTTCGTTTTGTAAAGTGAATAAAAGTACGTTTTATTTTGAAAACCGACTTGTTCAATAATATCGTTAATGGGTATATTCGTTGTTTCTATCAACAAATTGGCGGCAAGAATTTTTTGTTTATTTACAAGTTCGGTAAACGTTTGGCCCGTTTTCTTTTTAATGACGTTGCTTAAATAATTTTTATTGTAACCAAGTGTATCCGCCGCTATTGTAAGCGTGATGTTCCGATACTCTTTTTCAATTAATTGCAGCGTATTTAACGCAACATTATCCGTTTCCGAGTAGAGACTTCGGACTTCATCTGAAAGGTAAGTATCACATTTACGGACTAGTTCAGTAAATAAAATTGGCAAATATAAAGTAATGATTTTAGTTGAAAATTCTTCATCTCGAAAATATTCTGTGATGATTTGGTCTAAAATTTGCTGGATGTGCGGGATATTGGCGCTTTTAAAAATAATGTATTTTTTCATATGGTTGCTAGAAACGCTAGAGTTTAACAAAAAATCATACACCAAACTGTTTTTCTTTTTTATACCGGTCAGCCATTCTAGGTTAATATTTTTATCCCGAAAAAGAATGTTAATTAAAATATCTTCCTCGCCCATCGCTTTAATGGCGTGATGACAACCACTATCAAGCAGGAGAAGTTCCCCTTTGTTTAAAATTTCGGGTTTTCCTTCAATCGTTTGATGGCATTCTCCGCGAAGCATATAATTCAGCTCTAAAAATTGATGCGAATGGTACGGATAGTCCGCAAAACGATTGTGCTTGCTGATGTAAATGTCCTTATTTCGAAAAAAATATTCATTTAGTAAATTCATCGTGCCATCTTTTTCAGAAAATGATTTTTTAGGGTAATCCATGATGAATTCGCCTGTTTCTTTTTGTATCTTTTCCTTACTGTTCATGCGGTATAACCTTGATTGAATGACTTCATCCACCGCTCTCACCACCTGTATATTTGTTACTATTATTATAATCATACGTTATTGTAAACGCAACCATTCGAGAATATATTATAAGTAAGCGCTTAACAAAAATACGTAGGAGGGTTAATTGTGAGTACAGTTGCAAAAGAAAACAAAAAAGGAACAATTGCTGTATCGTTAACTAATTACTTAGACTCAGGTTGTATTGTTGCAGGTGCAAGTGGCTTAACTTTATGGGCTAGCGAATTTGGTTTGGATAGTTTTGCTGTAGGTTTATTAGGTGCAGTAAGCGCTAATGCGTTTGGATCTGCATTTGGAGCTTTAATTGGCGGGCATTTAGCTGATAAATATGGTCGAAAATTTATTTATACGTATAACATGCTTGTTTATATTCTAGGCGTTGCCATCATCATGTTTGCGATGAATTTTACTATGTTGTTACTTGGCTTTTTAATTACAGGATTATCGGTTGGAGCTGGCGTTCCCGCTTCATGGACATATATTTCAGAAATGGCCAATCCGAAAATCCGTGCAAGAAATATCGGAATTTCACAATTTGCATGGTCTTGTGGGCCAGCAATTATTTTTACATTAGGTATTTTAGTGTCACCACTTGGACTTCTTGGAAACCGCTTACTTTTCTTATCGCTTCTTATCGTGGCTATTGTGGCTTGGTCGCTTCAACGCCGTTTAGATGAATCAAAAGACTGGAAAGCAGAGCAAGAAAAATTAAAAGCGGCGGGCACCAAACAATCCCATCCATTTAAACATGCATTTTCTAACATGATTAATATGAAATCTATTTTATTTTTAGTCGGCGTTTATATGTTTTGGAACTTGGTTGCCGGCGCAATGGGCTTTTTCATGCCATTTGTTTATGAAACAGTTGGTGGGCTTACAAATACACAAGCCAACTTGCTTCAAGCCGTTTTATGGATTTTAACAGCTGCCGCTACTTACTTTGGATTTGCTAAATTTGGTGACCGTGTGAGTCACAGATGGTTGTTCTTCGCGGGAGCCGCAATGGCTGTTGCCTCATGGGTTGTTCTCACCTATGTTGGGATGTCTTGGGTTGGTCTTTGGACTTTCGTTATTCTCTGGGGAATTTCAGCTGGCATCGGGGCACAAGCTTTCTATGCGCTTTGGTCCACTGAACTTTTCCCAACACAATACCGAGGCGGCGTGCAAGGTATTATGTTCTTCATCGTTCGCGGAAGCGCAGGCATCTGGTCGATTATCTTCCCAGTCATCCTAACAAGTCTTGGATTCACTGTAGCGGGAACTATTATGGTCGTTCTTCTTGTTATTTCGCTCCTCATTGGCGTCATCTGGACACCAAATACTCGCGGGCGGACACTTGATGACATTACAGAAGAACGGTACGGCGCTTTAAGCAAAAAAGAAGTGGAAGTTACTCTCGCAAAGGAAAGTGATTAATGTGGAACATTACGTAGCAATCGATATTGGGGCTTCGAGCGGAAGGCTTATTTTAGGGGAAATCGTGCAAGAAAAACTCGTTTTACGTGAGGTGCACAGATTTAAAAACGGCTTTACGCACCGAGATGGTCACGATCGTTGGGAAATGGACGAATTGATTCGCGAGATTTTTATAGGGCTTGAAAAATTAAAACAAACGGGCATTACAACATGTACCCTTGGTGTTGACACGTGGGGCGTCGATTACGTTTTAGTTGGCAAAAATGGCGAAAAACTCGCTGATCCAATTAGTTACCGCGATAAACGCACCGAAGATAAAATTTCCGAACTTACTTCGCTTTATCCAAAAGAATTTATTTATAAAAAAACGGGCATTCAGTTTTTGGAGCTAAACACACTTTATCAGCTTTATGCTGAGGATAAAAACTTAATTAAAGAGGCGGATAAAATTTTGCTTATCCCCGATTATATTGGATATGTATTGACTGGAAAAATGGTCGCCGAAACGACCAACTCGTCTACTACACAAATGCTAAATTTACGGGAGCAATTGTTCGACACAGATCTTCTTGCCCATTTGAATATTGATCCTTGTAAGTTTGCGAAATTAACTGATGCTGGAACCGAGCTTGGGGAATTGCTTCCAAAATGGTACGCCGAATTCGATATTCCAACTTGTGATGTGGTTACAGTTGCAACTCATGACACGGCGTCAGCAGTTGTTGGAACTCCGTTTAGTGGAAATAAATCCGCCTTTTTAAGCAGCGGCACTTGGTCACTGCTTGGCATGGAACTTCAGGCGCCTGTTACAAATGAACGCGCCTTTGAAGAAAATTATACGAATGAATGGGGCGCATACGGGACCTATCGTTTCTTAAAAAATATTATGGGACTCTGGATTGTGCAGGAAATCGCTCGTTTAAATGGCCATCAATTGACGTTTGCAGAAATGGCCGAGGAAGCAAATCGTTATCCGTATTTCACAAGTGTTATTGATGTGAACGATGCCCGTTTTAACAATCCAGAAAATATGATTGAGGAGATTCAAAATTATTGTCTGGAAAACGAACAGCCCGTGCCAAAAACAATTGGTGAGCTGACAAATTGCGTGTACTCTAGTTTAGCGATTTGCTACCGCGACGCACTTAGAACGCTTTCTGAACTTACTGGGGAATCAATTGAGTCGCTTCATATTGTTGGCGGTGGTAGCAATGTGGCTATTTTAAACCAACTTACAGCTGATCTTACGGGCATTCCAGTTTATGCAGGACCAACTGAGGCGACTGGCACCGGGAACTTGTGCGTGCAAATGATAACAAAAGGCGTCTTAAAAAATGTTACTCACGCAAGAAACATCGTTCGTTCTTCTTTTGACATAAAAAAATATGTTCCGGAAACGAGCGATTTAATTTTAGGAGGTAGTTACAATGAGTGAAGTGGAAAAACGTTATGAAAGCGCGAAAAATATGTATGCGGCAATTGGTGTGGATACGGATGCCGCGCTTCGGAAATTAAAAGAAATAAAGATTTCGATGCACTGCTGGCAAGGAGATGATGTAAAAGGTTTCTTAAATCCTGGTGGCGAATTAACTGGCGGTATTATGGCGACTGGAAACTATCCTGGTGTGGCGACAACACCAAATGAGCTACGCGCTGATTTAGAGATGGCTTTTTCCTTAATTCCCGGAAAGCATAAGGTGAATTTGCATGCGATGTATGTGGATACGGATGAAAAAGTGGATTTAGATGAAATTGAACCGAAACATTTTGAAGGCTGGGTAAACTGGGCGAAGGAGCACGGTCTTGGACTCGATTTCAATCCCACTTTCTTTTCACATCCTATGTTTAAAGACAACTATACGCTTGCTTCTCCTGACAAGACAGTTCGTGATTTTTGGATTCGTCACGGGAAACGTTCAAGAAAAATTTCGGAATACTTTGGTCGTGAATTAGGGCAAACAAGTATTAATAATTTCTGGGTTCCAGATGGTATGAAAGACAACCCAATTGATCGTTTAGCACCTCGGAAGCGCCTAATGGAGGCACTTGATGAAGTTTTTGCGGAAAAATTAGATGAAAACTTCACACAAGAATCTGTTGAAAGTAAACTTTTCGGTTTAGGCGCTGAAGCCTACACAGTTGGATCGCATGAATTTTATATGGGTTACGGTCTTACACGCGACAAATTAATTTGCTTAGATGCTGGACACTTTCACCCCACCGAAGTCATCTCAAACAAGCTTTCCTCCCTTGCTTTATTCAGCAGAGGTGTTATGCTCCACGTAAGTCGCCCTGTGCGCTGGGACAGTGACCATGTGGTGCTTATGGACGATGAGCTGGTGGAAATCGGCCGTGAGCTCGTGCGAAACGACTTACTGCCAATTACAAATATTGGACTTGATTTCTTTGACGCAACAATTAACCGCGTTGCTGCATGGGTTGTCGGCGTCCGCAACACACAAAAAGCACTTTTAAAAGCACTTCTTGAACCGACTGCTGATTTGAAAAAAATGGAGCTTGAAAACGACTTCACGTCACGAATGGTCGTAACGGAGGAACTAAAAGACTTTCCTTACGGAGATGTATGGAATTACTTCTGTGAACAAAACGGTGTTCCAGTTGGGCTTAACTGGTTAACAGAAGTGCGCCATTACGAAGAAAATACGCTTTTAAAACGCAACGCAATTTTAGAACGATAGGAGTCTTAAAAATGGTTAATCAAATAGTCAACAAAATTGAAACTGCCCCGTTTGTGGAAGAAATGGTTGAAACAACAAGCAATTTATACCGGCTAGGCTGGGACGAGAGAAACGGCGGAAACATTAGTTATTTACTCTCAGAGGAGGAAATTGCGCCTTATTTAGATGTAACAAAAACCATTCGAAGCATCCAAGTCGATTTTGACAGCAGTGTTCTAATTGGCAAATACTTTTTAGTCACAGGTTCAGGAAAATACTTTAAAAATGTGCAAAAAGCACCTAGCGAAAACCTTGGCATCATTCGTGTTGGCGCTGACGGGAAAAGTGTTGACCTTTTATGGGGACTTGAAAACGGCGCAGTGCCTACAAGCGAACTCCCCACTCATTTTATGAGCCACATTGCACGTCTATCGGTAAATCCAAACAACCGAATTGTTATGCATTGTCATGCCACACATCTTTTAGCAATGACGTTTACACATGCTTTAGATGAACGTGCTTTCACTAGAACCCTTTGGCAAATGTGTACGGAATGTTTAGTTGTCTTTCCAGACGGTGTTGGCATTATTCCGTGGCTCATTCCAGGGACAAACGAAATTGGTGAGGCGACTTCTGAGAAGATGAAAGAAAACAGACTTGTCGTTTGGCCACACCACGGAATTTATGGTGCCGGCGAAACGATGGACGAAACATTTGGTCTGATTGAAACCGCAGAAAAAGCCGCACAAGTCTACACGATTGTCCGCGCACAGGGCGAAGTCTTACAAACTATCACAGATGAACAATTGCAAGTGCTCGGCGAACGTTTTAATGTCACTCCAAAATCTGGATATTTAAACCTATAAGGAGGAAATAACATGGAACGCATTGCGCAACTCATGTATTTAAATGCAGATCAGCAGGCGGAATATAAAAAGCGGCACGACGAACTTTGGCCAGAACTCGAAATCGCACTAAAAGAACACGGCGCGAGCAACTACTCCATCTTTTTAGATAAAAATACCGATATTTTGTTTGCGTATCTGGAGGTCAGTGATACGGCGCGGTACGAACAAATTGCAAATACTGACATTTGCAAAAAATGGTGGGCATACATGGCGCCGCTCATGAAAACCAATGCGGACAACAGTCCCATCACAAAAGGTTTGGATGAAGTATTTTATTTAGCATAGCGAAATGAGGGTCGCAAAACGCGGCCCATTCGCGCATTATTTTTTGTGATATTTTGAACAAAGGAGAGATTTTTATGGTAAACCGAATGATTTTAAACGAAACTTCCTATTTCGGGAAAGGCGCTATTCATAAAATTGCTGATGAGGTGCAAAAACGCGGATTTAAAAAAGCCTTTCTGGTGACCGACAGCGGCATTGTGAACGCAGGCATTGCAAAACGCGTCACATCTATTCTTGACGAAAACAGGCTCCCCTACACGCTTTTTGACGGCATCATTCCTAATCCAACCATGGCTGTCATAAAAGACGGCGTAGCTGCCCTAAAGGCCTCTGGCGCTGACTACATTTTGGCGCTCGGGGGAGGTTCCCCAATTGATGCGGCCAAAGCACTTGGCATCATTCACACAAATCCTGAACACGCGGATATTTTAAGCCTAGAGGGTGAGCCGGGAACTAAAAATCCGAGTTTACCCATTCTAGCTGTGCCTACAACATCAGGGACTGCGGCCGAGGTAACTATCAACTATGTGATTACGGATGAGGCAAATAATCGCAAATTCGTCTGCGTTGATCCGCATGATATCCCCGTTTGCGCCTTCATCGACAGCGATTTAATGATGGGCATGCCTCAAGCAATTTGTGCATCAACTGGAATGGATGCGCTGACTCACGCCATTGAAGGCTTCATCACAAAAGGCGCCTGGACACTAACCGACACGCTACATTTAAAAGCGATTGAGATTATTAGCCATGCTCTCCCAGCTTCTGTAAACGGAGACGGGGAAGCACGTGAAGAAATGGCACTCGGACAATATATGGCTGGAATGGGCTTTTCAAACGTTGGACTCGGACTCGTTCACGGCATGGCTCACCCACTAAGCGCTTGGTACAATGTTCCACACGGAGTCGCCTGCGCTGCACTTTTGCCCACCGTCATGGATTATAACAAAGACTTTACGGGGGAAAAATATCGTGAAATTGCCCGTGTCATGGACATTCCAAACGCGAGTAGCCTACCAATTGAAGAGGTTCGCATAAAAGCCGTAGAAGCCGTGCAAGCACTCGGCAAACAAGTCGGCATCCCGCAAAACATCTCCGAACTGGGCGTTCTTGAAGCAGATTTAGAAGCCATTTCAAAAGACGCCCTTAAAGACGTCTGTACAGGAGGAAATCCGCGTGAAGCAAACTTCGAAGACATTTTAGCATTGTATAAAGCTATGTTATAGCAAAAATAGGCGCTAAGTTTCAATTCTGAAACCTAACGCCTATTTTTTTATTCCTAATAGCACTGATTAGGATTTTTTAGTTTACAATATAATTATATGGACTTATGCGTTAAAAAAAGATATAATTTTCTTTATAGAATTTGAAGGAGGTATAATATGTCACCTATAAAAGGTTTGAAACTGTTGCCACCTAGTGTATCAATGGAACAGGCTCTAGAATTATATAAGCTGATTGCTATAGTCAACCTAGAAATTGGAAGGCTAAATGCAACTCTAAAAAATTCAATTGTAAGTTCCAGTATGATACAAGCTTTTTCTTTTCAAGAATCTGTTCAATCTACAAGAATAGAAGGCACTCAAGTAACTTTTAATGATGTCATTGATGAAGCAACTAAAAAAAAGAAAAGTTCAGAAGTACAGGAAGTCATTAATTATAGAAAAGCTTTGAATTTAGGCGTAAGTTTAATAAAAGGTGATAATCCAATATCTTCTCGAATTATTAAATTAATTCATTCGCAATTGATGGATAGTGATGCACGAGGAACAGTAAGTTCTAGAGGAGAATTTAGAAAGATTCAAAACTATATAGGACCAGAAGGCTGTAATGAAACCAACGCATCTTACGTCCCAATTGCTGCAAATGAAATAGGCGAATATATGACTAATTTAGAATACTATATAAATTCCACAGAACACCGCAGTTTCATTAAAGAAAAAAAAGAAAATGAAATTATATTTGATGAAGCGGCAGCACCTTTGATTAAGTTAGCAGTCGCACATGCTCAGTTTGAATCTATCCATCCTTTTTTAGATGGAAATGGGCGGACTGGGCGAATTTTAATAACAATTAATGCTATAAAAGAAAAGTTGGTAGACGAGCCCATTTTCTACATTAGCGAAGAATTAGAGAAGGAAAAAATCAGGTACTATAATAATTTAAATGGAATAAGAGGAGCGAACCCAGATTGGTACTCTTGGATTAAGTTTTTTTTAGAAGCTTGCCATAGAACTGTGAATAATATGTTATCTAAATTGACAGAAGCCGATAAATTAGCGGATAAAGGAATTCACGATTTACGAATTATCGAAAAACGCCATTTAACAGAAGCATGGCTACATACATTTAATGACGGATATGTTCAAGCGAGCGACCTCGCTAAAAGAATACAAATCACACCTACCACAGCTAGAAAATATTTAAATGAATTAGTGGAATTAAAACTACTAGACGTAGACAAATCAAAAAGTAAGAATAAGGTATATATTAATTATGATGTTTTAAGGCTGATACAAAATTAAGCAATTAGCAAAAAAAAGCGAGACCTATCTTTTTTCATAAAGAAAGGTTTCGCCTTTTTTGTATCACATGTTATGTTTAAAAATATCTATCCACATTTTTTCAACTCTTCATGTTTTTCACGAGGTGGCGAACAGCCCAAATTGGATGGTGGAAAAGCATTCTCGGTCCAGAAAAACGCATAACTTGCTTAATTTTTTCACGATAATCAGCACGGTAACAATGAACACTACATTTTTCACACGTTCCTTTTTCTTCGCCAAAACGGCAAAAATCCAAACGCTTCATCGCATATTTTTGCAAATCCTGGCAAGTCTCACATAGGCTAGATGCCGAATGATGATTCTTCTTGCAATAAAGCTCAATCATTGCTGTAACCGTCTGACGTTCACGCGTAATTTTTGGTCCGTTATTTACTGTTCTCATTCCTATTCGCCTCTATTTCATTAATTTACTTAGAACTTCCGTTAAAAGCTCTGCATGAATCGTAATTTTAGGTGGCCTCGCATAAATTGTATCATTCACCCGCTCAACCATCGTTAATAAGATCACACTGTTTAAAACAAGGGAAATAGTTTCCGATTGTTCCACTTTATCTTTTTCGCGCATGAATTGCTTCATCTTCTCCCCAACTTTTAAATATAAATATTCAATTATTGTTGGGTTAATAAATTCCATATCTTTACTGCCCATTTCTTTAACCGAAATAACCATAAAGGCTTGATATTTATCATAAAGAGCAAGAATAAATTCACTAGCTTCTCTTAAAAATTTATGACTATCTTCAAAATCACGTTCAAAAAAAAGATTGATTTCTTCTTGCATCATCTCAAATTGAAATTCAAGAGTCATATGAATCAAGTTTTCTTTACTTTTAAATTTTTTAAAAATGGTCGCCTCATTAATACCTGCTGCTTCAGCGAGTTGGCGCGTGGTCGAACCTTTTATACCATTTTGAGCAAGCATTTTAAGTGTTGCTTCCATAATCGATTCTTTCGTAATCACTTGTTTTCTCC
Organism: Listeria tempestatis; assembly: GCF_963575625.1. Lineage (NCBI taxonomy): Bacteria > Bacillati > Bacillota > Bacilli > Caryophanales > Listeriaceae > Listeria > Listeria tempestatis. Next base: position 28,511 of record NZ_CAUYTK010000014.1, read on the forward strand.
TTCCTCGCATACAAAGCAAGTACTTACTTAACAAAAGTATAGCAAAGAGTGACGTGTTGTTCAAGAGACATCTCATCAACTGTTAAACAACAGAATAACAGAAATGTAATCTGTTTGAAATAGCAACTAAGCGGGAAAAATAGGATAATAGTATTTAACAATGTCCCTAAATGGGGAATATTTTTAAAAAAAGGAGTGACCATGTTTGGATAAATCAAGAAAAGAGAGGATTTCGGCTGCCCGCAAAAACGGTCAGTTAAACAAAAAGAAAAGTGCTCTTCAAACGGGGGCGAAAGTAGCAAGTTTTACAGCTATCGCGAGCACCGCAATAGTTCCTGCATTTTCAACTGTAGTAAGTGCTGATGAAATCACAAACCATGCTCAAAACGATAAGACTCCCGCAAAAACATTAGAAAAAGATCATTCCTCAACCGGCGGAAAAGAAACCGTCTCCGTAAAGCCACTCGTAAGTTATTCTTCTGGCGCAACATTTAGTAACTTTCAAAAAACGACCTTGAAAAGTGCACCGTCCGTTCAAGGTTTCATTAACCAAATTAGTTTAAGTGCCTCCCAAATTGCTGCCACAAATGACTTATACGCCTCCGTCATGATTGCGCAGGCGATTTTAGAAAGCTCTCACGGAACAAGCTTCCTCGGCTCAGCACCAAATTACAATTTATTTGGCATAAAAGGTACTTACAACAATCAATCTATTATGAAACAAACTTTAGAAGATGACGGCAAAGGCAATTATAGTCCAATTAACGCCCATTTTCGTAAATATCCGTCTTACAGTGAATCTTTACAAGACTACGCTCGTGTCATCCGAACAGGCCCTTCCTGGAACCCTAATTACTACGCTGGCGCTTGGAAAAGCAATACTACATCCTACCTTGATGCAACAAAAGCACTAACTGGAACGTATGCAACTGACACAAGCTACTCCGTCAAACTAAATAATCTCATCAAAACTTATAGCTTAACTCAGTTTGACACACTTGGAAATGGAAACGCAGCCGGAAGCACATACTATACAGTAAAAAAAGACGATACCTTGTGGCGCATCGCCACACGTCACGGCCTTTCCGTCTCAAAACTAAAAGCATTAAATAACTTAAAAAGCGACACCATTCACATCGGGCAAAAACTCATTGTAAACCAAGGCATTCCAAACGAAGGCGGGAACCTTTACACCGTCAAAAAAGGCGACACACTATGGAGTGTTGCATCAAAGAACAAAACGACCGTTGCAAACCTTAAATCTTGGAATAAACTTTCGTCAAACACAATACGAGTTGGACAAAAACTCGTTGTTTCAAAATCCGCTAGCACACCGTCTAATGCGGGCGCAAGTTCAAACCCAAGTGCCACAACCTATACCGTCAAAAAAGGCGATACCCTTTGGGGCGTTGCATCCAAAACCAAAACGACCGTTGCCAAATTAAAAGCGCATAACAATCTAAAAAGCAACACCATTTATGTTGGTCAGAAATTAAAATTAAGATAACAAAAAGGGCTTTGCCGCGGCAAAGCCCTTTCTCTCGTCTTAAAAATGATGGAAACTTTCAACTGGCATCACAAACACGGTCGCCCCACCAACCTGAACTTCAATTGGATAAGGGACATAGGTGTCAACTGTTACACCAAGCGAAGCAGACGGCGTCATCATTTGCTCGCGCGCCTTACAATTTTCGCGGATAATATCGAGTGCGTCCTCCACGCGGTCATCTTCTACACCGATAATAAATGTCGTATTCCCTGCTTTCAAAAAGCCGCCCGTCGTCGCAAGCTTTGTTGCGCCAAAGTTATCTTTCATCAAAGCATCAGATAGACGGTTGCTATCCTGGTCTTGAACAATAGCGAAAATTAATTTCATTTTTTTCATCTCCTTAAAAGAGCTTTTTTTAATTATAGCAAAAATATCCCACTTAGATGCATCTTTTTGCTTTCTCCGCCTAGCGCAACCTCACACGCAGTGTTAGTTTAGACGTTTTAAAATATGCGCCACTATTTCATCTGCAATCTCTTCTGGCGTGCGATTCGCGTCGATTCGAATGAGACGTTCCGGAAACAGTTTAATAATTTCCTCATAACCATTTTGAACCTTATCGTGGAAGCTAATATCTTCTTTATCAAGCCGATTAATTTCGCGCCCACGGCTTGCCGCAATCCGTTTCAGACCTACCGCCGCATCTACATCCAAATAAAAAGTCACATCAGGTAGTGTTTCGCCAACAGCAAATAAATTAATATTCAATACTTCTTGTATACCTATACCACGTCCGGCGCCTTGGTAAGCAAGCGAGCTGTCAATAAACCGGTCACAAAGCACCGTTTTTCCCGCCTGAAGAGCTGGTCGAATTTTTTCAACAACATGTTGTCGTCTGGCACCCGCAATGAGAAGTGCCTCTGTCCGTGGATCCATCTCCTCATTTCCAATTCCAAGCACGATTTCCCGCACCTTCTCTGAAATTGGGCTACCGCCCGGTTCACGGGTCTTAATAAAATCAATGCCCGCAAGTTGCATTTTTTCCTCTACTAAGCGCATGGTTGTCGTCTTTCCAGAACCATCTGGCCCTTCAAGCGTAATAAATAACCCCATCGTTTCCTCTCCTTCAAACGAGTCTCTTACTGATTATATCATAGATACGCATATATCTATGTGAATTGTTTATAAGAAAAAAATCTAAAAGTAAGCATGCTATTATTTATATTTTTTGTAAACTTTACTTTACATCAAATTGTTTTTCCTATATACTTTATGTAAAGTAAAGTTTACAGGGATGTGTTAAATCGTGCTTCGTAACTCTATCAAAGAATGTCGCACAGAAAAAGGAATCTCACAAGAAGAATTGGCTAAAGCGGTAGGTGTTTCCAGACAAACAATACACGCCATCGAAAAAGGAAGTTACAACCCTAGTTTAGAACTCAGCTTTAAATTATCTATATACTTCAACAAAACGATTGAAGAATTATTCCATTACACGAGGTGATTTTATGAGAAAATATATCGTCCATGTTTGTTATGCTTTACTAGCAATACCATATTCATTACTTTTAGGGTATATCATATCAGGTCAGCCATTTACTAAAACTAACTTATCTGACAGTTTTTATTCTTTAATCGGAACATTTATAGGAGTTTCAATAGGATTAGCCTTAGCATTCCCAGATATCAAAAAACGCTTCGAGCGAAATGAAGAAGATGAGCGTTATATTCAAAAGAGAGGGCAATTTTCGTTTTATTTTATAGTCGCCCTATTCGTCGCTATACCATTTGTTTTACTTCTCTTCAATTTAAACGGCTCCTTTGTTATTCATACCAAAGATATTGCAAAGTGCGTGTTAATTTTAATTTTTATTTATTCAATCGGGCTTTATGTTCTGAAAAAGAGATAAGCCAATATCTAATGCAAAGCACAAATTAATATGCATCTCAAAAGTTAAACTAAAACCTACTTTTGAGATGCATATTTCTATCTACTGAACATTTTTTCTTAGCTATAACTTATTTCCTTACTTTAGAATAAGATGTTTTTACTGGACCTTTAGAAAAATTAGTTTTACTGTTCGAAAACTCATCAATCACTTTATAATAAATATAATTTTTATCAGTCTTACTATAAATACTTTGTCTCATATAGTTATACGACTTAATGTACTCCAAACCGAAAGTTTGAGCAATTATTCCAGCCACAGCAACCCCTCTCCTCACATACAAAAGCCCCGCATTTAAGAGCGCTTTATATGCTGTATTGTGGAACTTCAGGTTTACAGTTGTTCGTGATACTAGGCTATACGCTGAGCCACCTCCGCCAAATGCTTGATTACTTTTAAGTAATGGTCTTTTAGTCGCCGTATAGCCATCTTGAACTAAATTATCATTTTCTACAAGATAATCAAAATTTCCAATCAGCTCTACTCCATCTGTGTTTATCTCAGTATCTTGTCCATCAACCTCCATTGTAGATTGTATTTCTGAGCTATAATCCTCCTCTGCAAATACACTTGTTGTTGGTATAAGTGTTGAAAGCATTAGCACACTCACCAATAGTTGGATACAAAACCTTAATTTTCTCATTTCACTCTCTCCTTCTTAGTTGTTATTTAACAAGTTCATTATATCACAAATTAAATTATATTCACAAACAATATTCTAATAATTTAATATTAATAAATTATTCAGACTCGAAAAGGAGGTTACTTTACGAAAAAGCACCTCCCTTTATAAAAATATTGAACTCACTCATACATAAACCGCAATCTCACCATCTTTTAGCCTTTCTCCTCCGTGGAAATGTCTGGCGGAAATGGCTTTTAAAAAAGCGATATGTGCTTCCGTCAGTTTTTCTCCGCGAAGGACGCCGGGGATACCAGGCGGGTAGATCGATACATTTTCGGCTGCGACGGCATGGAGAGCTTGGTCGAGCTTTATAAAAACACTATTTCGTTCTGCCATTTCCGTGTATGAAAGCGAAAGCACGGTGATTTCAGGCGGGGTGAATTGAAATGTATCAAGCGGAACAGCGGGTTTAGGCAGCGCCAGAAGGGTATGAAGCGGGTCAAACCTTGTCCCCTTTTTAATCAGCGGTAAAATCAGTAGAACTTGCTTGTCATCTGAAAGTTCGGGGTAGTAGCCGTTTGCTTCAAAGTGAGCCGCAATATCATATCCGGAATAGCCGTCTTTTCGAACTATCAATTTAAGTGCGTCATCGGGAAGTAAAACCGTATAGCCCGCCTCTTCCAAAAAACGTATCCATTTGGCGCGCATTTCTAAAAATGCTTTAAAATCGGCCCCTGAATAAGTAGCAACAAACTGGCGCGCGAAGTCGAGCGAAGCCATAACGAGATAGGACGGGCTACTTGTTTGCACCATTTGAAGATAGCGCCGAATCGAGGACAGGCGCGCTGAATCCGATTTTATATGTAGGAAAGCGCCCATCGTAAGCGCCGGAAGGGTTTTGTGCGCTGACTGTACGACCGCATCTGCCCCGCAGCTAAGCGCATCTTTCGGGAAAGCATCATGCGCAGCAAAATGGGCTCCGTGCGCTTCATCAATTAAAGCAAGCGCTCCGAAATGGTGAATCACATTAATCACTTCCGCCAAATCAAAAGTTGTGCCGTAATAGCTTGGGTACGTCAAAACGACTGCCACAATGTCCGGATACAGGCGAAATGCCTGCTTCACTGAGGACACATCAACACCGCTTGAAACACCTGTTAAAACATCTTTTTTTGTGTTTAAAAAAACTGGCCGAGCTCCTGCAAGTTCAAGAGCGTGCACGACCGATTTATGTGCATCACGAGTTACTAGAACGCGCTCACCGCGGCGAACAGCAGCAAGTATCATCGCTAAATTCCCACTTGTTGTGCCGCCAACCAAAAAGAAACTTTTATCTGCGCTATACGCTAAACTTAATAAGGTTTCCGCTTCTTTAATGGCTTCTTGTGGGTGGTGCAAATCATCTAATCCGCTTATCTCCGTCAAATCATATTTCAAAAATTTTTGCCATTCTTCTTTAGCTAAAACGCCATTTTTATGGCCGGGAACATGCAACGAAAGTGGATTCTGGCGCACATGGTCTTCCATTTTTGAAAACAACGGAAGCTTTTCTTGACTAGCCATCCTAATTCCCCCTTTTCCATTCATTATTGTAGCATTTTTATAAATAGAATGCTTCTTGTTAAGCGTTTACATAAAAAACATATTATAATGGAGTTTAAGAAGCCTGTCACAGGGAATTTTTTAACTGTAGGAAAATTTGGAGGAGGTTTTTTTCATGAAAAAAATTATCAATCGCACAGACCAAGTCGTCGAGCAAATGGTAGAAGGTATTGTGAAAGCGCATCCAGATTTAATTGAACGTGTTCCAAACACGCGTGTTATCGCAAGAAAAGACAAACGACCTAACAAAGTCGGTTTAGTGAGTGGCGGTGGCTCTGGTCATGAACCTGCTCATGCTGGGTATGTCGGGCAAGGCATGCTTTCTGCAGCCGTTTGTGGTGATGTTTTTACGTCGCCAACACCTGATCAAATTTATGAAGGTATTAAGGCGGCCGACCAAGGCAAGGGCGTTCTCTTAATTGTTAAAAATTATACGGGCGATGTAATGAATTTTGATATGGCGAAAGAACTTGCTGAAATGGACGGCATTGTAGTGGACCAAATTATAGTTAATGACGATATTGCTGTAGAAGATAGTACATTCACAACTGGGCGGCGTGGCGTTGCTGGGACGGTTTTAGTGCATAAAATTGTTGGGGCGGCGGCGGAAGCTCAGGCGAGTTTGCAGGAAGTGAAAGCGCTTGGTGAGAAAGTGGTGAAGGCAACGAAAACGATTGGCGTAGCCCTTACACCATGTACGGTTCCGGAGGTTGGGCATCCTGGTTTTGAGCTTTCTGATGATGAAATTGAACTAGGCATCGGCATTCACGGTGAACCAGGTTTTAGCCGCGAAAAAATTATGTCATCAAAAGACCTCGCGAAACAGCTTTTTGACCGTATTAATAAGGAGCATCATTTCATATCAAGAGATAAGGTTATCGTTCTTGTGAATGGAATGGGCGGAACGCCACTAATGGAACAATACATTTTCGCAAACGATGTCCATGAGCTTTTAAGTGACGCACATGTCACGGTTGAAAAAACTTTTGTTGGCGACTATATGACCTCACTTGAGATGGCGGGGCTTTCGCTTACGATTTTAAAACTTGAAGACGAGAAGTGGGTGGATATGTTAAATCTGCCTGTTCAAACGATTGCATGGAAGTAAGGAGGACTCATGATGACTTATGACAAAAACTGGGCAATAACTTGGCTAACTGATTTTTCAGACCAAATCATCGAAAATAAGCAACTTTTAAGCGACCTAGACCAAGCTATTGGCGACGGTGACCATGGTATTAATATGGCGCGCGGACTAACCGAACTAAAAAACGCTTTTACGGAAAAACCTCCAGAAACATTAAAAGATATCTTTAAAACGACCGCAATGACCCTACTCGGCAAGGTTGGCGGCGCATCTGGACCACTTTATGGCTCCGCCTTTCTAAATATTAGCAAAGCCGTAGATTCCGATACCCTTACCAAAGAACAGCTCGCTGATGCGCTTGAAGCGGGCTTAGACGGCATTAAAAACCGAGGAAAATCACAAGCTGGGGAGAAAACAATGATTGATGTTTGGGAGCCCGTCATTCGCGCTATGCGACAAGGTGAATTTTCACATGACGCGATTCAGACAGCTCTTGAAAACACAAAAGAAATGAAAGCCACAAAAGGCCGCGCCTCCTACTTAGGAGAGCGTTCAATTGGGCATCTCGATCCCGGGGCATACTCGTCTGCCATACTATTTGCCTCCCTTTTAAAAAGCGAGGAGGTAGCTAAATGACAAAGCCATACGGAATTGTGATTATTTCGCACTCAGCCAATGTCGCAAAAGGCGTGTTTGATATTTTGAGCCAGGTGGCCAAAGATGTTTGCATCACCTATAGCGGCGGGACAGATGACGGTGGTATCGGCACAAGTTTTGATAAAGTAAATGAAGCTTTCGAACGAAATGAGGCGGATAAGGTGTATGCTTTTTACGACCTTGGCAGCGCCAAAATGAATATTGAAACCGTCGGCGAACTGTCTGATAAGGAGATTATCGTATTCGATGCGCCCATTTTAGAAGGAGCCTATGCGACTGCCGCTCAAATTCAAATTGACGAAAAGCCAGACGTCATTTCGCAAAACTTAAAATCGATTGAAATAAAATGAGGCGAGGAGGAGCTTAAATGACTGAGGCATTTTCTGACCAAGTCCGGCTAAACAACGGCGTTTTGATGCCCAAGCACGGGTTTGGTGTCTACAAGATTACCGACGAAATTAAATTGCGGAACTCACTTGAAGCGGCGGCGGATGCCGGTTACCACCTTTTTGACACTGCGGCTTTCTATCAAAATGAGCAGTTTGTGGGTGATTTCTTTCGTTCTTCTGGGTTGAAAAGGGAGGACTTCTTTGTTACGACGAAAGTGTGGAACACCGACCAGGGCTTTTTTGAGACGCTGAAAGCTTTTGAAGCGTCCCGCAAAAAATTACAGCTCGACCAAATCGATTTATATTTGGTGCACTGGCCCAAACAAGTTGCCTTCTTTGAAACTTGGCAAGCGCTTGAAAAGCTCTATGACGAAGGTCTTGTTCGTGCAATTGGTGTTTCTAATTTTGAAGCGCACCATCTCGACCGCCTACTCACTAAAGCCAATGTTCTGCCAGCTGTCGACCAGCTTGAAGCCCACCCGTACTTCCAAAACAAATTGCTGCATCGCTATTTAGATGACTTACATATCACACACCAAGCTTTTAGCCCGCTTGGAAGAGGGCAGGTTTTAATGGATAGCGAGCTTAAACAAATTGGCAAACGTTACGACAAGACGCCAGCTCAAATTGTTTTGCGCTGGCACCTTCAAAACGATAACTGCATCATTCCAAAGTCTGAACATCCAAACCGAATTCGCGAAAACGCGAACATTTATGACTTTTCTTTAACGCATGAAGAAATGCTTATTATAGACAAACTAAACCGCGGCGAACGAGTGAGTAGCGCCCCTGATGTAGTCTATCTTCGTACCGAAAAACCATTTTCATAGTGTACTGAACCCCAAATATTAGATTTTTGGTCTAACATTTGGGGTTCAGGTTTTTTTAATTAATCCGTTTGTATTCTGATTTCTTTTCGCCTTCCAGACTCAACGATAAAGTTTTCGTCTCGTAGAATTTCTAAAACTTTTCTCATGGTCACATAACTAATCCCTAGGTAGTTGGTTAATAAGTTTAAAGTAAACTGTTTTGGCAAGACCGCACTAGGCTCACTTGAACTGCCAAACTCTTTAGCTAAATCCGTTAACATTTGCTTGCAACGTTCATATGGTTTCGCCTGAAAGTTGCTATAATTTCTCATAAGCAGTTGGTTCAGATCCTTATTAATTAAATAGCAATATAACCATCCTTCTTGAAGCCCCATTAATAGTTCAAGAACCTCTACTTTAGAAAACTCGATTAATTCGACTCTCCCAATGTTCGAAGTCACAAATTCCGATTTTTCGCTAAATAAAATCGTTTCAAGTCCAATGAAATGATTTTCTCCCCGAAAGTATAACAGGTTCCCGTCTCTTTTCACAGCCACAATACCGCTTAAAATAAAGTAAACTTTTGTATTCTCTTTTTTTGAAAGTAATTCCCGACTCCGTTCAATACAGATTTTTTTTGCTGTTCTTTGTAAATTAGACATTAACAATTCTTTTAATTGCAGTTCATTAAAATAATGATACACTTCTTTCTTTGTGTATAATTCAAGCATTAATTCATGCATTCATTTCACTCCTTTTTTTGCTTTCCCCCTAAACTCTCCTAGTTTAATTGATTCTTTAGCCAATTTATACATCTAACTTTCATAAATCTACAATCATTATTGAATTTTTTGTGACAATGCAACTTAAATCTATATTATTTTACAAATTTTTCAATAAAAAAAGGCGTAGATTTTATTCATCTACCACCTTTCCTATATTATTTTTTATTACTAATGCCGCGCTTTCTTGCTTCTTTAAAAAGATAAAAATATTTGGCTCCTGCCTTTTTCGCCTCATATTCTAAACGCTCATTATAATTAAAACTTTTACGTAGAAGCACTTTTTGTTTATGCCACTCTTCTTGTGTCGTTTCAATTAATTCCATCAAATACGCATCATATTCCTTGTGCAACTTTCCCATTTTCTTTCTTTTTTTTCTACCATGCTGAACGCTTCTTGATTCCATAATCGTCACCTCAAATTTCGTTAAAGTTCTCGGCGCCCTTCTAATGCCTTTGATAATGTGACTTCATCAGCATACTCTAAATCACCGCCAACAGGAAGCCCGTGCGCAATTCGTGTCACTTTAATGCCACTTGGTTTAACGAGCCGTGATATATACATCGCGGTTGCTTCCCCTTCGACATTTGGATTTGTTGCTAAAATAAGCTCTGTCACCTCTTCGTTTTGCAGGCGCTTTAGGAGGTCAGGAATATTTATATCTTCAGGGCCAACTCCGTCCATAGGGGAAATTGTTCCATGTAACACGTGATATAAACCGTGATAATCGCGCATCTTTTCCATTGCTATAACATCACGTGGCTCTTCCACGACGCAAATCTCGCTTTTATCCCGAGAATGATCTTTACAAATATAGCACGGATCGGTGTCCGTAATATGCCCGCAAACCGAGCAAAAACTTAAATTTCGCTTAGCATCAACAAGTGCTTTGGCGAAACCAAGCACATCATCTTCTTTCATATCTAGCACATAAAAAGCAAGGCGTGCAGCCGATTTTGGCCCAATCCCTGGTAATTTCATGAAACTATCAATTAGCTTCGTTATCGGCTCAGGATAATGCATTTTCATCGCTCACTTTCAAAAAAGCAGGCAGAACATTTCATTCTGCCGCTCCGTCTCTTATAATCCAGGAATGTTCATCCCTTGTGTGAATTTGCCCATTTTTTGAGCTGTCGTATCTTCCACTTGTTTTAAAGCATCATTTGTCGCCGCTAAAACAAGGTCTTGTAGCATTTCCACGTCTTCTGGATCAACAACCTCTTCTTTAATAATAACGTCTAGAACCTCACGTTTGCCGTTCATTTTGACTGTTACCATTTCACCGCCAGCAGTCCCTGTAAATTCCGTCACTTCAAGTTCTGCTTGTGCTTTCGCCATTTCCTTTTGCATCTTTTGCATTTGTTTCATCATACCTTGCATATTTCCCATTCCACGCATAAAAAATTCTCCTCTTCATCATTAAATTTTATTCTTTTATTTCGAGTAAATCTGCTCCTACGAGTTTTTCCGCTTCTTCAACGAATGAATTAGTGTCCGCCACCGCAGGTTTTGGAAGTTCCTCGTCTGACTCATGTTCCTCAGAAGGTGTATGAGTTTTCAAGAAGTTTTCACGCACTTCAAACCATTGAATTTCAGGAATCCCAATGAAACGATAATTGACCTTCGTTAATTTTGAAATACTCGCTTCAACCGTCTCAACAAAAGATTGATTATCCATTGCCATTTGACAATGAATTTCATGTTTAAATTTTAACACAAAAGTATCATCTGAGGCAGCAACTGGCTCAGCATCATTTAAAAGAGCCGCTTGCGATGCCATTAACATCGATAAAAGTTCACTCCAACAGCCGCGAATTAATTGCAAATCCTTCTTTTTCGCGACATCAAGCACATGATTGATTTTCCCAACAGGTGCTTTAAAATTTTTCGAGTTGTTAATCGCTGCTTTTTTAGGTCGGGCAACTTTTTCCGTATGGGTATTGTCCGCCCGAACCCCGTTCTCCAAAAGCTTCTTCATATCCGCTAGCTCCCGCTTCAGTTCTCGCACTTCATTTTGCAAGGCAGAAACATCGGCACTAGACTCTCCTTGTGTAATTTGATTTTCGCCCCGCAGTTGTGTCAGCTCCACTACGGCAACTTCAACATAAATACCCGGATGGTTTGAAAACCTCATTTGCGTGGTCGCCTTATTTAAAAGCTCTACGCCTTTATAAATTTGGCTTGCATTCGCCGATTTTGCTAGCTCCTGAAAAGCCTCGTCTAAAACAGCCCGCTCAAGCGTCTCTTCCAAATTGGGCGCCTTCTGATAAAGCAAAATATCACGGAAGAAAACAAGTAAATCTTCCACCAATCGAACGGGATCCTTACCTTCTTTAAGCAGAGCAGAAAGGCGTTCCATCGCCAAACTTGCATCTTGGTTTAAAATCGCCACAACTAAATCAGTGAGTAAATTATGTGCTACCGAGCCAGTAATCTCAAGCGCATCCGAAACGCTAACTTCCTCTGAACCATAAGAAATGACTTGGTCGAGCAAACTAAGTGCGTCGCGCATGCCTCCCTCGGCAGCTCGAGCGATAATCATCAGCGCCTTTTCATCAAAAGCTATCTTTTCTTCCTTTAAAATAAACGCCATGCGCTGAATAATATCTTGCGTTGTAATCCGCTTAAAGTCAAAGCGCTGTACCCGAGAAATAATCGTCAGTGGCAACTTATGCGGCTCTGTTGTTGCGAGTATAAAAATAACATGCTTCGGCGGTTCTTCTAGCGTTTTAAGGAGCGCGTTAAAAGCTCCCGTCGATAGCATATGCACTTCATCAATGATATAGACTTTATATTTGGAAACGGTTGGCGCATATTTTACTTTTTCACGAATATCACGAATTTCTTCTACGCCGTTGTTGCTGGCAGCATCAATTTCTAAAACATCTGGATTTGATCCATCTGTAATCCCTTTACAAATATCACATTCATTGCACGGTTCACCATTTGTGCTATTTTCACAATTGATTGCCTTTGCAAAAATTTTCGCCGCACTTGTTTTCCCAGTTCCTCGAGGTCCACTAAATAAGTAAGCATGCGATGTTTTGTTTTGAGTGATTGCGTTTTGAAGCGTTTTAGTGACATGACTCTGCCCCACAACATCATCAAACGACTGCGGCCGAAAAACACGATATAATGCCTGATATGCCATCATCCACTCTCCTCTAAACCTTAATAATTTTATTATAGCTTACTTCGGACTAGTTTGTTAAGAGTAAACTTCCCCATTTCATTTAAAAAGGCGCCCAAACCGCTGGACACCTTCTAACTTTTTATTCTGCATTTGGTGCGGCTTTTTGTTTCTTTGCTTTACTTTCATTAATAACAGAAAGTTCAATAGCTTTTAATAAATTTTTCGCACGTTTTCTTCTAAAAAGACCAAACAATACACCAACAATCATATTATTTAGTTTTTGCACAGTACCTTCAGCTTCAATTTTTTCATGATAAGAAGCTTCACATGTACCTTCACTTGTCGCTTTAATCGCATATGTTGTAATATGCGTATTCACACGGCTTTTTGTTTCAAAAACATATTGTTCATACGGCTTTACTTCTGTGATTGCAATGGTTGCACGAGCACCGTTTGACATATCTCGCTGGTAAGAGAACCCTTCCAACTGGCGCATTTGTTTACTTTTACCAGTTGATTGCTTTATATCATAAATAACAGATTTTATAATGGCATCAAAACATTCTTTTTGCGAAATATATAATTTTTGTGAGATATTCATTTCTTATCTCCTCCTTGTCCATCATTTTTCTTTCCTTTTTTCACTTTTATGAAGACAAGAATGGCTCCAATTAACACAATGACCAAGCCAGTAACCATAAACGGCACATTTGCCGCCCCATTTTTTCCATAAGAAGGACTTAACATAATAATCAAAAGTCCGATACTTATGATAAACAATCCATTTGCAATTTTCATAACTAACCCACAGTCACTTGGAAATAAAGGACCGCACCAATTTCCGTTGCCTTTATCGTATCTTTTGCAATTCGCGCTGCTTTTTCCTCGTCTTCTAAATTAGTTTCAAAACTAAGTTTCATTCCAACTTCGCTCACCTTTTTAAAAGTTACACCATCTTCATTATAATTTTCAAGCAAATCTGTTACATAATCACGTTTCATTGGACAATTTACAATAATCATTTTGAAAACCTCCTCAAGTAATATTTTAACGTTAAGCGTATCCCGTTGCAATAAGAAACCTTAACTAAATTTTGTTTTTTGGCGCGTTTATAACGCATAATAATCTGGCTGAGGCACTAAAGCCCCAGCCAGAAACATTTTATGCTTTCATTTCTTCTTCTGGAACTCCCACGCGGTTTGCGGTAATAACAAACGGCACCCAGATGAGGAAGGCGATTATCATATTAATTAATGAAATAACCGGAGCCATCCAATCTCCACCTGTTGCTAAGAATGAATTTAGAAGCGGCGGCATAACCCATACTACCGCTATCTTAACTGGCCCAACTAGACCTAGAGTTGTCGCAAAATACGCGATTGTTACCATTATCATTGGTGCAATAATAAACGGTATTAAGTAGATGGTATTTAAAACAATCGGCAAACCAAACATAATTGGTTCATTAATATTGAAAATACCTGGACCAAGTGATAGTTTTGCTACCGTACGGGAATCTGCTCGTTTAGAGAACATAAGGAGTGCAATGATAAGTACAATTGTACCACCAGAGCCACCCATCCATACATACGCATCGAAGGAACCACGTACCCAGTCAAATGGTAACGCAACTTTTTCTTGTGCAGCAGCAATATTTTGAAGCTGTGCTGTCCCCCATAATGATTCTAATACTGGCGCAAGTACGTTTGGTCCGTGAATACCAAAGAACCATAGTAATTGCACTAAGAAAGTGACCAGTAATACCGCTCCGTATCCTTGTGAAAGATCCAATAAAGGTTCTTGAATGGTTTTTGAAATCCAAGAAATGACATCCATGTTAGTAATTTTGAAGAATGCCCAATCAATAATTGCCACAACATAAAGTGCTACAAGTGCTGGAATAATCGCAGCAAATGCTTTACTTACAGCTGGTGGAACTGAGTCTGGCATTTTAATTGTAATTTTACGACGCATTAATTTAGCATAAATAATGGTTGAAATAAAGCCAAAAATCATAGCAGTAAATAGACCTGTCCCGTTTACTTGTCCCATATTAAAGAATCCATAAATACCTGTAAACTCTTTTGGCAAGCTATTAATATCAAAATCAGCATTAGCAGCAGAAATAGCAGCTTTAACAGCATCTAAACTAATTGTTACGGTTAAGTTCATCACGAAAGCCGCTAAAGAAACTAACCCACCTGCTAAACGATCCACCTCATAAACTTTTGATAAATTATAACCTAATGAGAATGCAAAAATTATTGACACAATTGCAAGTGTCCCATTATAAACATATCCATTAATCCCTATTAGTGGCTGCATAGCCTGAACAAACCCTGTCCAACCCCAATCAGTTGGAAAATCTCTAAAGAATGCATTTAATAACACAGCAATTGACCCTGCCATCGTAATTGGCATTGTCGAAATAAACGCATCACGTAATGCAACTAAATGTTTTTGCGAACCAATTTTGGCTGCAACTGGAACAAAATATTTTTCTAAAAATGCTGTTAATCCGTTCATCTTAATCCTCCCTTTTATAAGTACAAAATCTTTCGTTTATTAACCAAATAACCCGCTATCTTTCTAACAAAACTCCCTCTGTTTTTCTTTGATTAATAAATATCCTCTAACAAAGCCTTGCGAAAATCGGGAGTCCTCCTCTCTGTTTCATGATAAGGCTTTTGTGGATACACTAAATTATATAGCAATTTATGTGCCAATTTTTTCATGTGCAAAATGTACCGAAAACCTTGAAATAAGCATGCCTCATCATTTACACACTTAAACAAAAAGCGTGTAAAAAAAGAAAACGCTTACACACAATTGCGTAGATTTTCACAAAAAACGACTTTCATTTCTGAATTTTAGATTTCATGCTATACTAAATTTATAAAATCGAGGTGATAGCTGTGGCTCTTAAATCTGATATGCCGGAAGAAAGTCGCAATAGCAAAGTAATCAAGCGCGGTGACTATTCTATTATTTTCCCAGATGATTTAAAAGAACTACCAAAGTTGAAGCGTGATGAGGAAGAAAAAGAAAGTTCAAATAAAAACCCTCAAAAGTTAGAATAAAATCTAGCTTTTGAGGGTTTTTCTCTACCCAATTAATTTGGGTTTTACCCCTCTTTAATCGAAAATATAACCATGTTTTTCGCATCATCTACACGGACTTTGACCGTTTTGTTTAGCTTCTCTTTGAAAAGCTCGGTTATATCCAGAAAATCGTCGTAGCTTGAAATGTCACTTTTTTTGTAGCCTTGTAAAATGGTTGGTTTAATTCGCGTAACAAATTTATCGGATGACGTTTCTTCCGGGTTATACTTGTAGATTTCTTTCCCGTTTTTATTATGAAAAGAATAAACAGCGTACATATCGTCTTTCGTCCTGTATACATCTTCTTGCGTTACATAAGCGTTGTCTGCGATGCTGTAATCAAGCTTCCCTGCATAGTTTTTATCAAGAGATGGTTCGTTTAATTCATATTGACCATAGGCGATGCGGAACAAATATTCAAGATTGTAGTAACTATTTACACGGAAATATAAATGTTTATCTTCTTTCTTTTTATCCACACCGATATCTGTTGAAGAAATGGGGAAAACTTCATATAGCTTTCCGTTTATTTCATAGGCTACATCATATTTATCAAGCACTTCTTGCCTTTGAAATACGCCAAAAATAATACTTAGAATGGCTAAAACTGCCACAACGACAGCTAAAATACTTAAAATGATAATGTTTTTTCGTTTTTTGATGTGCTGCATACTTTTTCATCCTTCTTTATCAGGTTACGTCATACTCATATTGTAACAGTTTTACGTCGCTTTTTCACTTTTTTATTTAAAAAGAGCGTTTATAGTGGTCGCGCATCATTTGAACATGAAAAAACCCTCTTTTATAAAAAGAGAGTTTATATTTAAAATTTAACGCCGTGCACCCAAGTTCGACATATAACCACCTGCGTTACACCAGTCGTTAGCTCAGACCAGGCAACCTTGCGGCACATAAAAGGCACTGCTTAATGCTGCTTCCTTCCGGACCTGACATGGTTCACAGGCTTCCATTGCGCAAGACCCAGTCGTCAACACCACGTGCTTGTGGCAGGCCAGACAGGTATAAGCCTCAATTTGGGAATTCAACCCCGCTAGAGCGGATTGCGGGTTACAGGGCGCCGCTATCTCCCCGTCTAGCACGGCAAATTTGCTACCAAAATTAATGGAGCCTAAAATAAAAAGGCTCAAACATTAGTTTATCTTTTTTAGAGGAAAAGTGCAAGCAAAATCGCGCGTCATCGCAAAAATCAATCTTGCGACGGATAAATTTAGCCGCGTAAAATCGCCAAGAGGAAGACAGAGAAAATCCCGGCAAAGCCAGGATTCAGCTTGAAGAAAAACTTAAAGTTTACACAAAACAAAACGGCCCACACAAAATCAGACTGCTGACAAACGGCAATCTTCGTCGTGAACCCCTCCGTTCCGAGGTTCACGTACTCGAGTACGCTCCACTTCGGTACTCGGCTTTGCCTAGAATCTCACCATTTGTCAGCAGTCTGAATCCCGGCAATGCCGGGATTTTCAGATTAAACTAAATAAATACTGACAAGTGTGGCAAGAAGTGTTCCAAGTAAGCAGATGCCAACTAAAATGAGGGCGATCCATACAATTTTTTTGTTCATCATAAAAACCCCTTTTTCTTTATTATTTCACTATTCCCCTGAAATTTTAATTTCTAACATTTTTTTGCCAATCAATTAGTTGTCGGTTGACTCCGGTTAGCTGTATGGTTGCAAGTTCAAAAATTTTATGTAGTTCTCCGTATGCTTTTGCGCGTTCAAGATTCGGCTTGTAGACTGCTTTTATAGCGGGTTTGGTGGACAGTTTGAAGTCTTGCCGCTTGCCAAGGGATTTCATTGCGAGGAGCGCGGCGCCAAGACTAGATCCCTCGACGGTGTTTGTGACGCGTACCTCGCGATTTAAAATGTCCGCAAGCAAGCTACACCAAAACGTATGCGCGGCGATACCGCCAGAAACATACACCACATCCTCTTTTTTCCCAATAGAGGAATAAACGCTCGCCAAATTTAGTGCAACGCCTTCAATAGCTGCGCGCAGGAACTCAGGTGGCGTGTGATTGATGGTGACACCTAAAAAGGCGGCTCGAATATTGCTCGTCCAGTAAGGTGCACGTTCGCCGAGCAAGTACGGCAGAAATAAAAGTCCGTTAGACCCTAGTGGCTCTTCAGCTGCGTTTTGCATGAGCTTAGCGTAATCACGAGTTTCACGCACAACTTGAGGTGCAAACTGCTCCATCGCCCATTCGATCGCTTTCCCGCCGTTACTTACAGCGCCACCTTGAACGAAAAGCCCATCTGTTAGGCGGTAACAAAATGTGCGGCTTCGGCTGTCAGTTTGAAATGTTGTGGTCATTCTGCGGATGGCACCACTTGTGCCGACTGTCACCGTAACATCATTTGGAGCAGTCGCTTGGAGTCCTAAATTCGCAAGGGCTCCGTCGCTTGCGCCGACAACAAAAACCGTCTCAGGTGAAATGCCCATTTCGCTCGCTAGCTCGGTGCTGAGCCCGCTCAGTTGGTGCAGTTCTGAAACGACGGTCGGGAGCTTGTCTTCTGAAAGCTGCACAATTTCAAGCGCCGATTTTTCAAAGCACCCTGCTTTTGTATTGTAAAGACCAGAGGCGGAGGCGAGCGATGCGTCAATTAGCCACTCACCAAACATTTTGTATAAAACATAGCTCTTAATTCCGCATGCCATGTGCATGGCCGCCGTTTTTTCCGGTGCCGTTTCAAAAAGCCACACTAGTTTTGCAAATGGGCTCATTGGGTGAATGGGCGTGCCCGTTTTTTCATAAATGCTTTCGAGATAGAAATGGCGTTTAGCATTTTCAAGCGCCGCCTGACTACGGCTATCTGCCCAAGTGATACAATTTGTGAGCGGCTTGCCGGTTTTATCAATTAGTATCAAGCTGTGCATCGCCGCACTGAATGAAATGGCCGCAAGTTCACTTTGCGAAATTTTGCTCGCCGTCATGACCATCCAGATGGCTTTTTTGACAGCTGCAAATATTTCTTCAGGGTTTTGCTCTGCCTTCCCAGAAATATCGGTAGCCAAATTGTAATGCACCGCATAGCGCGCCACTTGGCTCCCGCTTTCATCAAAAAGAACTGCCTTTGTGCTTGTCGTCCCAATATCAACGCCCATGAAAAAATCGCTCATTTTATCCCTCTTTTTTATAACTGAATTGGTCTGTCCAGTTCGTATAAACGCTTATAGCGCGGCTCACTAGCCATTAGTTCCGCATGCGTTCCTTGCATTAAAATTTGTCCATCTTCTAGGAAAAGCACCGAATTCATTTTTTCGGCACCGACCAAATGATGTGTGACCCAAAGAACGGACTTCCCTTTCAGTGCATCAAAAATTGTGTGCAATAAGTCGCGTTCAGTGATGGGGTCAAGCCCAACAGTTGGCTCATCTAAAATTACGATGGGTGTATTTTGAAGCAAAATCCGAGCAAGCGCAATCCTCTGACGTTCCCCGCCCGAAAAACGCGCGCCCATTTCGGACATTTGCGTCTTATAACCGTTTGGCATGCTCATGATAAAATCGTGCATTTGCACTTTTTTGGCTGCCTCGTATACTTCTTCTGCGGTGGCATTCGGATTCCCAAGGCGAATGTTGTTGAACACTGTTGTGCTAAAAAGATGTGCTTTTTGATTTAACATCGAAACAACTTCTGGTATTTGTGGTCCGAGGTCAGCTGGGCTTGCGCCGTTCATTGTAACTTCGCCATCAACTGGCAAGAGTGCACCTTGAATTAATTTTAGGAAAGTTGATTTCCCCGTGCCGCTTCGACCGATAATCGCGATTTTTTCGCCTTGTCGCAATTCAAAATTAAAATTTTTCAAAACAAAAGAACTTTTTTCATTGTATTGAAAGGATATGTTTTCTGCTCGCAATGTGACGTCTGTTGTTTCAATTTTTGCTTTCTGCTTAGTCTCTGCATCAAAATTAGGTAGTGTTGTGTCTTCGATTTTATCTAGCCGCTCAAGTGAATCTTGGTATAGCGATTTGTCACTTACAGCGCTTGAAACAGGAACAAAAGCTTCACCTAGTGACATGATGGCAAGTGTAAATGCTGCGATTAGCGTACCAGAAATGGCGCCATCACTCACTTCATTTGTACTCCAGTAAACCATTAAGATGACCATAACGCCAACAATTAGCTGGCTAAAAAAATCGCGCCAGTTTACAAAATGAAATTGCTTTGTTTCCACCTTTAATAAAGCTGACTCATCATCCTCATACCCTTCAATTAAACGCTTCTCACGTCCGCTAAACATCCAGTCACTAATCCCAAAAACAGCATCAGTAAATTGGCTATAGAGACGGTTTCTACCTTGCTTCAAATAGGCATTTTTCCCGCGCGCATATAAAATTGAAACGCCTGGCAACACGAGAACAAGTACACCGATTAAAACTAAAATTAAAATGGCAAATGGAATTGAAAAGTAGCCAAGCGCAATCACAACACCAGCATATAAAAATAAGCTAATGAGTGCCGGTAGCATTGTCGTCAAATAAAAATTTTGAATATGTTCAATATCATCTGCAAGTATTCCTAAGATGTCACCCGTGCGATAACGGGATTTAAGAAGTAGCGCCTGCGGTTCCAAAAGCCGATACAATCTAACGCGCATTTTTTCCAAAATCCGTAGTACTAAAGAATGGCTGTTTAGGCGTTCTACGTATTTTGAGACTGAGCGCAAAATTCCGAATGCGCGGACACCAACACTTGCCACATATACGGCCATAATCGATTCTGGCATTAAAGAAGATTTTGAGATGAGATGCCCCGATGTGAACATGAGAGCCGCCCCCGCCGAAAATGTTAGTACGCCAAGGAAAATAACAACTAAAAAGAGTCCCAAGTTTTGCTTAATATAAGGACCAATCCAACTATTTTTTAGCATTAAATCTCCTCCAATTGGGCTTTAATTAGGTCATAGTAGAATCCTTTTTTTGAAACAAGCTCGGCATGCGTTCCCGTTTCTACAATTGCCCCTTTGTCTAAAACGATAATTTGATCCATTTCGAGCATCCAGTGCAAGCGATGCGTCGCAAAAAATACTAGCCGATTTTCAAACAAATCAAGCATCGGCTGTTTAAGTTCATACTCTGTTTCAATATCCAAATGCGCAGTGGGCTCATCCATGAGCACGATTTGTCGGTTGGATAAAAACGCGCGTGCAAGTGCAATTCGTTGTTCCTGACCGCCGCTTAAAGTCCGCCCAGCTTCTCCAACTACCGTTTCATATTCCTCGTCCAAACTTTCAATGAAGGCCGTTAACCCGGCCGCTTTTGCCGCCATTCTCACAGATTCATCCGTTGATTCTGGATGATAAAATTTAATATTGCCAGCAATTGTGTCATGAAATAAATACGGATGTTGCGGAATATAGGTCACCTGTTTTTGCCATGCATAGTCGTGTAGCGTAACAGGTGCGCCGTCAATTTGGATTTCGCCAGTCGTTGGTGCTAAAAAGCCGCTTAAGACGTCAATCATCGTTGATTTCCCAGCGCCAGTTGCACCGATAATACCAATTTTCTGCAAACCAGAAACGGCAAAATCAGCTTGGGCTAGCGATTCTTGATGACCATCCGCGTAATTGACCGTAACGCCTGCTAAATTCAGCGTAGAAGTATTTGTGTATGCAGGCGAAGCCGTTGCTGTAATTTTTTCTCGTTCCTTTTTCCCCTTATCAATAATGGCTTGAATAACTCGCCCTGCTTCTTGGCCATCGAGCGTTGCGTGGTAATCAGACCCAAGCTCGCGAACGGGCAAGAAATATTCTGGTGCTAAAACTAATATCGTGAGTGCTGGTCCGAGTAGAATGAGCCCGTCGATTAAACCAAGTCCTAAAAATAAGGCTACAACAGCGATGGAGAGCATTGTAAAGAAATCGAGTGCAAACGAAGACAAGAAAGCTACACGTAATGTTTTCATCGTTGCTTTTCGGTAGCTAGAGCTCGTATCTGCAATACTTCTTTCATGGCTATGGCTTAAGCCAAGATATTTCAAGGTTTCAAGCCCTTTTAATGAGTCGACAAAATGATTCGACAAAATTCGGTAGGATTCAAATTGCGAGTCGGCTTGTTTTTTGGCTGCTAAACCTAAAATAATAAGGAATAAAATTAAAATAGGGAATGTGAGTGCCAAAATTAAAGCGGACTTTCCGTCTTGTGTCAGCACATAAATCCAAATCATCACTGGTAAAATCACCATGTTGATAAACTTTGGTAAAAACAGCTCGATAAAACGCCTAAAGTCCTGTACGCCTTCCATGACCATGGTTACAACTTTCCCAGTTCCCTCTTCGCGCGTAAAACGTGGGCCAAGGACGAATAAATTTTCAAGCAATTCTTCGCGCATTTTTTTCCCCGTATCAGAGGCGAATTTATACACAATAGCTTTTTTCCATACATTTAAAAAATGGCGTACAAAAAGCGCTCCCGCAAAGAAAGCCATTTGTAACGCCACTGTAGACAAGATAGCGCCATTAAAGAGCTTTGTTATAGCCCCTGAAAGCGTGCTTGCCATTACGATAATTGCCGCGCCTTGAACTAATGTCAACGCGGCAAGAATCGCAAGTATTTTTTTTATACCTTCGTACTTAAAAATATCTCTTCCCATTAATACGTCATTTTCTCCTTACTCGAAACGCGTTTGCGGAAAACATAATAACTCCAAATTTGATAGCCGAGTACAAACGGTAATAATGTCACCGATACAATGGTCATAACTGTTAAGGAGTAATGTCCCGAAGCTGCGTTATGAATGGTTAAGTCAAATGCAGAATCAATTGAGCTAATCATAACACGAGGGAATAGCCCTACAAAAATAGTCGCAACTGTGAGCGCTAGACCCAAGCCGCCAAATGTAAATGCCAGTCCATCACGAACTTTCCATAGGAAGAAGGCACAAAGTAAGTACATCACGACTACGATACCAATTAAAGTTGGCACGAGAACTGGGCGAGCTTGGAAAATGTCTGTATAGAAGAAGGCTAAGACAACGAACACCACTAAAACGGGAACGGTGATAAACCAAACGCGTTTAGCCATGCGACGTGCGCGGTCTTGAATATCTTCTTCTGTACGAAGTGTAATAAACATTAAACCGTGAAGTAAACAAAGCATTGTAACCGTTATGCCCCCCCAAACTGAGAAGACGGTAATGTAATCAAAGAAACCTGCATACATATCCATATCGCTATTAATTGGCATACCCTGTACTAGGCTTGAGAATAGGACCCCTAATAGGAATGGCGGTAAAATACTGCCGAAAAAGATAACCCAATCCCAAAATTTACGCCAAGTGGCAGAATCTTTTTGACCGCGGAATTCGAATGAAACACCACGTCCAATTAAGGCTAATAAGAAAACAACTAACGGGACATAGTAACCGCTAAACATCGTTGCATACCAATTTGGAAATGCGGCAAAAATGGCGCCACCAGCTGTAAGTAACCATACTTCATTGGCATCCCAAAACGGGCCAATTGTATTGACTAATACGCGGCGCTCTAAATCATTGCGTGCCATGAAACGTGTAGACATCCCTACACCAAAGTCAAATCCTTCTAGGAAGAAGAAACCGACAAATAAAACTGCGACAAGTAAAAACCATAACTCATTCAGTGACAATTTTGTCGCCCCCTTTATCAAATGGATCAACAGAAGTAGTCTCTACTTTATTTTCACCATAAGGTCCTTTTTTGATTTCACGAATAAATAAATAAACAAGTACGATTAATAGTAATGCGTAAATCGTTGAAAACGCAATAATTGAAAATAGTAATGAACCGGCTGATACGTTTGGCGAAACAGCGTCTGCCGTTTGCTGATAACCGAATACTACCCACGGCTGCCGTCCAATTTCTGTCATAATCCATCCCATTGAATTGGCAATGAATGGGAATAAAATCATTGGGACCATTAAACGTAAATACCATCCCGTATTCTCAAGTTTTTTACGCCAAGCAAGAATAACACCAATTAGTGCTGTTAAAATCATCACCATACCAGCTAATACCATAATGCGGAAACTCCAAAATGAAGTTCGTACTGGCGGAATATAATCCCCTGGACCATATTGCTCTTCGTATTGCTTTTGAAGCGAATTCATACCCTCTACGGAACCGCTGAAAGTAGAGTAGGACAAGAAGCTTAGCGCATACGGGATTTCAATGGACCAAGTATTTTTTTTGTTAGCTACATCGATACCGGCAATCATCGTCCAAGGTGCTGGGTCGGCAGTATCCTCCCATATACCTTCAGTTGCTGCCATTTTCATCGGCTGCGTTTTAACCAAATATTGGGCTTGTGAGTGTCCGCTGAAAGCTGTTCCAAAACCGCCAATTACAGCGATAACAAGGGCGATTTGGAAAGAGCGTTTAAAGAATGCCACATCTTGCTTTTTAAGCATTTTGTATGCACTGACACCTGCAACGAAAAATGCGCCTGTTGCAAAAGCACCAAAAATAACGTGTGGAAACTCAACTAATAATTGACCGTTTGTAATAAGTGCCCAAAAATCGTTCATTTCGGCGCGACCATTTTTAAATTCAAAGCCAACTGGATGTTGCATAAACGAATTGGCAGCTAGAATCCAAAAACTTGAAAGGATTGTTCCAATTGATACAAGCCAAATACACGCTAAATGTAATTTTTTGCTGAGGCGATCCCAACCAAAAATCCATAAACCGATAAATGTTGACTCCATAAAGAATGCTAGTAAAGCTTCAATAGCTAGTGGTGCTCCGAAAACATCCCCTACAAAACGGGAGTAGTCGGACCAGTTCATTCCAAATTGAAATTCTTGAATGATACCAGTTACCACACCTACTGCAAAGTTAATGAGAAAGAGATGCCCCCAAAACTTTGTCATTCTTTTATACACTTCTTTACCTTTCACAACATATAATGTTTGCATGAGCGCAACCATAAAGACTAGGCCAATGGAAAGCGGCACAAATAAAAAGTGAAAGATTGTTGTTGATGCGAACTGAAAACGGGCTAAAAACAAAGTATCCACCCTTTTTCCCTCCTTTTTCTCTGTTTTAAATCTTTTTACGTTCTCCCTTAACCGAATTTGTGAAAAAACAATTTGAAGATGCCCCGTTAGTTGTTATTTTATTCACAAGCGTATGTAAAATCCCCAAAAATTGTCAACAACCTGATTTCGCGTAAGACTTTTTGTATAAACTTTGATTTTTCTTCATGCTGACTTCTCTTTTTTCGGTTAAAGCAGAGTTTTCTAAATTAGAATAAGTTCTATATACAGTATATTTTATCCTATTTCTGCAGAAATTCATTTAGTTCTTTAGTAGTCTTTTTCCATTTTTTTATTTTAATATGTAATTGGCTTGTAAAGTATTGGACTCACTATACATTCGTTTTTGTTATTTTGTTCACAAAAACATTTGACTAGCTATTTTAACCCAAATTAGTATAAAAGAACTATTCGTTTTCATTTTGTTTTGTTATTTTCTTACGCTTTCTTAGCTCTCGGAAAAAATCCGTCAAAAGCGCACCCGTTTCTTCTTCCAAAAGGCCTCCCTCTACTTCACAAACATGATTAAAACGTTCATCTTGCAAAAGATTCATTAACGTTCCCGCGGTTCCTGCTTTTGGATCTTTTGCGCCGTAATACACTTTGTCAATTCGCGAAAGCAAGACGGCGCCACTACACATTGGGCACGGTTCAAGCGTTACATATAATTCTGCTCCTGAAAGGCGCCAAGATTTTTGATGGCCGCAAGCATCTTGAATGGCTATCATTTCAGCGTGCGTTACAGCATTTTGACTGGATTCTCGCAAATTATGCCCACGACCGATGATTTTTCCGTCTAGCACAACTACGGCACCAATTGGGACTTCGCCGATTGCGGCCGCCTTTTTAGCCTCATTTATCGCTTCTTGCATAAATCCATTTTTATCCAAAAACGCACCTTCTTTCTAATTTGAGTGAAAATGACCCTAGCTATAGCCAGAGTCATTTTTGTGTTCTATTTTATATCTGACGTCGAAACTTTATAATCCACTTTTGCTGGATTTGGAATTTTGAAATCTTCACTCGGCTCATAAAAGCGCAACAAGTCACGTTGCATGATGTCATCCGAAATCCGCAGAGCTGTTTCGGCGTAATGTTTTCTTTCCGTTATTCGACTATTTTCTTCATCTGTTAGCTCTTCCACTAATTCGCCTGTCCGCGTGCGGTAAATAGCGGAACCAATTTGAGCGAACTCGGAAGTAATAACATCACCGTTTCGGAATACAACTGTATCAGTTGGCTTATCAGAAAGTAAACTATTCCCGAGTTGCAAGTATTTCGAGCCGTCAATGCCAAGTAAATGTTGCACAGTTGGTTGCACATCAATTTGCCCTGCTTGCGTCGTAATTTCTTTTCCTTTGATACCTGGCGCATGAATGATAAACGGCACACGTTGCAACTGCGCCTTATCAAACTCCGTCAACTCTTCCTTCCCAAGAAGCGGCGCGAGCGTGTCTAGACGCGATTTTGAGATTCCGTAGTGGTCGCCGTAAAGAACAAAAATCGTATTTTCATACAAGCCTTCTTTCTTCAAAGCATCGAAAAATTCCTTAATTGCCTCATCTGCATAGTGTGCGGTCGAAAAATAGTTATTGATAGTTTCATCTTTAGTTCCAGGATTTGCAAATTCCACATCTTCTTTAAAAACGGGATACGGAAAATGGTTGGAAACCGTAATGAATTTTGTTTGGAACGGCTCTGGCAATTGCTTTAACATAGCTACCGACTGCTCATAAAACGGCTTATCTTTTAATCCGTAGTCCGTTGAGTTCGCCTTTGTCACATCGTAGTAGCTTGAATCAAAGAAATAATCATAGCCAAAACGCTTGTAGGCGTTATTACGATTCCAAAACGAGCCAATGTTGCCGTGGAAGGCAGCTGATGTGTAACCTTGTTCATTCTTCAAAATTGTTGGTCCCGCCTGAAATTCATTCGTGCCGCCGTAGGTCGAAAATGCCGACCCTTGAGGAAGCCCAAATAGCGAGTTCTCAATCAAGTTTTCTGCATCACTCGATTTTCCTTGCCCCGTTTGGTGATAGAAGTTGCTAAAACTAAACGAGTTTTCACTATTATAAAGTTGATTTAAGAACGGTGTTACCTCTTCGCCGTCCAATTTGTAATTGATTAAAAATTGTTGAATGCTTTCTAAATGCAAGTACACAACATTTCGTTTTTTTGCAACCCCAAAGTACTCATTATCCGTACTCGTGCGGTTCGTATTCACAAAGTTTTCAGCCTCAGCCGTGTCCGAGCTATCCGCTTGAACGCGCTTTTGCTGAGTTTTCATGTGCTTCATCCCGTCATAAGCCGTGAACGTATTCACGCCCAAATATTTCACAAGATAGCGCTGATCAAATGTCCTCGTAAGCAACTGCGGACGATCAATTTCTGCTAGCGAAATATTTAAAAGAAGTATCCCTAGGCCTAAAATAAGAGGAATAAGTTGAAACTTAAACGTACGACGTTTTTCCGCATATGGCTTCCCGTATTTGATTAGCATAAACGTGATGAATGCAAAATCAAGCCAGTAAAGAATATCTTGCCATTTTAATAAGGCGAATGCACTTCCGTTTAGACCTTCCGAAACATTGCCAACATTCGTCATCAAATTGACGGAAAGAAAATCGCTAAATTCGCGGTAATAAAGTACGTTCGCATAAAGTAACATGGAAAGGGCAAAATACACAATAATAGCAACTATTGTGCGTAGCTTTCGGTTTGGAATCAAAAAGACTAAGCTAAATATAATAAGTGCCATCGCAATTGGATTAATCAGTAATAAGAAAATTTGAAATGCGCCTTCAACGCCTAAATTAAACTCCATAAAATAAACAATTTCCGTTTTTAGCCAAAACGCAAAAACTGTTAGTAGTAACAATCGATTTGAAAGTAATTTCTTCATCGTCATCTCCTCATAAAAAAATTCGAGTTATGTTTATGCTATCATTTTTTATAAGGCATGTAAAACAGAAACTAATTAGTCAATAGTTTCAAAACCATACTCCGCCAAAATTTTCTGCCCCGTTTCAGAGACCATGTAATTCAAAAAATTTCTCGCTTGCGTAGGAGCATCCGTATCCCCCACCACACCCGAATAATATCCAATCTCTGAATGCAAACCATCAGGTACACTTTGCAACACTTTTACATCTTTACTGATTAAAGCATCCGTTTGATAAACAAAACCCGCTTGCGCGTTACCCGACGCAACGTAAGCAAGTGTTTGGCGAACATCCGATGCGAGGACTAACTCCTCTTTTAGCTCGTCATAAACGCCTAAACTTCCCATCGTTTCCTCTGCATATTTCCCGGCAGGAACAGATTCCGGGTTGCCAATTGCAATTTTATCGAGCGACATTAATAATTTGGCAATATCTTGCGTATTCGTTTTCACTGCATTTTTTTTGGGCACAATTAAAACGAGTGTGTTTCTAGCAAACTGCTGTTTATTCGTTGTTTGTGACATCAAATCATCAATATCCTTTTCGCTAGCAAGTAGCACGCCATCAATTGGTGCCCCGCTTTTTACGCGCTCTTTAATTTGGCCAGACCCGGCAAAATCAAAAGTTAGCTTAACATCTTTATGCGTTTTTTCATAATCTGCTTTTACATCCTCCATCACATCTTTTAAGCTGGCCGCAACGGAAATGTGCAGTTCCACTGGCCCTTCGCTAGCCGTTCCCGCCTGATCGCCACAGCCAGAAAGCGCAAATAAAGCCGCAAAAATCAAAATACCTATTTTCTTCATCTTAATTACTCCTTTTTATTTTGCTCTTTTTGAATGTGTCGAATCTTTTTTCGGATGTTACGCCAGTCTCGCTCACTAGGGAAATAGTTAACTTCCACTACTTGAATACCGTCATACTGTGCTGTTGCAAAATCAGCAAGAACAAAATCAATGCGTTTCTCTTTTAACTGTTCCGCTACAATATCTGGTTCTGTCATTTCAAAAAGCTCCACCTGATCTTGAAATCTTGAAGCAATAATGCTTTTCAAAAAGCGTGTATTGCTGACGCTTAACTGCGAAGAAACCAAAATACGCACTGGTTCAATTTCTTTTCGTTGCTCCATAACTAAGCCTTCCCAAAGCGTTCCTAAGAAAAAAATGACCGTTTCGGCTTTCACACGCGGGTCTGCGATATTTTTTACTGCTTTTCGAACGGCCTCACAAAAACTTGGAAACTCCTCTTCTAAAACGCCCGTCACATAACCCCTTTTTGATACAATAAAACTATCAAACTCAACAAATTGCTCTAAATATAGCAAATAACATAAAAGTTGTAGCAAAATCTCATTTTTATTGCTCGGATAAGGATGCCCGTAGTAAACCACAATACTCTCTAAAATCGCTTCACTCTGCAATAATTTTTCCGGCGCATGCTGTGCAAAGAAACGAAGCGACGCCTCAATATTCGCTTTTCGCTCATAGCCCAACCCCTGCAACTGGAACAACTTAATACCGTAACGATCGCCCTCAGACAACACGATCCCTGTATCCCTCTCTAGTTGTTTAAAGCTATTTCCTAAATCATCCTCATATTCATAAAACGGGATAGCAATTTCTGCCATATCAATGAAATACCCCTGCCTTATCCGTTCAATACAGACTTGCAGCCAAAAAAATCGTTCCTGTCGCTGCGGGTAAACAAAACGGTAACCCACGCAAGCTTCATGCGCGCTAATATAGGCATCAAGCGCTTCTCTGTCATCTGCTTTAAACGGCCAACGCTCTAAACCGAAAGCAGTGTAAAAAAGCTGCGAGAAAAAGTAGCGCACTTGTGCCTCATTTCCTGTTATATAAACTGGATTAATATTAAGTTCCACCCCATAAACTTCCATTTTCTTTCGAATACGATGAATCAAACGGTAAAGCGAGGAAGGACTTGTAAACAATTCGTCAGCCCATTCTTCAACCGTCCAATTTTGTGTATAAAAAGAACCAAGCAAAAGTTTTATAGAAATACTACGTTGCATAAAATATTGATATAATTTATCGACATGCGCATTTTCAGGTGTTTGAATTTGAATCCCTAATTTCCGAGATGTAAAAAGTGTCCACCCATCCATTAAGTCATTTTGAATTGCAGCAATGTCATTATTTAACGTACGTTTCGAACAATCCAATTGTTCAGCTAAATCCTCTAATTTGTACCACTGATTGTCAGCGATAAGAATTTCTAGAAGTTCCATTCTCCTTCTGGTACTCTTTTCGAGTAAAGTTCGCATGACACTGCCCCCATTATCATTTTTTCTTTCCCCATTATTATATCATTTTAGGCAAACGCAAAACATTATTTTTCATTAAAACAAAAGAGTCTAAAACATAATTAAAAAAGAACCAAAAATCAAGCAATGCGCATTTTTAATGATAGCATGGTTGCTTGATTTTCAGTTCTATTATTTTTCGTCAAAAAATATTTTAGGGCTAATAAAAAAATGGGCGGATTTTAATTTTCATAAGGGTTTGTTAACACTTTTATAGCTTGATACTCCCCCGTTTTAGTTGGGCGATAAGTATGCCTAAGTTAGCGACTACTTTATTCGCTTGCTTGTCCAGTGCCCGAACCGCCGCCGCTTTGTTATCACTTAACTGATACTTAATATCTTCAAACACCATCTTGGAACTCTCGTAAATATTGACCGATGCTTTGTTTAGGGCGATGACATTTTG
>NZ_CAUYTK010000015.1:0-54529 GCF_963575625.1 Listeria tempestatis
CTTGCAGAATCCGATACAGATTCAGAGTCACTTGCTGAGTCGGAATCACTTACACTTGTCGATTCAGAATCTGATGCAGAGTCGCTCGCCATAGACTCGGATTCACTTGCACTTGCAGAATCCGATACGGATTCAGAGTCACTTGCTGAGTCGGAATCACTTACACTTGTCGATTCAGATTCTGATGCAGAGTCGCTTGCCATAGACTCGGATTCGCTTGCACTTGCAGAATCCGATACAGATTCAGAGTCACTTGCTGAGTCGGAATCACTTACACTTGTCGATTCAGAATCTGATGCAGAGTCGCTCGCCATAGACTCGGATTCACTTGCACTTGCGGAATCCGATACAGATTCAGAGTCACTTGCTGAGTCGGAATCACTTACACTTGTCGATTCAGATTCTGATGCAGAGTCGCTCGCCATAGACTCGGATTCACTTGCACTTGCAGAATCCGATACGGATTCAGAGTCGCTTACCGAGTCAGATTCACTTACACTTGTCGATTCAGATTCTGATGCAGAGTCGCTTGCCATAGACTCGGATTCACTTGCACTTGCGGATTCCGATACGGATTCAGAGTCACTTGCTGAGTCGGAATCACTTACACTTGTCGATTCAGATTCTGATGCAGAGTCGCTCGCCATAGACTCGGATTCACTTGCACTTGCAGAATCCGATACGGATTCAGAGTCGCTTACTGAGTCAGATTCACTTACACTTGTCGATTCAGAATCTGATGCAGAGTCGCTTGCCATAGACTCTGATTCACTTGCACTTGCGGATTCCGATACGGATTCAGAGTCACTTGCTGAGTCAGATTCACTTACACTTGTTGATTCGGAATCTGATGCAGATTCACTTGCCATAGACTCGGAGTCGCTCCCACTTGCGGATGCTGAATCGGATTCAGAGTCACTCACAGAGTCAGATTCACTCACACTTGTCGATTCAGATTCTGATGCCGATGCGGAGTCGCTTGCCATAGACTCTGATTCACTTGCACTTGCGGAATCAGATACAGATTCAGAGTCGCTTACTGAGTCAGATTCACTTACACTTGTCGATTCAGATTCTGATGCCGATGCGGAGTCGCTTGCCATAGACTCTGATTCACTCGCACTTTCTGAATCAGATGCGGAGTCAGAGTCGCTTACTGATTCTGAATCACTTACACTTGTCGACTCGGAATCAGATACTGATGCAGATTCACTTGCCATGGACTCGGATTCACTCGCACTTGCGGAATCCGATACGGATTCAGAGTCGCTTACTGAGTCAGATTCACTCACACTTGTCGATTCAGATTCTGATGCGGAGTCACTTGTCATAGACTCGGATTCACTTGCACTTTCTGAATCAGATGCGGAGTCGCTTACTGATTCTGAATCACTTACACTTGTCGACTCGGAATCAGATACTGATGCAGATTCACTTGCCATAGACTCTGATTCACTTGCACTTGCGGAATCTGATACGGATTCAGAGTCGCTTACTGAGTCAGATTCACTTACACTTGTTGATTCGGAATCTGATGCAGATTCACTTGCCATAGACTCGGAGTCGCTCCCACTTGTGGATGCTGAATCGGATTCAGAGTCACTCACAGAGTCAGAATCACTTACACTTGTCGATTCAGATTCTGATGCGGATGCGGAGTCGCTTGCCATAGACTCTGATTCGCTTGCACTTGCAGAATCTGATACGGATTCAGAATCGCTTGCTGAGTCGGAGTCACTTACACTTGTCGATTCGGAATCTGATGCAGATTCACTTGCCACAGACTCTGATTCGCTTGCACTTACGGAATCCGATACGGATTCAGAGTCACTTGCAGACTCAGATACGGATTCAGATTGGCTTACTGATTCAGACTCACTTGCGCTTGCAGAATCAGAAATCGAGTTAGAATCGCTTGCAGACTCAGACCCACTAACACTTACAGAATCACTTATAGAATCGGATTCGCTAGCAATAGACTCGGAATCACTCGCAGAATCGGAATCAGAAATAGATGCAGAATCGCTCACAGAATCTGATGCCGACTCAGAATCACTTGCCGACTCGGAGTCACTTATAGAAAGTGATTCGCTTGCAATCGAATCAGATTCGGAGTCGCTAATCGAAGTTGACTCGGAGTCACTTGTTAGCGATTCAGATGTTGATTCACTTTCACTCACTTGTACATCGATATAAAAAACAGGGATATCTGTTGTTGTATCGGCTACAATAATTTGAACACCTGGTGTACTTGGGTCAATATCCAAAGTTTGATCTGGAGTAAATGTTTTTGTTCCATCTGTTAAGTTGTCCGGTAACGTAATCTTATCTCCCGCTTGAGTCCCGTCTGGAACATACACAGGCGGAAGATTCGGAATTACTCCACCATCTCGGTCTGTTGGAACAATTTTTTGACTTTCTGAAATTTCAAAAGTTTCTAATGTAACTCGAGTTCCTGTCGATGTGTATCCAACCGCATAATACGTTCCAAAATCATCGGCAGTTAGATTATCTAACGTAAATATGCTACCTGATCCCTTTTTCACTTTTGGTAATCCGTCTTTATACCAATCTACTGTTGGGATGTCTAACGCCCACCGCCCAGAATTAAGTTTATATCTTTCACCACTTCCACTCACACTGAAAGAAGCTGAATCACCTTGCTTATAACGAAAACTTCGGCTAGAAAAATCATATACTGGAGTTGAAGCTCCTTCCTCCATTAAATATGCCGCCTGAGAAGAAGATAAAATATTTATCATTGATGCAGGCGCGCTATAATTGGCAAGACTCCCCTTTGGCACATAAACATTAACTGTATTGGAATTAATAATAAGATTTGCCGCGTTTTCCATGAGAGGCAATGTATCGCCCTCAAAATGAATTTCTTTTAATGATTTAGAATTAGAAAATATACCATCCGCTATACGATTGACCGTTGCAGGTATTGTAATATATTCTAATCCAGACCCATAAAATGCATATCTGCCAATTTCAGTAGTCTTTTCAAGAGTAACATCTTTAAGACTTGAGTTATTGTTAAATGCTTGATCGGGTACTGGAGCACTTGATTGCCAATCAACAGAAGTCAAATATTTGTTCTCTGCAAATGCTTGGTTCCCCACACTTTTCACTGAACTTGGTATAGTTACATGAGTTAATTTAGTATTCGAAAAGGCCCACGGCTGTATAGTAACTTCAGAGTTTGGAAGAATTACGCTTTGTATACCGCTAGCACTAAATGCCGACTCCCCTATACTAGTTACTGAGTCAGGTATGACAACATTTTGTAAATTTGTTGTCCAAGAAAAAGCCGCATTCCCTATCTTAATTAAACTGTTCGGAAGTTCAACTTCTTTAATATTTGCATTGTTGAAAAATGTCCTATCTCCTATACTTGTAACATCATATGCAACCCCATTTGCGATAACATACTCTGGAATTACTAGCTTTCCATCTGGAGCTGTTCCTGTCCACCCATAAAGTTCAGCAGTTTCAGTGACCGTATCCAATCTATAGTTAAACTTTGTTATTGGGTCGGCATAACCAACTGTCGCCTTCAACCCCGGACGCTTTGGTGGTTCTGTTGTCGTTGTCGTTTCAGCTGGTTTTGGCTCTGTTGTGCCGCTTTCTACAGCGCCACTTTCAGGAACCGCCGTTTCCGTTGTTTCATTTTCTACAGGTGCATTTGCTTCATTCGTACCCTCGGCAACATTTTCATCCGTGGTCACTTCAGTAGTAGCTGCACCTTCCTGCGCTTGCTCGGTTGTAGCCGGGTCGCCCTCGCTATTTCCACTCTCTACAGCAAGCACAATCCCCGGGGAGCTCATACCAATTGCAAAGAAAAGTAATGCGCCGCATACCCATTGTTTCCCTTTTTTCCAACTTCGCCAGTTTTTCTGCGTTGTATCTTTTTTCCTAAATCTCAATCAAAACACTTCCTTTCAAAATGTGTACAATCTAAACAAGATGCTAATTTATAGCGCACTCCTATAATCAACCACTGTAGAGCGTGGTCCATTTTTTTGATGTAGCCGAGTAAGCCATGCTTCTTCTTGTTGTTTGTCTTGCATAATGCTAGTTAAAATCTTAATTATCTCTGCTTCTTCCTTCACAAGCCATTCGTAGCGCTCATTTTTAGCAAGCCGCGAAAGTCCTAAAATGAAATAATTTTGTTGATATGCTCTAAAAATGATGTCTTGAACCTCACTACCAGCATGAAGATTTAAATAAATATCATGACTTAAAAGAAGTTCAGAAATCCTCGTTTTATTTGCCGCCGGAACTAAGGAAATATTTGAAAATTCGTTGTTTAACTCCTGTAATTTCGTACTCATTTCCGTTGGGGCTGCAATTGTTAGCGAGAGATTTGGCAAAGCCGTCGCGATTTCGCGCACATAATGAAGCTCGTCGCTGGTTGTTACCATAAGCGCTTTATGTGAACATGAATGAGGTCGCTTGAAAGTCTCGAGCGGAGATAGATATAACAGCTCGACATAAGTTTGATCTCTGTATAAAGAAGTTACTTTCTTAAGCTCAGACATGGATTCGAACACAATTTTTTGAACCGCTTTCTTTTCCTTTAAAAGAGTGAGCATATTGCCCGGAAGCACCTCACCAATTTTTTCTTGCCAAAATAGGACTGCTTTCGTTGATTCTAAACGATTCGAAACAAAAAGCGGGAACGATAAACTATTAATATAAAGTTCCTCAATGGGGCGTTTTTTTCTTAAATTTTGGATAAAGCAGACAGTAAAGTCCACCAACCCCTGAAAGGCTTGACGTTTTTCATCTAGCGACAAGTTGATATGCCCCGTTGCGACATCCCATACGATGACCTCCTGGCCTTCTTTGTTCAAATACAAGCGTTTGACAATCTTTCCCTCCGCATCGTATTGAAAAATACCGTATTTATGTCCTTGAATCGCATAAACGTCACTCATCAATTTACGTCCTTTTCGGTCCAGCCAGTCGACCTGTTTCACTAGACGATCACTATTTTCAAAATAAATGATGCGCCCCGCCTCAAAGTCCCCTGAATAAATCGTCGCTTCCAAATTGTTTTTATGCCGAACTTCATAGAAAGGTGGCAACTCGAGCTCATTAAAATAGCGCCCATTTCCCTTTTTATTGTGCCAACCTGTGTAATACGTAAATGGATTATAAATTTCTTCAGGTAATCGCCCGTCATATTGCATGACAATCGTTTGATGATTCATTTCGGCTAATTTTAAACTGTTATTAAGCCGCATTGTACTAGCGTGCCAATAATCTGCAAGTAAGAGTTTCATTTTGCACCTACTTTCTTCGCTGTCTCTTCGTTTGCAAAAAGTTTTTTCCATTTTTTTCCAACTGTCAGGGTTGTATAACCCTTCACCTTTTCATTTGCAA
Organism: Listeria tempestatis; assembly: GCF_963575625.1. Classification (NCBI taxonomy): domain Bacteria; kingdom Bacillati; phylum Bacillota; class Bacilli; order Caryophanales; family Listeriaceae; genus Listeria; species Listeria tempestatis. The sequence continues at coordinate 5,392 of NZ_CAUYTK010000015.1, forward strand.
ATCGCTTCGCCTCCTTTAAATCAAAACTAGGATTTTGAATGGCTTCAATCCCTTTTGTAAGACCTGTTACGATTTCCGCCTCTGTCCCTTTTTCAATGAGAAAACCGTTGATCCCTTCTTCAATAAACTCGGTATTGCCATATGGTACGTTCAAGCCGACCATAGGGAGGCCAAAGTTAAGTGCTTCAAGTAAAGTTAAACCAAAGCCTTCCGAGTGAGAAGCTGTCACGTAAACCCCGTATTCCCCATAAACCTCCGCCATATTGGGGTGATGGCCTTTAAGCATAATGTAGCTCTCTGCCCCAAGTTTTTGGATGAGCTCTTCTAATTTTTTTCGCTCTCCCCCTTCTCCGTAAATGGAAAAAGTAAGGTTGGGATAGGCTGTTTTTGCTTTTACAACGGCATAAATTAATGTATCAATGTGCTTTTCACTTGCCAGCCTAGAAGCAGTTATTAATTTGCAGCGTTTATCTTCTGCATGCGGGTTTTGAACTTCTTCCACACAACCAACTGGAATGACGACAACTTTCGAAGCGTCTCTTTTCAATTGTTTAAATTGCTCCTTCAAAATACGTGCCTGCTCTTTTGTTGCCACAATGAACCAATCTATAAGCTGTTCATTTTCAAGAACGTACTCATAATGATTGTTCCATAAAATCCGTTCATCACTAGCACGCCCCAAATGATAATGCTCTGCATGAATCACAACGCCAACTTTCGCCTTCCCTATTTGCGGAAGAACAGCATCCATCACGCCTAAACTACGATCCACTAAAACCGTGTCACGCGCTGTCCATTTTAAGCGCTTAAAAAACTCTTGATAAAAAGCACTTCGTCCAATTAAAATTAAATCGTCTAGTACGGTAATGGTAATTTCACGTTTCTCATAATACTGCCGGTAAGCCACCTCACCATCTTCTGTAAAAAAAGTTCTTGAAATGAGTTGACCATTCGTATAATACTCGGTATTCGTCAAACGATCCGAATAATGATTGGCAGAAATCAGCTGCCCCTTATTTAAAACATCCACCCGGTCCACATACTTTTGCTTTAGCGTCCAAACTTTATATTTTAAAGGGCTATCTCTGTGCTCATATAAAATATGAGTTTCATTTTCAATTTTCTTAAAATCACTAGTAATCTCCGCCTCAAATTTCGCAATTGGGTACTTCGATTCATGGTTTTTTTGCCCCGCCATAAAAGCGTAAATCCCAATGATGTCCGCCGTTTTTAGCCCGAGCAACTTAGTAAAGTGGATTAAGTTTGTGCCCAAGTAATCCAAAAACACAAAGCGCTGTTTCAGACCCACCTTACAAATCGCATCACTACGGTATTTCTGTGCGTATTCAACACCTGAGGAGGCATAACCAATTCCTTTGTTTATATGATAAATTGTCATTTTAGTTCACTCTTTCCTCGCTATTCTCTGTTGTTGTCAAAATCTGCTACTCGAAGTTGTTTTGGCATAAATGGTTCAATTTTTTTATTGTCAATAAGACGTGATACTTTCTCGATAAAGCTTTCAATTGGTTCATCCCCTTTAACGTTAGCAAAGTCGGGATAGGCGTAATTCCACCACTGAAGCCGCTCCAATTCTTGAATAACTTCATCTGAAAACCGGTACCGAATCACTTTTGCCGGAACACCGCCGACAACTGCATACGGCGGCACATCTTTTGTCACCATCGCTCCTGCTGCAATGATAGCCCCATTTCCAACTGTTATACCAGTTGAAACAAAACGTACTTCCTGTCCCACCCAGACGTCATGTCCAATAACAACAGGCGAGCCATTCGTGCTTTGCATACCTTTAATCTCAAAATCTGAACCTTCATTTGTATTAAAATAGTCCTGATACGGGCCAAACATTTTATTGTAGGTAATTTGCGAACTTGTGAAGCGATCAGTTGGATGATTTCCACCAAGTCTTTGAATCCCCATGCCTAGCGAACTATATCTACCAATGACTGTATTAATTGGCATTGTACTCGTACAAGAAGAGAAAGCGCCCATTGTACAGAAATATGGTCCACTTAAATAGGCACTGTACGGCTCAATGACCGCATCATTTCCAATATAAAATGGTTGTCCTTTTGCAATTCGTTGCTTCGTTGTCGTTGTTGTAAATATATGCTTTTCTTGGAAAAACGCTTCCCAATTTGCATCCATAATAAAATCTGATTTTTGATGACTTTGCGTTGCGTTCAAGTCTTTAATTGGAAACTTAACTCCGCCAATTTCTGTTACTTCCATGCTAATTCCTCCTATAGGTTATCACTCTTATCTTGAAATCCTTTTTCCCAAGGATACAAGCCGTTTTCATCTTGTTCATAGTTATCTAATTTTTCATGCTCAGTATTTTGTTTTTTCTTCAAACGCTTATATTTCACATATTTAATGGCTAAAAAAATGGGTAAACTTAGCACAATTGCTAAACGAGCTACTGGAAACATCGCTGACCAATCAATTGTTGCTAGTAAAAACTGTTGTAACTCTATCATCTTTTTTCCTTCTTTCATTAAGAACTATCCTCAGAATAGCACACTTTTTTTGCGGTATTCAGTCAGAAAAAGCCTCTATCCCAATTCTATTTTTGTACATTTTGTGACTGCGATAAAAATCAATTCTTAATCAGCAACCGATTTTCTAACACACTAACTTTTCCTTCTAGTTTTAACTGGCCCATAAATTTTTTCACTGAACTTCGGCTTAAATGTGTATACGCTTCTAAAAACCTAAGTGTAATTCCTCGAGGCAATAGGTAGCCATCGCATTGCAATTCACCGAAATTTTGTGCCAACAATTCTAGCATTCCGCTTAGTCGTTCAATGCCTTTTCGTTTTAATATTAAACAATTCTTTTTCAAACATTCATTCTTTTTTCGTTCCTGATAAAAAAGATAAATATAACCTTCTTGCATGCCGAGCAAATGATATAAAGCTTCATAACGATCAAACACCAAAAGCTCTGCCTTTTCTATCACCCTAACACTCGTATCCGCCCCATTATCTGCAAGAATTGCACCATTTAAATTGATAAAATTACCCGGTCCAACGAGATAAATCATATTATCCACTTCTGTGACTTCAACTATCCCTTTTTGCAAAAAATAAATTTTATCTTGAAATTCATTTGTTTGAATCTGCTTATCCTTTTTTATTGCCTCTGATTTATTAGCAAGAAAAATTGACAATAAATTCATATCATTAAATTTCTTCATAATCGTTTCGTCATTATAATGTTCCATAAAGTCTTCGTACATAATGAATCCCTTCTTTCAATTATAAATAAAACTTTCAGCCCAAATTTATTTCCTTTAAAATTTTAGTGTTTTTGTCGCAATTTTCCGATTACTAAGTGTATTTATTTTAAAAATTTGAGTATCCCATCATTTTTTACAGATTAGAAACTGCCTATCAATTACTTTCAACTTCCCCTCATCTTTTAGAAGACCAATAAAATATTTCACCGAACTATGACTTAAGTTTGCATATCTTGTTAAAAAATCAATTGTAATACTCTTTGGCAATAAATAACCCGCATTTTGAAAACTCCCATTTGATTTAGCTAAATAGTTTAGCGCTAGCTCCAAACGCCTAACTCCCTTTTCCTGAAGAATCCTACAGCCCTTCAAAATGAGATCTGTTTTTCTACGTTCTTGAACTAGTAAAAACATCCATCCTTCTTGAATATTTAGCAGATGATTTAATACTTCACTCCGTTCAAAAGTCAAAAGTTTAGCGCTTTCAATAACATTTAATTGAATACCAGCATTTTTCTTCATAATTCCGTCATTTAAATTAATAAATTCACCTTCGCTAACAAGATACGTAAATTTATTTTCGGTGACCTCAATAAGTCCGCCACTCATAACAAAGTATATAGTTCCCCTCGTTTGTTGCGGGTCAAGGACATCAAATTTTTTGACACTTACTTCCTTTTTCGAAAGTTGCCGGTCTAAAAGGAGAGATGTTAATAATTTTGTATCACTAAATTCTTCTAAAATTGCTTCATTCTTGTAAAGTTCTTTCAATTCTGTGTACATATTCTCATGCCCCTTTCCTTTTCATAATTTAATGATATAAAATTCAAACATTTTTTTCAGGTTGCTTTTAACCTGTTTCCTTTAAAATGTTTGTCCAAATTGTTAACGTTCCTACCTATAAGCGAAACTAGCTAACTTCCATACGTTCATTATAAATGAAAACGCTAACACGAATTGTTCCTCTTTATCTATAAAACGACAATAAATTTGTCTAAATTAACAACTTTTTTCTCATTCCCAACAAATTTTTGTTCTATTTTATACCTAGCGTCAAACAAAAAGCAAACTTGAGTATGTTTTAACAGCACAAAATCCTAGTTTTTTTCATAAAAAAAAGAAGTGAAAATCAAGCCGCTAAACGTTGCTTGGTTTTCACTTCTTCTATTTTAGACTAATTTTTGTAACTAGTAATTATTTAAATTCTACGCTTGCGCCAACTTCTTCAAGTTTAGCTTTGATTTCTTCAGCTTCTTCTTTAGAAGCGCCTTCTTTGATTGCTTTAGGAGCGTTATCAACTAATTCTTTAGCTTCTTTTAAGCCAAGACCAGTGATTTCACGAACCACTTTGATAACTTTGATTTTTGAATCGCCAGCAGAAGCTAGTTCAACTGTAAATTCAGTTTGTTCAGCAGCGCCACCAGCAGCACCAGCTGCAGCTACAGCTACAGGAGCAGCAGCAGTTACGCCAAATTCTTCTTCGATTGCTTTTACTAAATCGTTAAGTTCTAATACAGACGCTTCTTTAACAGAAGCAATGATTTCTTCAATGTTTAAAGCCATTTTAAAATTCCTCCATTATTGTTTTAATTTTTTTATTGAGTTAAAACCCAGTTATTAAGCTTCTTGTTCCGCTTTTTGATCCGCAACTGCTTTTGTAGCAAGAGCGAGGTTACGAACAGGAGCTTGTAATACGTTGCAAAGCATAGATAGCAAGCCTTCGCGTGATGGAAGTGTTGCAAGAGCTTTGATTTCATCAAGAGAAGAAACATTCCCTTCAATGATACCTGCTTTAATTTCAAGCGCTTCGTGGTCTTTCGCGAAGTCATTCAAAATTTTAGCCGGAAGAACAACGTCTTCATTACTGAAAGCAATAGCGTTTGGGCCAGTAAGAACTTCTTCAAGTCCTGCAAAGCCTTTAGCTTCTACAGCGCGACGTACTAATGTGTTTTTGTACACTTTAAATTCAACGCCTGCTTCACGTAATTGTTTACGTAATTCAGTAATCTCAGATACATTTAATCCACGGTAGTCCACGATAACTGTAGATACGCTATCAGTAAGTTTAGCTGAAATTTCATCAACTGCACTTTGTTTAGCTTCTAAAATTTTACTCATTTTTACACCTCCGTCCATAGTCTAAACGCCAAAATGGCTACATAATAAAACCCTTGCTACCGTAACAGCAAGGGTTAAACCACAAGACAAAACTGTCCTGTTCATCTAAAATCCTCGGCGGGCATTTTTAAACGCAAATGCGTACCTGCTGTCTACGGTAAGGATATTCACTTTTTAAGCCTATCATATCTTATCAAAGATTCTTTAGGTCGTCAAGCCCGTTTTATAAAGAAGATGGATCTACTTGGATACCAGGTCCAAAAGTAGTTGTTACGCTTAAGTTTTTCACGTAAGTACCTTTTGCAGCAGCTGGTTTCGCTTTTTGTAATACATCATTTATAGTACGGAAGTTTTCAATTAATTTATCAGTATCAAATGAAACTTTACCAATAGCAGTGTGAATATTACCAGCTTTATCAACACGGTATTCCACTTTACCAGCTTTAATTTCATTTACTGCTTTTGTAACGTCCATTGTAACTGTACCCGTTTTAGGGTTTGGCATTAAGCCTTTTGGTCCTAAGACACGACCTAATTTACCAACTTCACCCATCATATCAGGTGTAGCTACGATAACATCAAAGTCAAACCAACCTTGGTTGATTTTTTCAACGAATTCAGCATCTCCAACGAAGTCAGCGCCAGCAGCTTCAGCTTCTTTTGCTTTTTCTCCTTTAGCGAAAACTAAAACGCGCTCTGTTTTACCAGTACCATTCGGTAATACTACGGCACCACGGATTTGTTGATCCGCTTTTTTAGGGTCTACGCCAAGACGAAATGCTACTTCAACAGTTGCATCGAAACCGGCGAAATCAATTTCTTTAGCAAGCGCTACTGCTTCTTCAACAGAATACGCTTTTGTTGTATCTACTTTTTTCAAAGCATCTTGATACTTTTTACCTTTCTTAGCCATTTCTTTTCCTCCTTATTGTTCAAATTGCCTTTTTCTTAGTCTTCTACTACGAATCCCATAGAACGAGCTGTACCTTCAACCATACGCATTGCAGACTCAACGTTTGCAGCATTTAGGTCAGGCATTTTAAGCTCAGCAATTTCTTGTACTTGAGCACGAGTTACAGTTGCAACTTTGTTACGGTTAGGCTCACCAGAACCTTTTTCCACTTTAGCAGCTTTTTTAAGCAATACTGCAGCTGGTGGAGTTTTCGTGATGAACGTAAACGAACGGTCTTCAAATACACTGATAACAACAGGAATGATAAGACCAGCTTGATCGGCTGTACGAGCGTTAAACTCTTTACAGAATCCCATGATATTAACACCAGCTTGACCTAGTGCAGGTCCAACTGGAGGTGCAGGATTTGCTTTCCCTGCTGGAATTTGAAGCTTAACTTCTTTAATAACTTTTTTAGCCACGAGACATACCTCCTTAAGTCCGTGCTGTGGTTAAATGGGGATTAAGATTTCCCCTCCCACGTGAAACATACGCAAAAACGTACTTATATATAATACCACTTTAAAAACACAATTGCAAGACCATTTCTTTTAGTTAAAAGCTAAGATTTCCTTTACACGGCGCGTATAAGTTGCGTCTAGCAGTAGCACCTTTTCATATCCTTTCTGCCTAATTGATTCCCTAAGTTCTGGCTTGGCACGATAAAATGCAACTTTTTCTAATAGTTCTTCCGTAGTTGAAAAAAAATCGGCCTCTTCTCCTTCTATAAATAAAGCTTTTTGTTCTTCCGTTCGCTCCGTTAGCAAAAAACCGCGGCAGGCTGGAATTTCAAACGTCCGCGCCGTATGCTGCTCATTTGATAGATGCGTCAAAAAACCTAGCGCCACATCACTTGCGCCGAATACTTTAGCCATATCTTCTGTGTAGACTCCTTGGAAGGTACAGTAATTTCTTAGCTCCATATTGGAAGGAAGTTTCTGCCAATTTGTTCCCCACACTTTCAAATCAGCATTTTGCTTAGCAATTTCGTTTAGCCAGAAAGCGCGCTGTTCTTCCATGCGACCAACAAAAGTCAAATTTGCTCCGTAGCGCATTTTATCCGCCTCACTAATTGGCACTGGGCGATGAATGGCTGGATCAAACGCATATTGAATTTGCAAAACCTGCGCACAACCTAGCTCCTGGTACTTTGAAACTTCTGTCACTTTCGGCGTGACCACTACATCATACGCAGTAATCGCATTATTTAACACTTTTGAAGTATGGTAACGGTCATCAAATAAAAAATCGGGATGAAAGTGAATGGTTTTCACACCAAGTTTTTTTGCATATGCAATTGTTTCAGCGCTGACCCATAGGCCTTTTACAACAAATAAAATTTCTGGTGTTTTTGTTTTTAAAAGCCGCATAATTTCAGCATTAAACTGCTCATATTTATACGGATATGGCTTTCCCACTAAACGCATATACGCTCGTTCCAAAAGCGAGTACTGGTAAAACGGAATATCCGTTTTGACCGTCATGACTTGAAATCCAAGTGACTTGAAACCTTGAAATAAAGATAAACTATTGGCTCCTGGAAACGTTGCCCCCACACATAAAACTGACCTCATTGTTCGCCCACCTCTGTCACTTCTTTAAATTTAGCATATAACTTCTTATAATAACCCGACTCATAATGCGAAACAGAATGCCCGAACGGATAGCGCACATCCCCGACATAATTTTCTTCCAACATATTCACAACCTTTGCTTTTGGAAAAATAGCTAAAAAACAGCGATCTAGCTCGCGCCAAACCCCATTGTACTGTTCAAGTTTTGACACATTTTCATAACACCGAAGTACCCTTTTTTCATCCAAATAACGTGTCGTTAGCTGACAGCGATTTAAAATCAGTTGTTCCTCACTTAAATACGGCGAAATGGCGTCCTTAAAACGCCAAACAGCATTCGTCCACTGATCTAAAAAAAGGGCCCAATTGGTTTGGCTGACAATTTTAGTAATCGGCAAGTCATACCTAATTCGGCTTTGCTCAATGATTGGAGATATTGTAATTGCTTGATTTTGACTAACAAAAGCCGTTTCTTTTAGCGCATCCGCATATAAATCTATCATTAAAAAATCGGGACGTTCTCTTTTTAACGCCTGAAAAAAAGTCTTTTCAAAGTCCGTCTTCACAAATTGCTTTTTTTCAACAGGAATATCTTCATATTCTGCAATAGGGAAAGAAAAAGGTTCCGTCATTAGCGCGATGAGCGAGGAGTGAAACTGAGTAAATGCGACTTCATAATGTGACTTGTAATCTGGATTAAAATACGCACTCGAATTTAAGAAATTGCGACTAAAACAAGTCCCTAATACGCCAATTTTTTGCACCACAAAGCTTCACTCCTTTACAATTTCATTTAGTGTTTTTTGTAAAAATGGGGGGAAATAATACGCTACTTCTTGGTGTTTTAAATACTTTTGTTCATCTAAAGTAAGCTTATAGCCACCCGCTTTTAAATCCTCAATTAAAGAAGCGATATGTTCCTCATACGTGTGCTCTTTTACCGAATAATGAACATAAAAATGGGTAGGAAATTTAGGTTCTTCCTTAATTTTATCTGACAATAAGCTATTTAAATAGGTGACAGGATACTCTCCTTTTTTTCCAACCATTCCTTCAAATGTAGGTTTTTTTTCGGGAATATCTGTTAAATAGTTGCCTAAGAAATATTGCGGCGCCCCAGCAACGACCGCATTTGCCTTTAATTTCAAGCCGTAATATAGCGCTGCATAACCACCCTTACTTGTTCCAACACAGACAATTTGGCGATATTTTTTTTGTTCCGTGATGGACTCAATTAGTTCGGTGACAACTTGCTCGGGGAATCTTGATCCCTCGTGAAATAAATAGTAGCCGCCCTGTTTGTTATATCCAAAATCGTCTAAAATGAAGAGCCGATCTGCCTTTGTCTCTTTTGTTGTCGCCATATAATTGTAGGTTGCGGGAATTCCTGGTCGGGAAAACGCGCTAAACACGATGACCAGCGTGTCCTCTTTGCGCTTTTTTTTATACGCGTAACAAACGGTTCCAGCGCTCGATTTGAATGTTTTGCTTATCATTTTAAAGTAAAGGCCAACTAGCTTTTTTTTCATACATTCGCCTCCTTTTTCTTTAAATTTAAATGGATGATTGCAAGTGCTAGGCCGATGCCTAGCCAAACAACACGCATTTCAAAAATGCTACTGCTCCCAATTGAAATCGCGATAAAAGCGATGATAATACATAACGGAAGTCCTCCTAACATCCCTTTTTCCTCCAAAAACAGCTTGATGGCTTGAAAAGAAAGCCAGCCGAAAAAGAGTGCGAAACAGCCTAAGCCAATGATGCCCACATCGGCTAAAGTGGCAAGCCAAAAATTATGTGCGCTCATTGTTTGTTGTAAATCGGTTGGGATATTGACGGTTCCGTACAGCGCTTCAAATACAAATTTTGGAACGACGCCGATGCCAACGCCTAAAAAATGGCTTTCTTTTGCTACGTGCAAAACGGTTTCGTAAATGAATAGGCGCTGATCTGTTGATGTTTGTTTGCCAATAAAATAACTAAATTCCTGCGCTATAAGAAGCTTCATTATAAGGAAATATATACCGCCTAGACACACCCCTATAAAACTTATACAACTTGCTACTGGTTTAGAATAAAGTTTCCAAATCATCAAAATGATTGTAATCACAAAAGCGAGTAAACCTGTTCTTGATTCCGTTGCGATAACAAGTAGAAGTAAAACGGCGGTGCTACTTAAAGCAATTAAAGTTCGCCCAATTGTCTTTTTTTGAAGTAGTAGGTAAATAAACAGTGGGAAATAAATGGATAAATAAGAACTGAAATCGTTTGTATTGGTTAGAAAACCGGTTGGTCGATAATCTAAATAACCACTTTCCTTTAGACTGGAATACCATAAATGTTTACCTGTTATCATTTCATAGGCGCCAACACTAACGGACAAAATAAACGGTGGCATAATCCACATGAACATTTTCCTAACGTCCGCAGTGCTTTGAATATAGTACACGCAAAGGAAAATAACGTAAAAGCTTTCCAATTGAAAATAGATGGCACGTAAACTTAAACGGATATCTTGACTCCAAATAAGCGTCAGAATGGCTACTAAAATCCACAAAGCAAAACCTAAAAGCGGGATTTTTAGCAAGGAAAATTTGGACCAATCTTTTTTTTCAAATAAAAAGAGAAAAAAATGGAGTAGTAACGCGATACGGAATAAAAACAAGCCGCCAAGCCCGGGAATGCTCAAGTAAGGGCCTAGTATCGCGCTAACTAAAATGATATAAAATAAAAATTTTGCTAACCGCCTAAGCGGAATATCCATAAGTAAGATGCACGCGCTGATGACTAAAACGGGGATAATGATGAGCGGGTAGATAGCCGCAGCAAAGCTAATTAAAGCAAAAAGTGCGCCTAAAAAAGGTTTTTTAATAGCCATAGTAATCGTATTTCTTTTTATTATATTTAACATTGTTTAACACCGCTCCGACTGCTTTTACACCCGAATTGTCTAATAAATTTTTAGCAAAAGCGAGTTCATCTTCTTTCGTTTTGTTATTATTAACAACTAATATTCCTAAGTCACATGCAGATGCGATAATTCGCGAATCTGTAAATAAATTAATGGGCGGGCAGTCAAAAATGATGTAGGTATAACCAAGCGTGATAGCTTCATCAATTAGTCCTTCTAAACCTTGAACGCGAAGTAATTCAAGTGGGTTTGGCGGGATAGCGCCCACTGCTAAAATATCTAAGTTGTCCGTAAAATGGTAAATGGCATCTTGTAAATTAGCACGTCCTGTTAAAACATTGGACAGACCATTTTGTCCTTTCAACCGGCACTGCTTAGTCAAGCTTGGCGAATAAAAGTCTGCATCAATAAGTAATACCTTTTGCTTGAAACCTGCATATGTCTTGGCAAAATTCATACTAAAAAAGGTCTTCCCTTCCCCTTTATTAGATGAAGTAATGGCAATCGTTTGAAAGGCATCATCTTGTCTATGCATATATTGAATATTCGTTTGGATGGCTGAAAATTTTTCTTGAATAATTCGATTCATGGACATTTGGTTCTCGTTTACATTCTTTTCCATCTATAAAGTAGCTCCTTACTCCTTCATAATGGGGACATCCCCTAAGTAGGTAATATTTAAATTCATAATCTGCTCTTTTGTTTTGATCGTCCTATCGGAAAATGCCATTAGCATGATGAATATAGCAACTAAAAGGAGGCTCACAAAAAGTGCAATCAAGTTCATGGATAAATCTTGTGTGACAAGCTGAACGGTTGGCTGTTCTAAAACGATTACCGTACTACCTTTAAATAATTTTGGAATTTCTTGTTCGACAGTTTCAACATATGCCTGACTCACACGTTCCGCCTGTTTTTTATTTTGATCCGTGTAGGAAACATGAAAAACTAATGAATTTTGATCTGAACTAATCGCCAATTGATTGGCAAGCATTTTGCTGTTTTTTCCACCTATTTTCTCCTCTGCACTGACTAAATCCATAATCTTACTACTTTTTAAAACAGAGGAATACGTTGTAATCAATTGAATGCTATTTCGAATGCCATCTTGCGTATAAAGATTGTTATCTTTTTGTTCTACGTTAATTAAAAGTGATGTGTTTGCTTGGTATTCACGATTATGAATGTAATTCTGGTAAGTCCAAACACCAATTTGAGCAATAAAAATAATGAGCGCTATCCAAAGCATATTTTTTTTGACCGTTTGGAGCAAACTACGTACCGTTATATTTTTTATATTCATAAATTCCTAACCTCAATTTTTCGATTTCCCGAAACTTTCGTATAATGTTAGTAACTTTTCCGCTTCATTCTGCCAACTATATAATTTTTGAAAAGCTTCAAAGCCATTTTGCCCTAGCTTCCAATTTTCATCGCGGTTCTCTTTTAGATTGATAACTACATTAGCCATTTCCTCGTAGTCAAATGGATCGACCGTGTAGCCGCAAACAGCTTCTGAAATAATTTGCTTGAAATCTGGGAAATCAGAGGCCAACACTGGCAATTTTGCTGCCATGTATTCAAATAGCTTGGTCGAATGCGAATTTAAATTATTTGGCGTTGGATGGAGTAAGCAGAGGCCAACATGACTCTGATAATAGTGTCGCCAAATATCTTTGTACTGCATCCTATCTAAATGTTCCACATGATTCTCAAGCTGATTTTGGATAATAAATTCCGTAAAGGCTTCTTCATTTGTAAAAACAGGACCAATTAGTTTTAGTTTGAAGTCACTACAGCCTTTCTTACGCAACTCTCTAGCAAGCTCCAACATATTAAACAAGCCACGCTGTTCTGTTAGCACGCCCACATAAATAAGTGTAAATACTTTTGAAACCGTTTCGTTTCTTTCAGGCGGCATAATTGGATAGTTTAAAACATCAACCGTTTTCACATTCACATCGCGGTAGTTTTCTTTATACGAAATTTCCGCAAAGATAACCGCATCCACCCACCTTAAAAAATACTTTTCAAGTGCCGTCACTGCTTTTGAAACTAGCGAACGATTAAAGCTTGGAATCCACTGCTTTGTCAAAATGGCAGCTGGCAAATGCTCGTGCATATCATAAATAACTTTTACATCATCGCCGTATTTTTTCTTGATTTTTTTTGCTAGAAAAAGGAGCTCTGGGTCATGGAAATGAAAATTTCTTGCGTCTGATTCTGCGAAAGCTTCCAGCAAAGTTTGCATGTGTCGAAAGCGCTTTTTGCGAGACAAAACAGGGAGATAATGCATCGTTAAATTGGGCACTTTTTCTTTCTCTCCGCCAAAGTTCAGTGCAAAAAACTCAACTTGGAACCCCTCAGCAGCAAGCGATTTTGCTTCTTTAAAATAAATTCTCGTATCCGACCAAACATGCACAGAGCTACACATAAAAATTTTATTCGGGTCTCTTTTCTTCACATTTTTTCTCCTTTACAGCGTTTTACTAACGTATCGTTCCATGTATTTAAACAGAAATCACGCGTAATCGTCTCACGGGCTGATGCAGAAATTCTTGGCCAAGAAATCAGTCTGTTTTTCAATATTGTTTCAATAATCTCAGCTGCCTGTATGGGGCAATTTTCTTGCACGAGAAAGCCATTTCTGCCATTTTCAATGAGTTCTGGGATTCCGCTATGATAGGTTGAGACAACTATTTTACCTCGTGACATGGCTTCCATTAAAACCACCGGGATACCTTCCATATCACCATTTAGAGCGGTCTTGCTTAACTGAATAATTATTGTCGCTTTCTTTACAGCTTGCTTTACTTCCTCCTGCGTTTTAGCCCCGTGAAGCGTGACGACATCTTGAACATTCAAACTCGTAATGAGCTCTAAAAGCGTCTCTCGCCTCTCACCATCTCCTAATATATCTAAATGAAAGGGGGTGTCTAAATGAGATTTTAAAATCGCCATCGTTTCGATAGCCGTTTCAATTCCCTTTTTCTCTGTCAGCCGTCCAATTGTTAGGAAGCGAATGACCGAGCTCTTTTTCGACGGCTGGCAACTAAATTCCTTCGTATCAATTCCCATATGATGAACGGAAACACGCTCTTCATTTGCCCCGTATTCAACCAACTTTGTAGCAAAGTAATTGCTAATTGGCAATAAACTGATTTCACTTGCAAATAAATCGCGATAAACGCCACTCCCCCATTTCCCTACAAAAGAAGTGATATCTTGACCGTGGAAAAACACCATCGTGCGCTCAGGCAGGAGCCCTAAATTTTTGTAAAAGTTCGCGATATTCCCGTTTGGCCCGTAATGAACGACGACCGCATCCGCACCCTCTCTTGTTAAAAAGTAAGGGGCGCTGTAGAGCAACCGCAGCGAGGACGACATCTGGCCATATTTGCGCCACTTCATTGTTTCAAGAGCGACTTGCCTGTTTTGCCTAAACAATTTACCAAATAAGAAAATGCCTTTCAAAAACCGCTTGAATTTATTACTTGGAATGTGCATAAAGGTCGTTTTCGAAAGCAAATTATATTTCGCAACCGCCTGGTGATCCGCCGCGTTCACTGCACGATTCCAAGCAAGAATTTCAACATCCACACCTCGGTCAATCAGTCCTGTAATTTGATTCAAAATAAAGGTTTCCGACAGTTTTGGAAAACTCGAAATAAAAAATAATACTTTCATGCTTCATCTCCCTCCATTTTTTGGATAAAAGCAGGTATCTCCTCTGGTGGCATGTTCCACCACTCTTGTTCTAAAAGTTTCTCACGAACATGCTCAGGAAACCGGTAGCGAATAATTTTCGCTGGATTCCCGCCCACAATAGCGTATGGCGGAACATCTTTTGTCACAATTGCTCCCGCTCCAACTACAGCGCCCGTTCCAACTTTAACGCCTTGCAAAATGACGGCTGTGCTGCCAATCCAAACGTCATGCCCAATAATTGGTGGTGCTGAAAATGAATTCCACAACTGATTTGTGCCAAGCATTCCCTCTTTTTGGTACGTAAAAGGAGAGGTTGAAAAATGGTCAAGCGGATGTTCATCTAAGCCGATAAAGCTATACGCGCCTATGGAACAATAGCGGCCAATTTCGCCTGAAGCAATCATCGCGCCTTTATTTACATAGGAATAGTCGCCTAGTTTCACACCTTTACCAACGTGGACGTCATAATTAATCCAACAGCCGCGCCCTAATTCCATTTCTAGAGATACCGAGCCAGACATGATGCGGTTATTTGGAAATTTCCGCCGCACTTTTTGCAAGGCAACATACTTACTAAACTGCGGTGGAATCCACCTTCTAATTGACATCATTTAGCCTCCTTTTCTTTTCTTCTTTTACTTGGCAAGAAACTGCGCGCAAAATGGTAATCAGTTGCGACCGTCAGTAAGCCATACACCACAATACCTGTTATAACGTAAAGCATTAAATTGATTATTTCAGAAGAGGTCGCAATCGTTATTTTTTCGAAATACACTACACAAGCCATTAAAGCCGCATTTATTACTGCTTTGGCTAGTTCTTTCGTGACGGGAATAAATTCGCGTTTGAAATTCAACTTTTTCATTAAAACAAAAATGGCTAATATGGCGGCAAATAGCGCGACAACGAGCGGCGAAATCATGAGCGTGACAACCCCTAACTGAAAAACACCTATGATTAAAAATAAA
Organism: Listeria tempestatis; assembly: GCF_963575625.1. Classification (NCBI taxonomy): domain Bacteria; kingdom Bacillati; phylum Bacillota; class Bacilli; order Caryophanales; family Listeriaceae; genus Listeria; species Listeria tempestatis. Next base: position 20,885 of record NZ_CAUYTK010000015.1, read on the forward strand.
ACTTGAAACGCGATACTTAAGGAACTGTTCACAACTGGTGTTACCGTGTCACCAATACTATAAAAAATTTTGAATGTGAGCTCTTTAAACACCGTAAAGGGGAGTGCCAGCAGTAAAAATAACAGGAAGATGAAAACTTGATTGCTAGAAGCACTATCGAAATTCCCGCGCTCAAACAATAACGAAATTACCTCGCGCCCGAGCACAATCATTCCCGCGACAACCGGTATCACTACGATAAAAAGCACTTTCAAATACTTCACAAATTTTGCGCGTCCCGTTTGCATAGATTCATGAAAGCTTCTGCTTAAATTGGGATATAACATGGAAAGCAAATTCGTAATGAGCAACACCTGAAAAATGCTTACAATTTGATTCGCATACGTCATCATTGAAATGTAACCAGTCCCAAAATAACTGCCAAGCATACCCGGAAGTAAAATTGTCACTTGATAAATGATAGCCCCTAAAAGAGACGGGATTGTGAGCCGAACTAAACGCAAGTAATCGGGCGAATGAAAGTCAAAAGAAAAACGAAATGACCATTTCCGATTAAAGAAAGCCAGCACTAAAGTTTCAATAAGAAAGGAAATCGCTACCGAAAGCGCCACCTGATAAATCGTTAGGTGCGTAATAAAAAACAGAAGGAAGATGAAATTTAAAAGCGCCGCCACAAGACCTGCCATTTTTATCCAAATAAACTTGCCCTCTACTTCTAAATAGGACGTTTGTAGCCAAGAATACATTCTAAACAGCTGACCAGCCCCCATGATAAAAGTGAGCAAATAGGTCATGTAGTAAAAAGGGCGCTCTGTCTGCCAGTGGAAGTTCTCCATTCCAACAAACCCTGCGATGTAAACAACGATGAGAAAAAATAAACTCGCTGACATAATTGTGACCACATAGGAATTTAATATTCGCCTTGCACTTTCCGTCTGTTTTTCTGGCATTGTCGTTAAAAAAGGAATCACAACTGTGGGTATCGCAGCCCCGCCAATATTCACAATGGCAACCATCATTAAATTCGCCAAATTAAAAGCATCCATTTCACTTGAAACACCAAATTGTTTCGCTAATAATGCCGTTCTAAGCATCGATAAAATCTGAATACTCATCGTGAAAATAATGACGCCATAAAATACATTCGTTAGTTTATTTCTCATCAATTAAATTCACATCTCCCTCATTTACATCCATACATTCGTTAATGTCATTTCTTTTTTACGCGGCCTCACTACCGCAGGGGTACCGAGGGCAAGGGAGTCTCTTGCAACATCATGAATCACTGTAGCACCAGCGCCAACTAGATTTCTTTTTCCAAGAGTAATGCCTTGAATAATCGCTGCCCCAGCACCTACAAAAGAGATGTCATGGACACAAACATTTCCGCATAGAGTGGCATTTGGTGAGATGTTTACAAAAGAACCGATTCGCGACTCGTATTCAATGACGCTACCCGTCAAAATGCTCGTATGGTTGCCCACTGTCACCCCGTGCATAATTGCAGCACTCGCAGAGATGTAGGTTCCAAAACCAATTTTAGCGGTATGATCCACATATGCATGTGGATGAATGATAGTGGCATAGCGGCTTTCTGGAATATGTGTTAATCGTTTAGCCACTTCATAGCGATCATCCACGTTCCCAATCGCTAAAATGAAACATACATCTTCGCATAGGAGCGAATCACTATAACTAACAGGCGCTTCAAACCCGCCATTTATTTCTCTAAATTCCACCACTCGGTCATCTAAAAAGCCGATAAATTTATAGCCTAAATTGTTTTGCTGAACAATATTTCTTAGCATACGCCCCTGTGAGCCACTTCCAATAATCACGAGTGGCTGTTCATCTTTTAAAACGTTCTGCTGTAATGGATTCATTTTGATTGACCCCCTCTCGTGTCAGAACAACTCGAACGGTTCGAAGTAAAATCCTCATATCAAGTTTTAAGGAAAATCGGTCGACATACTCCACATCCAACTTGAATTTTTCTGTCCAACTAATAGTATTTCGACCATTCACCTGCGCAAGCCCTGTTAAACCAGGTTTAACATTGAGACGCCTTTTTTCATCTTCATTATAAAAAACGATATACTCACAAGTAAGCGGGCGCGGACCAATAAAACTAATATCACCTTTTAAAATATTGATAAGTTGCGGAATTTCATCAATACTCCACTCTCGTAAAAACTTTCCTACCGGACTAATCCGATTTTGTTCACCCGTTTCTATTCCCGTTGTCTCATCAAACATTGATTTAAATTTATATTGCTTAAATGGTCGTCCGTAAAGCCCAGCGCGCTCACAAATATAAAATGGATTTCCCCTATAATAGCAAGCTAAAAATAAAGTAAGCATTGCAAAGGGAATGACTACTATTAATAAAGCAACTGTTGCCATCAAACCATCGAGTAGCGCCTTTAGCCGTAGATAACCCCTGCCTTTCATGAAGCTCTCCTCCTTTATTTTGCAACCAATTCTTTAATTTCTCCTCCGCGACCAATCGCTTCATAGTAAACGCCAATTGCAGACATTTCATCTGGTTCAAAACAATTCCGACCATCAAACACATGCGCCTGACTCATCCATGCTTTAAACTCCTCCGCTTGAATCGCTTTAATTTCATCCCATTCCGTCACAATAAGTGCCGCATCCGCTTGAATCAGCGCCTCCTGAATCGTACTAGAAATAACCGCGTTCTTAGGCAACGTCACATCTTCCGCCTTCACAACCGGGTCATACGCATAAACAATCGCCCCGTAATTCGCCAGCTCATCCATAATCCTAAGCGCTGGCGCTTCGCGAATATCATCTGTATTTGGTTTAAAAGCGATTCCTAGAATCGCGATTTTCCTACCCCGAATTGAACCCATCTTTTCAAGCAACTTACTTACAAGCACTCGCTGCTGCTCGGCATTCGTCTGAATAACCTCCTGAAGTAACGGAAATGCCATACCCGTTTCGCGCGCAATTTGCAACAAACCAAGTGTATCTTTCGGAAAACATGAGCCCCCGTAACCAATACCTGCTTGTAAAAACTTCTCACCAATTCGTTTATCAAGCCCCATTCCAAAACTAACTTCCTGTATATCAGCACCAACTCGGTCACATAAATTCGCAATTTCATTAATAAAACTAATTTTAGTTGCCAAAAAAGCATTCGACGCATATTTAATTAATTCCGCACTTTTCGGCGTCGTTGTCACAATTGGTATTTCAAAAGGCCGATTAATCTCTTCCATCATTTGAACCACTACCTCATCCTCTACGCCAATCACAATTCGGTCGCCATAAAACATATCACGAAGCGCCATTCCCTCGCGTAAAAATTCTGGATTTGAGACTACAGTAACTTTGTAAGCCGCTTGTTGATCCATCAAACATTGGAGTGCTGCATTTGTCCCAACAGGCACAGTACTTTTAATGACTACAGCAGTCGGTCTAGTAATTGCCTTTGCAATTTCATTCGCTGCTTGATTAAAATACGTCATATCAATTTGACCATCACTTCCAGTCGGCGTGCCAACCGCTAAATAGACAGCTTCTGCTAAGTAGACACCATCTGCAAACGAAGACGTGAAATTTAATCTCCCTTCCGCAATATTTTTTAAAATTAACGATTCAATACCCGGCTCATAAATTGGTGAAATCCCATTTTTCAGCTTCTTAATTTTCGTTTCATCAATATCAATACATGTGACACTATGGCCAATTTCTGCCAAGCCGACACCTGTTACTAATCCAACATATCCTGTTCCTACAATTGCAATATTCATTATTTACGCCCCCTATTCATCGCAACTCGCTCTATAATGTTAAGTAAGTCTTTCGCTGCACGTTTTACACTAAATTCAGCTTCTGCCAAAGCCTTGATTTCTTCTTTCAACCATAAAGTTTCTTTCTTATCTTTTAGTTCTATTAACAAATCAGCTAGCTCTTCTGGCTTTCTAGCATCAACGTAATAACCAATTTTATGTTTTTCAACAATTGCTCTCGTCCAGCCATTCGAATTGACAATGATTGGCTTTCCAGCTGCTAGCGCATCAAAAAATTTGTTTGGAGAATTTGTGGCTAAAATCGGTTTAGGTAAAAAGCTTGTTATTGTAATATTCGCCAAATCTAAATACGTAGGGACATCTTTTTTTTCAATCATATCCGAAAAGATAACATTTTGAATATTCCGCTTTTCACATTCAGATACAAGTTCTGGTTTCGCTTTTCCATTCCCAACAATAAGGAATTTAATGTCATGCACATTTTGCTGGCTAATCAGTTTCGCCGCATCTAGCAAATAATGTAAGCCATTTGCTTCCCCCATCGCACCAATATGAGAAATAACAAATTGATTTTCTAAATCCCATTTTTGACTCAGCTTTTCTCTAAGCGCTTGATTAATATTTTCATCTTTGAAAAGTTCTAAATCTGCTAAATTCGGAATAACCGAAATTTTATTTTCTGAAACGCCACTTAGTTTCACACCGTCCGCCATGCCTGGCGATAAACATATAATATGTGCTGACTTTTTATAAATCCACTTTTCCATTCGGCGCAAAATATGCTGGAGGGGTTTGGAATTTATGTAGCCCATTTGAATTGGTGCTTCTGGCCATAAATCCCGCACTTCAAATACAAAAGGTACATTCAGCTTTTTGCTTAAACGCACAGCAGGCACACCAATCGTAAGGGGGGTGGATGTTGCAAAAATCAAATCAATATTTGGCAAAGAGCCACCAATGCGCTCTGCTTTCCGCATGAATTTTAAAAATTCCTTAATCCGCTCTTTTTTTCCTAAAAAATTACTATACTCACTCTGAACCGCTAAAATTTCCACTCCTTCGATGTGATAATATTTTACATCATCCAAAGTTTTATATGGTTCCTCTTGTTTCATAAATGCATCTGTCGTTAACACGGTCACCTGATGCCCATTTTCAACTAGTTTTTGCGAAAAAATGAAGCTTCTGATAGAGGTTGAAGAAGATAGTGTTGCAAAATATTGATGTAAATATAAAATATTCAATAGCCTTTCATCCTTTTCCATGATTAGTTTTGGATAACTAAATCTTTCCAAGTGGTTGTTTCCTTGGTATTAATTGGACTATAGCTCAAGTCTGCTTTTTTCAAATCTTTAGGAATGATGTAATAGCCCTTGCCCTCTTTTTCCTCGCCAGGTTTTACAACTTCATTTATGTTTTTCAAACTACCTTTTGCATAAAAGTAATGTTCATCATTATCAGTTAAAAAGAAATCAGCCGCCACAATTCCTTGCTCTTTTTTCGAGATGTTTTTTACTTTGTATGAAATGACCAATTCTTTTTTTCCTTTTTCCGAACTATCTTGGAGCACAATTTTTGTTGGTGTAATTTGCCATGATGCCGTTTTTTGCTGTTTCAATTTTGTCGTTTCCGTATTTTTATTGCCGCAGGCCATTAGACCAAGTAGCAAGAGCGCTAAGCTCAGTATAAGTCCAACTTTTCTCATAAAAAATCTCTCCTTCTTATAAATTTAACAGTTCCTCTATATTTTCCTCTGGTATCATAAAACCTTTTTCTTCTGGGAAAATATACTTTTTTTCTTTTAACTTACTCAGCAGTCTAGAGGCAGTTATTCGGTTGCAATTGCAATATTTAGCTAAGCTTGTTACCGTGATTTCTTTCGGAAATAATAAGTATGGCAACTTAAAAGCTTGCTGATTAAGTCTAGAAATTTGCAATATATAGTGAATAATCCGCTTATTTGAATTTAAAAGCTGTAAATTTAAAAAATGCATCTCTTCTTCAACTTTCAAATATTGTTCTAAAAACAAATGAACAAGTAAGCCATCTTTCTCAAGTGCATCGAAAATTTCGTCTTTATTTAGAACTGCGATATGACATTTTCTAATATTGCTTAAATAATACGTCTCATCATCTTCTATCATGAAAATGAAATCGCCCTCTGAATTAAAGCTGTACTGATAATCCTTCGTTATTCGGTTACTAATTTTTTTTATCGATAGTCCGTTTAATACAATAATAAATTCATTTTCTTTTACACGATATTCAATATTTTTCTTCAATTCAATTTTCTTGTACTTGAATTTATTTAACAGAAATAACGATAAATTTTGATGCTCAGTTATTTTTTCATGCAGACTTAGAAAGTCCATGACGCCCCTCCTCTCCCAATTTATTGTATCTAAATTTTTTTCTAGGAAGAATAGGCCAAAGTGTAATAAAAGTTGCAGATACAATCAAGATTTCACAAAAATGCCACCTTTCATTCAAAAATAAGCAATTTTCGGGAAAAATTTATAACTTTGTTTTATTTTTTGTTACAAAATAAATAGTCTACTCTTTTACAAGTCTTTAAGGTATACTATATAATGTTCGTTCAACAATATTTTATTCATTAAAATTGGTTTAAACTTGAGGTGTAACTATTGTTTTTCAACATTTAACGTGTTACAAATATAATGATAAAGCAATTACTAGTTTTTTTAACTCCTTTGTGACCTGTTTTTAGCACTTTGGAGGAAGGAGTATGGATAAAATGAATATTTTTCTAGTTGAAGACGATTTTCTGCACAGAGAATTTATAGAAAATTGCATCTCGACTTCCACTCAAAAACTGGACATTGTTTCCGATATGCATATCATCTCCAATATCAATTCATTCATCGAACAGCTTGAAACACTCCCCATTATGGACAATGACATTTATTTTCTTGATATCGACTTAAAGGAAGCAACATCTGGTATCGACATCGCAGAATTCATTCGTCATAAAAACCCTCACTGTTACCTTTACTTCATCACATCTTATCAGAATAAAAGTGTAGAAATTATCAATCGACACATCCTCCCATCTGGTTATCTCATCAAAAAATCTGATAGTTTAGATTCTATCCCAGCACAAATCCAGACAGTTTTTGAAACCATCAAAGAAAAAGAAGGTAAAAAAGCTTTAACGGGCGATATTATTTTAAAAAATGGATCGGAACGACTTTTTTTAAGAAAAAAAGATATTGTTTTTATCCAAACATTAAAAGGTAGTAAAAATTATTCCGAGATTAACTGTAAAAATCGTAGCCTTTTCGTGCGTTATCCAATTAGCGCCTTAAAATTGCTATTTGAAGAAAATAATTTTTATACCAATTTGAAATCATTCATTATTAATACTAATGAAATAACCTCTATTGATCGAAAACTTGGCATTATTCACTTCGATTATGGTTACGAACTATACGCCAGTAAAAAAATCATTGATAAACTTCTCAAACATTTGAATTCTTAGGGAGGAATAACTCCATGTTTATTTTATCTGATTACATTATTATAATTGCTGGCTATTTGGGACTGATTGTCAATTTATTTTTACTTAATGCTCCGTTATTTATAAGTTACCGAGATGCGTTCAAATTAGTCGGCTTAATGTTTTTACTCATTATTGGCATGTTTTTCATTGCCTCAAACCACACCTTAGTAACACTTTCTGCAATGTGGCTTGTTCCTTTTATAGTCACACTTCCACACACTTATTTCTCATACCGCCATTTAAATAATTTTTTTGCAGCCGCCATTATTATTGCCATTAATTTTCTTACTATTATCCTCTCTTTTTCACTATCACTTGATCTTATTCAAGTTCGAATTACATCATTCACTGGTTTATTCGAAGAAAAATTCTTTTTCCTCTTAAGTATTAACTTCATCATCATCGTTACCGCAATCGATTTACTCCTTTTATATTTAAATAAGAAGTTTCATTGGATTGAGATTTTAGTAAATAATAAGCAAAACCGTATAACTCAGCTCTCTTTTGCACTTTTCATTCCTGCACTTTTTGTCATTAATACCATTCGGCTTGTCTTTTTCGGAGACAATCGCATCCTTTTTGCCATCTCTGGTCTTATCAATTCGATTTTTTTCATCATCCTACTTCTTTTTTTGATGCAACTTACAAAAACCGCTCGAGATTATCAATTTTTAACGCAGCATTTGGCTTTCCTCGAAGTTCAACACAAAAAAACGGAATTTGCACTTGATTTTATTCACGACTTTGAAGCTCTTTTACTCACGATCCAAATTCATGCTGAGAAAGGCGAACTGGATAAAGTAAAAGAAATGACAACTAATTTGCACATGTATGTTAAAAACCATATGCCCGATCAACAATTTACAGAAATCCAGCAAATCTATCTTCCCAGTTTGCAAAGCTCCATCATGTACTATATTTCGTTAGCTCGCGAAAAAAATATACATGTCGAACTAACTATTCCTTATCAAATTAAACGTACTGTTATTCATACAATTGATTTTCTTCGCATCCTTTCTATTCTATTTAATAACGCCATTGAAGCTGCTAAACATGCTGAAAAACCAGAAATCAAAATTAGCCTAATTAACTTACCTGAAGCGTTAGAGGTAAACATTACAAACTCCTCGGCTGGCAAAAACACACTTCAAACAAGCGAATTATTCCAAAAAGGTCGGTCTAGTAAGAGGGGGCACCAAGGACGCGGCTTGCACATTTTCCGAAAAATCACCCACAAATATAAAAACGTAAACTATAGCATCCTTAATGAAGAAAAATCATTTAGTGTTTTATTAATTATCTCCAAATAAAAATAGGACTCCTCTCCATATTGAAATGGATAAGAAGTCCTATTTTTTATTCGACTACATTAACAGCAATTCGATTAATTTCTACATAAGATGCATTTACTAAGGCAATTTCAACTTTATCAGTTGCAGCAATATTTAACCCTTTTAAATTAGAAAAAGTGTATTTTCCATCTGCTGAATTTGCTTGGCGCGCGACGGCACCATTTACAAATAAACGCACTTTGAATCCTAAAGTACCATATGAGCCAGTTAATGAATCCGCACCTAGTTTATAGTTACTATCTACTGTAAGCTGATTTAATTCAGCCGCATTTGCAACTGTAACTGTCAGTCTTTTCACTTCGACATATTGTGAATTGACAGCCACTAGTTCTACTTTATCATTTGGACCAACAATAAAGTTTCCTGCATTGTTAAATGTAAATTTGTGTGTTGCTTCATCCATAGTCGCTTGCGTCTTCACTTCACCATTCACAAATAGACGCACTTTGAAGATACCTTCTCCGTATGTTCCACTTAGTACTGCATCACCAGCATTATAAGCATCATTTGTTAATGTATATAATACGCCTTTTAATTCAACAGCTTTACGACTAACCTCTTGGTATTGCGCATTAACAGCCACTACTTCTACTTTCGCTTGATTTGAAGTAATAAGTTTATCTACGTTATTAAATGTGTATGTGCCGTTGCTGTTGATAGCTTGGGCAACAATTTTCCCGTCAACAACTAAGCGTACTTTTGAAATCCCAGAGCCATGTGTCCCAGTTAAAGTAGTACTTCCCATTTCGTAAGGCTGTACAGTTAGTGCATTTGCAGTTGAGTTTTCTACTGTAACAGGCGCACGATAAATTTCCGCATATTGTTTGTTTACAGCCACTACCTCAACTGTATCTGATGGGCTTATAATTAAGCTTGCCGCATTATTAAACGTAAATTTATGCGTTGCAGAATCTGTTGTTGCTTGCGCTTTAACTTCACCATTTACAACTAAACGGATTTTATAAGCACTATCATCAAATTGACCAGTTAGTTGACTTGCACCAAAGCTATACGTATCTGGTGTAAGAACTTTAATTAAATTCCCTTTTAGCGCTACTTTGACTCTTTTAACCTCAACATATTTACTATCCACACCAACTACTTCAACTACATCTGTTGCGGAAACAATAAATTTATCGATATTTGAAAATGTGTAAGTCCCGTTGTTCGTTGTAGCTTGAGAAACTACGGTACCATTAACAAACAGACGTACTTTAGAGATACCCGCACCGTATGTTCCACTAAATGAACTTGTTCCAACAGTGAGCGAGCTAGGAACAGTTAAATCTAATTTCGTTGAGCGTGTTACTGTTTTTGTTACTGCCGCTGAAATGTTTTTAGAAGCATCCTCAAGCACAACACTTACAACCGCATTTTCAGCTTGTTGAGGAATAGTAATTTGGAATTGTCCATTTTCAGAAACTGTTGCACGACCGATTTCTTGATTATTCACTTTCGCAATCGCAATTGTTCCAGCTTCCCCAGTACCTGTTATACTTTTATCGTCTGCTGAAATATTTTTCACAACTGGAGCAATAGGAGCTGTCACATCTTTCACTTGTACAACTTTTTCTTTGCTGACTTGGTCTCCTTTTGATAAAGTCATCGTAACTGTATAGGTTGGTAATAGTTTATCTATTAAAATAGAGAATTTACCAGTTGAATCTACTGTTCCAATATATGGATTTCTAACAGTAGAACCATCTTTATCTTTTACAGTAATTTTAAAGTCTGCATTCGGTGTCGCTGTTCCTTCAATTTTTGTAGATTGATCTGTAATTTCATTTATGATAGGTTGCGGTAAGTCACCAGGTTGTACAGTCTTAACTGTTGGTTCACCTTTTAGTCCAGAAGGTTTAATTTGAGCAATACTAATTTTTGCACCTTCCGCTTGTGCTGGAATTTGAACTTTAAATGTACCATCGGCCGCTACTGAAACTGGATCTAGAGTTCCTGATGGTAAAGTTACTTCTACTTTATTCCCAGAAGTCCCTTGACCTTTAATCTCAACCGTATCAGTATAAACATCCTCAACGATAGGCGCCGCTGGTTTAATTGCATCTAAAACAGTTGTTTCTGCTGTAGGACTTACTTTACCATTACCAGAAGTTACAACTTGGACTTTATCACCATATTCTGGCTTAGCAATTTCAACTGAATAATGCCCACTATTATCTGTATTTCCTACGTATGGTTTTTCAGTACCATCTGCTTTAATAACTTTAACATTTACGTTAACAGCCAAGTCTGCTTCCCCACTTACAATCGTGCTATCATTTGTGACATCATTAATGACCGGCTTACTTAATTCACCTTGTCTTACAGGTAAGGAAGTCGTGACATCACTAATATTCCCTGCAATATCTTGGTTGGCAACTGTCACAACATGTCCCATGATTTGACGTGGCAATTCTACAGAATAGTTACCATCCGCGTCTACGCTACCTTTTACAACTTGATTATCCTCAGTTGTAAAAATTACTGTTGTATTAGGTTCTGCTTTACCAGTAGCAAGGTTAGCATCTGTATAGATTGGATTAATCGTTGGTGCAGCTGGTGGCGTAACATCTGTATTCTCAAATGATAAGTCTGTTAGAGACATATGAGCAGAGTTTGTCCCAACATTCCCGCCTCGTAACATCCCGATTGAGATATTAACATCTCCAGTAACAGGTGCTACAATATCAAAATTAAATGGTCCCATATTTTTTGCTGCTTTACGTACTTCAGAATCGCCAATTTTAAGGTAGAAATCAGCTCCTGCATCAAATATTCCTCCTGTATCTTTCGCAATACCACTTAAACGATAAGTTTCACCTTTAATAACATGAACTTTTTGTGTAAGTGTTCCTTTAGCTCCAAAAGACCAGAAGCTCGCACCACCAGTAACTGGTTTTACAGTTGCTCCGTCCCCAAAAATAAATGAACCTGAACTATCTTTACTCATTCCACCTGTAATCACTTGATCATTATAGGCAGGCGTCCAATCATCGAAGCCCAGCGCATTCGGTGTAAATCCAGGGTTTTTAAACATATTCACGGGTGAAACAATTGTTGCACGCGATTGTTGATTACTTGTTTCTGCTGCACTCACAGTTGTTGGTACTACTGCTAACGCTGAAGACGCTAATACGTTAAAAGCAACGAGCGCCACAGCACCTTTTTTTAAAATTTGTTTCTTTTTCATTTTCTCCTCCTGATTGCAAAAAATTATTTAGTGAACTTCTTTTTAAATTATTTCCCCTCCTCATTCATTCACTATTTCCACTAATAATCTTACAACGGATTGGAGTAACTTTTTTAAGTAATTTTCGATAAAAAAACTACAGTTTAGAAAACTTTCAGACGAATTTTCACGGTTACGTCAAAACTATTACTTTCTCTCCTCAAAATGATACTAAATCTTAATTTATAATGATAAAAAAGAGCAGGAATTCCAAAAAATGGTCCCTACTCTCATTTCTATAACCCAAAATAAAGTTATGTTTCAGACATCTATTATTTAAATTCTAACTGTACAATACCTGGAATTAAGAAATCTTCCATTTTTGTTTTCCTAGCGATGTAAATGCCACTTTCTAACTCTTCTTTTCCTGAATAGTTTCCCAGTGAATGTATTAATCCTTTATAGCCTCCTAGAAAAATAATATTTTCCTCTTCAATCAGCTTTTCTAACCTATCTCTCAAGCCTTCCAACTCTTCACAATTATTCTTTTTTAAGATACCATTAATCCTCAAAATATTATTTTCCAGCCGCTCCCGCATTCCCTTTTGTATCACTTGCTTCAGCTTAAACAACCTATCTTCACTACAAAATAGAACGCCAGTATAATCTTGTCCCTCTTCCAACATTTCAACACCTATCTTTTGAAAAAAAGGACTTAATTTTAAGGTTTCTTGGCTCCCAGTCTTTTGAAATTTTTCCAAAGTTCGAACAATAATAGCCTCTTTCTTAACTAAAATGTCATCTACTAGCCAATTTTCATTATTCCCTGCCGGAATTAAACTTTTTAGAGTTCCTTTAATTGACGAACCCGGAATATAATATTGAATACCATTCGGTTTATATTCTGTATAGTCACCATAACGATAAAAAGGATAAATAATATTTACATCACCAGCACCCGATATTTCCTCACTTTGATAATCAACATCAGCATAAAATTGCTCACTACTTCTGGGTGACAGGATAAGTGGCGAAATCACTTTTAATGTAAACTGATATTCTTTCAAGCCTTTGTTCATGGTCTTATTTCCCTCCTTCTCGTATTAGATATAAAAAGGAATTTCCGAAAATAATTGCCCGTTCTTTATCAAATGGTGATTCTATACTTTTTCCAGCTTGATTTGAATTATCCGTTGTAAAAATATAGCTTCCCGCATCAATAAAACTAATAATCCGTCCCTCAATTTTACCTTGCCCAAATTTAGATTCATAAGGACGTCTTTCCGAAGTAAAAAGTTTCAATGCAGACTCTTCATAATTGATTTTATCTGGAAGCAACATGCCTAAATTCAAATATTTATTGCCATTCTGCTGCACCACACATTTTTCCAGACTTTCTATAACAAAATTATTGTAACCCAAAGATGCTCGTTTCCCAAGATAAAGCACAGATTTTCTCATTTGCATCTCCTTCAATAGCTTTAAAATACCCTCGTCTTCAACACTTAGATAAATTTGAAAATCTCGCATTATTTTCTCACTCTCATTCTTACCCGAAACTTCAACAACATCTATCTCAGGAACAGCATACACTTCATTTTGCATATCAACAAGTTGGTGATAGCCACTCGAAATCGCTGTATGTGGCTGATATAATTCCTTAATCTTCACAAATGGGAACGCCCTATTAGCTACAGAAACATCGCTTAAGATACTCTCTATCATTTCTTCCTTTAAAAAAGTCCGCTCCTTTATCACTTTATAAACCTTTTTCTCACTGTCTAAAGCTAGAATTTCTTCTATCGGCGTTGGTAAGTACCCACTCGGCATCATATTGGAAAGCTGAAATTGGCTTTCCTTCTCTTTAACTTTCCTAACCAATTCTGTTGCATTTGAAGCTGAAGTTTTTTCCGCATATTTTGAAATCAAGAACCCAAAAATCCGTTGTGAGTCCGGCAACTGTGTAATACCACCTTGTAGTTTTAGATTAATTTTATAGTATATCATCGCCATCCTCCTATTTGATTACCTGCAAATGCACTTTGCCATAACCACGACTCTTAGAATTTCCAATTCGATAAATACCTGAATTCAATTTCAAAAACAAACTCTCAATGTATTCTTGCCAAATTTTATCCTCAATACCAAGCTTTTCAACCTGATAAAAATCAATCGCTCCCCTAAATTCAATGTTAGGTCTGACTGTCTGATACTTTCGCGGTGTCGCATGAATTTCATCATTCTTTGTATCAATTGTATTCTTGGAATCAACTGAAAAATAATCTTTATTCTCTCTTTTTTCTGCAATATGACAATCTCGGAAAATCAATTTTGGCATAGCATTAAATCCTTCACTACCAAAACAATGAAGTGGCAATGTTTCTTCTATTGCATCATCAAAGCGTTTTAATAACCTTTTTTGTTCTTTATCATCAAAACCATTACTTTTTACATATTCATTAAATTCTTCTTTTTGCCTTCCAAAAAAACGACGATATGCATTTGTAATTATCGCATTCTCCATGTTTTCTTCCTTTACAATTGCACGGAAGCAACCTTTTATTGTTGATGCCGGAATAAGTGGCTCCCCCTCAAAATTTGTAACAGTATATTGATCAATACCTCCAATTTCAAAACTTCTTGGTGTTCCACCGATTAATAAATTGGATTCTGTTTTTATTGAAAAGTTTAAACTAGATTGGCTCACTCATTTTTCCTCCTTCATTTGTACTTTATGACGGATTGAAAGCTCGTCATATAAATAAAAAAGCATAATTCTATCAACTAATTCAACAGTTATTTGATTACTTGCTTTCTCAAAGTATTTCGTGCAAAACGTTAAAGGTAAGATTTTATCAGATTCAGCATCCTCTGTTTGCTCAGTTTGTATTTGTGCTTTTTGAATTAGTTCTGCTGCATTCCTCACCCAATTATCAGTCCCCATAACTTTTTTCAACCGATAAAATAGTGAAGTTGACATTCTCAATTTACGATAAATTTCTGCTTTTATTTCGCCATATTGATGCTTATCTTTTTCTATAAATACACGCCGAACTGACCAGTCTATTGAATCATATAAATAATGACGAATCTTATTATAAAAATTCTTACTGGTTCTTTTAGTAATACTGTCTTTTGACTTACTGATTCTTTTAGTATCATTATCTCTTGGTTCAAATTTCTTTAAAGAAAAAGGAAACCTTTCATCAGAGAAAAGAACTATCGTTTGTAAATAATGAATGAATTTACGCTTAGTTATTTCAGTGACGTCAATTTTCCATTCCTTTCCTTGTTTCACTAAAAATTTAGACATCAGTCTTTCGAGAAGAATCATTTCATTATCTCTTTTGTTTTTATCATAATGATCTGTGTATTGTGGTAGTAAATTATATAAAATGTTATTCATATAGCTTAAACCATTATCATTTGATTTGCTCAACACTAGTAAATTATAAAAGAAAGATGTTGTTCCAATTACGCTATCATTATCTTGCAAGTCTTTAATTAGTTTTATATCATAAACAAAATAATCCCAGTTACTAAACTCTTCTTCTTTAAATATACGATTAAATTCGCCTCTTTCTTTCCGATTTTTGAAACTCTCCTTCTTTTTATCTTGATCTACTTTTAAAAAAACTTCATTTCCAATAATAATTTTTAACGGTACACATTTTTCTAGTTCTCCCTCCACTGTCACACTTTTTGCTTTTTTCAACTTTTCTTCGACTTCCGTATAATAAAAACGAAGTGGTTCACGGTTGAAGACAAACTCAACACTAACAGACATTGTAAGAGGCTTTTTCTTTTCAGCTATATCATTATTGATGCGCGTAAGCATTTCCTCGCATATGGAAATTCCTTTCAGCGTATCCTTTGCGTTTATCGCAAAGAAAATATCATCCCCTGCAATATAAAATGGAAATGTTTTCACCTTTTTGTCATTAACAATCTTTTTAAAAGCATCAAAACAAACATATTTATTTAATATTTTACTTAATTGAGTATAACTATCAAACTTTGTCATGTCTTTAAATTTTTTTCCAACGCCATCTAAATCAGCTTTAATTATCGCTAGACGAAAATGTGGGTTATCTTCCTGAACATCAGCCAGTTCATCTAATTCACGGACAACGTAATTCCCCAACTCCACATTAGACTTATGAGGTGGTACTCGCGGATTTCGAGGTGCGAAAAGAAGATCCTGATTAGCCTCAATCATTTCTGACAGTGCCCGATTTTGTTTCAACTCTTTTTTAGCTTTTTGAATCAAAGTTAATCCTTCATCACTTGCTTTTTCAAAATAAATCCCTCTAGTTAATATATCCCCACCAGTTTTTATGTAATTATCTTTAAATATTTCTTGTAGCTTAGAGCTTATCTCCTCTTTAGAAGCTTGGACTGTAAAAATATACACTCCTGAGCACTTTAATAGAGTCTTTCGTTCATTTCCTTCAAACTTTGCTTTAATTCCACCATGAAAATCTTCTGAAACGAGTCGTGAGGCATTGATTACTTGTCTTAGCGTATTCTTCTCGCTCTGCGCTTCATTCGTTTGACTCTTAATGGAACGATATAAGAAAGTTTGTATTTTATCAATTGAAACCGCTACCACTTGTTCTGTCATTGACATGATTATCCCTCCAAATCTCTAAACATTTTTGCATATGCTTGATGCGGGAAAAGCATTGGATTATTGATTAACATTAGCAGTTGATTTAATTGGAAATTGAAAGTGAGAATTGAAACATTTGGTACTTCATAAGCTTCCAATGATATTTGTGTCAATTCTTGTGCTTCCTTTTTTCTTTTTAGTTGACTAAATTTATCTGAACCCTTGTAAAGCCCATTCAAATCCCCAAGCCATCCTAACAAACTATTATCCGGATGGTCACACTCATCCAGATTGTCACGCTTATCCAGATTATTATACTTAATATGAAGCTCTGCCTCATTTTTTTCAGGTTGTAAAGCTTGTATAATAAAATCAAAATTTTTATTATCGCGAGAGTGCATGCAACATAAAATTTGAATCGGTCGTGTGTTTTCTTGCGTCGGTATATCTCCACTTGCTATACCCGTAGCCATTCTCGCATAAGATATTTTTGACGTATGCAAATTCTTTATAGAATTCGCCCAATTTTCCAACTTTTCATCATTTGCTTTTTTACTCTTACACTCCACAACGACAGCTACTGCTTCAATTGGCATGAATTTCATATTCCTATACTTGAATATATAAGGTGTGTATATCTCATCAAAAATTGCTAAGTCCACTTCATTTGAAATCTTACCATTAGAATCAATAATAAAAACAGACCGTTCTATTGAGAATTTTTTAGGGATAATACTTTCAAAAAATGACTGCCAAACCTCTTCTCGCATCGTTCCAACCGTTGTTCCATGAATATTGTTTTCCATGTATAACTGTTCTACAATTGACTGCTCAATTCTTCTGTAATTATCTCTAATATTTCTCAATGCTTTTTCTTCTCTATCTCCCATATAAGTTCTTCCTCTCTATATATTTTTGTATCCATTACAATTTTATATTTATCTAGTAATTCTGTCTACTATTTTCCAAAAAAAAAAAACACAGCTCCAAAACGAAACTGTGTTTTCCAACTAAATCTTCTCAATTTGATTAAAGTCTACTTCAACCGGAGTTTCCCGACCGAACATATTGACCATAACTTTTGCTTTGCCTTTATCCATATCCATTTCATCAACTTTACCAGAGTAATCTGCAAATGGTCCTTCTTTCACCATAACTGTTTCCCCAATTTCAAAGTCCGCATCAAGTATTTTATCCATCATGCCCATACTTTTTAGAATACGGTCAGCTTCTTCTGGTAAAAGCGCTGTCGGTTTTGAACCTGAACCAGCGGAACCGACGAATCCTGTAACGCCTGGTGTATTTCGAACCACGTACCAAGAATCATCTGTCATCACGATTTCAACAAGCACATAGCCAGGAAATACTTTACGCTTGATTGTCTTTGTCTTCCCATTTTTCACTTCAGTTTCATCTTCTTCAGGAACAATTACGCGGAAGATTTTATCCGACATCCCCATCGATTCAACACGTTTTTCTAAGTTGGCTTTTACTTTATTTTCATAACCCGAGTAAGTGTGTACGACATACCAATTTTTTTCCATTTGTTAGTTGGCGACACCTTTTGCCACCATCCTCCTTTGTTTTTCGATTTAACCAAAACAAAAAACCCGGATTCACTCGGGTTTCATCACAAGTAGTATTATACCATTAATTTTTAAAATTGCCCAGCATTACAGGATGAGCTGAATAAGCTGTTCAATTCCAAAGTCTAAAATCATAAAGAACACAGCAAATAAAATAACCGTAATAACAACTGTTACTGTATAGCTTGTCAATTCTTTTCTAGTTGGCCAAGTTACTTTTCGCATTTCAGACGCAACGTTTTTAAAAAATCTTGAAATCGCAGACATGTTTAAACCTCCAAATTAAATCTATTTTGTTTCTCGATGTAAAGTGTGTTTATTACAGTGCCGGCAAAACTTCTTAACTTCTAAACGAACTTGTTTATGCGAACCACTGGCACTAATTGAATAATTTCTTGAACCGCACTCACTACAAGCAAGTGATGTTTTCTTCTTCATATGCTTCTGTCAACCCCGCTACTCTCATTTGCGTAGTCTTATTAGAAGACTTTGCATCTCCATAAATATATCATTTCATAAAGTTCAAGTCAAACGAAATTTTGTGACAAAACCGACATATAGCCATCTATAAGTCTTTCGTCATTTTCCGCTTGATTCGTTGTAGCGCATTATCAATTGCTTTCTCTTTCACCTCGAAAGCTTTCGCCATTTCATGATAACTTTTTCCCTCTAAATACTGCTTCAAAACATTTCGCTCAAATTCACTCGTTAGCTCCTCTAACTTCTTTGCAACATTTGAAAAATCTTCATTTTTAATTAAAAAATCTTCCGGGGTTTCTGCTTGCTTTTCCGAGATAACATCGATAAGCGTCCAGTCTAGCTCATCATCTGAACTCATTGGTGTATCAAGTGAGATCGATTGATTTAGTGGATTGTTTTTCTTTCGTGCACCACGTTTGACTGCCGACAGAAGCTGCCGATTAATACAAATTTCTGCAAACGACTTAAATGAAGCCGCTTTTTCAGGATTGTAATCCCGAATTGCTTTAAAAAGCCCAATCATGCCCTCTTGTATTAAGTCTTCACGGTCAGCACCCTGCAAAAAATACTGCGTCGCTTTCCAGTATACTACGCTTTGATATTTACTAAAAAAATACTCGAGCGCTTCCGTGTCCCCACCCCTAGCAAGTGTTAGCAAATCCATTTCCTGATTTTGTTCATTCGTCAATTCGATTTGGCTCCTTTGCTAAAGATTTTGCTTCATTATACAGAGTTATCTTCTACACCGTCAACCATTATTTTTCGCCTCTTCGCCACATTTCTAAACGTTTAATAGTTTCAGAATCTAAATCTAGCTTTGATTTTGGCATTTCCGAACGAATCCGTTTCATTTTCCGGTCAATTGTACGGCTCATTTCTTGAATTTCAAAAAGTAATTCGCGCGAGGAGATTCGTAGTGCCCCTTGCCCGAAAATTGCCCATTGCTCTGTATAATCACTTGTCGCGACCATAATTTGCGTTTTGGCATTTTTCCATTCAATCGCTTTTTGCTCAATATATTCATCCGCAGTTTCATCTTCTTTTGTAAAAATAATTTCCACTTTATTTTTCATCATTTTCCGCTGAATTCCTCGTACATACTGCGCATCAAATACGATTACAACGCGGTAGCCTGTATAGCTTTTATATTCAGCCATCCATGCAATCAGAGTGTTTCTCGCCTCTTCAAGATCATGATTTTTTAAACGGGCAAGTTCTGGCCACGCACCAATCACATTATAGCCATCAACTAGCAAGACGCGGTTCATTTCATCGGGTTTCTCTTCCTATAAACTTCATAAAGTAAAATGCTAGCTGCAACTGAGGCGTTTAAAGACGTGACTTTCCCGACCATCGGCAAGTGAATGAGAAAATCGCATTTTTCTCGTACAAGACGGCTCATGCCGCGACCCTCGCTACCAATGACAAGCGCAAGCGGCAAATCCGCGTCCATCGTGCGGTAATCGCTACTGCCAGACGCATCGGTTCCAAAAATCCATAAGCCTCTTTTTTGCAATTCTTCCATAGTTTTCGTAATATTCGTCACGCGCACAACAGGCACATACTCAATTGCACCGGTTGAAGCCTTCGCAACCGTTTGTGTCAAGCTCACCGAACGCCGCTTTGGAATAATGATCCCGTGCGCCCCAACAGAATCGGCCGTACGCATAATTGAGCCCAAGTTATGCGGATCTTCGAGCTCATCTAAAATAATGAAAAACGGCTTTTCATTTTTCTGCTCCGCCGCACGAAACAAATCCTCTAACTCAAAATAGCGATACGCCGCAATTTGCGCCGCCACCCCTTGATTCGAACCTGGAACCACTTTATCAACCTTTGCTTTTGGGACAAAACGCACTTCCACGTGTCGCTCTTTGGCTAGGCCAATAATTTGTTTCATGACTCCTTTTTGCGAGCCTTCCGAAATCATAATTTTATGGATATCGCGACCTGAACGTAGCACTTCGAGTACAGGGTTCTTGCCACCAATCCATTCTTCATTATTTTCCATTTTAATTCCCCTCCTCGATAATTTGAACGGCCACATCCAACCATTCCAAAAGCCGATCTTCTTCCTCACCCAAATACAAATAACCGATAACCGCCTCAAATGCGCTCGATAAATTGTATGTTGCAGCATCTGTATTTTTAGGTTGTGAGTAGGATTTTGCATTACGCCCACGCTTATAAACAGCCGTTTCATCTTCCGTTAAAAAGCCGCGCTCTAAAAGCGTGTTTAAAATTTGGGCCTGCCCTTTCGCTGAAACAAATTCCGTCGCCTTTTTTTGCAACTGATTAGGTTTTGTTTTCCCGATTTTTAATAAATGCAGCCGAATATGTTGCTCGTAAACCGCATCACCCATGTACGCGAGCGCAAGGCTGTTTAGCTGTTTATAATCTTTCACTTTCGCCATTTCTTACCCTCGTTTCCAGCGCGTGCCGTGTGCTGTATCTTCCAAAACAATATTTTTTTCTTTGAGTAAATCACGAATTTCATCTGCGCGAGCGAAGTTTCGCTCATTTCTCGCTTGTAATCGTTCCTCAATAAGGGCATCAATTTCAGTGTCAAGAAGCGCGGCTGTTGAAGCACTTTCCAAGCGAACGCCTAGAACCTCTGCAAATAAACGCATCATGCTATAAAACTCACGTAAAACAGACACCGAAACGTGGTCACGTGTCAAGTAAATATTCGCACGTTTAGCAAGCTCATGGAAAGCCGTAATCGCATTGGCCGTATTGAAATCATCATCCATCTCATCTTCAAATTGCATTTTAAGCTCCGTAAGTTGCTCCAGCCATTCTTCCTTATGCTCTGGATCGCTAAAATCATCCTCCACCGATTGAATCCGGTAATCCAAATTGTAATACGTCGTCCGCAGACGCATAAGCCCATTCTCCGCATCATTTAGCGTAGCATCACTAAGCGAAATCGGTCTACGGTAGTGAACAGAAAGCATGAAGAAACGAATTACATTCGGGTCATAATCTTTAAGAACATCGTGAAGCGTAATAAAATTCCCAAGCGACTTCGACATTTTTTCCCCATCAATGTTTAAAAATCCGTTGTGCATCCAGTAATTCGCAAAGGTCTCACCCGTTAACGCTTCTGATTGCGCAATTTCATCCTCGTGGTGTGGGAAAATCAAGTCTTGACCGCCCGCATGAATATCAATCGTATCCCCTAAATATTTGCGTGCGAGTGTCGAGCACTCAATATGCCAGCCAGGACGCCCCTTGCCAAATGGACTTTCCCAAAAAATCTCGCCTGGTTTCGCGCTTTTCCAAAGAACAAAATCGAGTTGGTCTTCTTTCAAGTCATTTGCCTCAATTCGCGCGCCCATCTGTAAATCTGCTAACGGTTGATGCGATAATTTCCCGTATCCGTCAAATTTTTTCGTACGATAATAAACATCCCCGCCTGACTTATACGCAAAGCCTTTTTCGATAAGCGCAGAAATAAAATCAATAATTTCGTCCATATTTTCCGTTACACGAGGATTGACCGTCGCTTTCGCCACATTTAATTGGTCGACATCATCAAAATACGCGCCAATAAATTTGTCCGCCACTTCTGGAACCGTTAGTTTGAGCTCTTCTGCCGCACGAATCAGCTTATCGTCCACATCCGTAAAATTCGATACAAACTGTACATCATATCCGCGATACGTAAAATACCTGCGCACCGTATCAAACACAATAATCGGTCGTGCATTGCCAATATGAATGTAATTATACACCGTTGGCCCGCAGACATACATTTTTACTTTCCCATCATTTATCGGTTTAAAAATCTCCTTTTCACGCGTTAACGTATTATAAATTTGCAAAGACATTTATTCATCAGCTCCTCGTCCATATTTTGCTAATTTTTCTTCTAACTGTTCAATTCTCTTAAAAAGGGTGTCCAAATTTGGCTCTGTATGCGCCACTGTGCGCCCGTTTAGCCGCACTACCTTTGCAGGAATGCCGACTACTGTCGAATGCGGCGGGACATCCTTTAAAACAACAGCCCCAGCTCCAATTTTAGCTTCCATACCTATTTCAACAGGCCCAAGTATTTTTACTCCCGCAGAAATAAGTACACCGTTTTGTACTGTTGGGTGACGCTTCCCTGTATCTTTTCCCGTACCACCAAGCGTAACCCCGTGAAAAATAGTCACATCTGTTCCAAGCTCCGCCGTCTCGCCAATAACAACACCCGCACCGTGGTCGATAAAAAGACGTCTACCAAGCACAGCCCCAGGATGAATTTCAATATTCGTCATAAACCGAGCAAATTGCGATAGCATTTTCGAGAATATAATCATATTGTGCTGGTAGAAAAAGTGCGCCACTCGGTAAATCCAGATGGCATGCACCCCCGCATTTGTTAAAAAGGCATCTATTCGGTTTTGTGTTGCTGGGTCATTTTTGATGACAGTATCTAAATCCTCGATAAATTTCCTCGCCATTTTTATTCCTCCATTGGATTCGGTTTTGTAGTGTTTTGCGGCTCTAACTCGCTTTCGCTCGTGCACGTTTAGGCTTCATGTGGGCAGAGCCTTTAAGTCTAACTGCTTGGATTAACAACGCCTTTTAGGCGTTCTTATATTTGGGCTCTAACGGGCATAGCCCGTAAGTGCAAACCCTTGGATTAACAACGCCTTTTGGGCGTTCTTATATTTGGGCTCTAACGGGCATAGCCCGTAAGTGCCCAAACAAAAAGACACCTCTATACAGAGACGTCTTGCGCGGTTCCACTCTGATTGGGTTTGAAGAAATAAACCCCACCTTGTATGCAGGGGTAACGGCCTGCTGACGTCTCGCGATACTCTTTAGATTTCCCGCAAGAACTCAGGGATGCATTTCTGAAATGGTAGAACTAAGCCAGTCGCAGCAATATGGCTCTCTCTGTAAGTCGCACACTCCGTACTTCTTCCCCTCACTGATTTCGAACACTATAGTACTTCTATTATAACAACAAAAATGAGAATCGCAACCATTATTATTTGGGACTAAAGCAAAAAGAACGCAGAAGCAATTTCTGCCTCAAAGCGTCCTTTCAGTTTATTTCTTGGACCATTCGTTTAGACGACTTAAAACCTTTTCCTTGCCCAAAACTTCAATCGCAAGTGGCAATTCAGGTCCGTGCATCTCGCCAGTTGTCACAATACGAATTGGCATGAAGAGAGCTTTCCCTTTCACACCCGTTTCTTTTTGCACACGTTTAATGGCCGCTTTAATTTCATCTGCCACAAAAGGTTCTAAACTTGCCACCTCATTTGCAAAAGCGCTAATGACAACCGGCACCGTATCCTCCGCTAGCACACCTTGTTCTTCCTCATCGAAATTTAGTTGACTAGCATCCGCAAAGAACATTTCTGTTAAGCCCACGATTTCTGCGCCATAACTCATTTGTTCATGATATAGCGACACCAGTTTGTGTACCCAAAGAAGTTCTTCGGCATCTAATTGCTCTGGCACCACGCCTGCTTTTTTCAAATGTGGTAAAGAAAGTTCGACAACATCATTTAGTGGTAATTTCTTCACATATTGGTTGTTTACCCACGTTAATTTGTTCGTATCAAAAAGAGCCGGTGATTTCGAAAGACGATTAGGATCGAAAATTTTAATAAATTCTTCCTTAGAGAAAATTTCTTCCTCACCTTCTGGAGACCATCCAAGCATAGCGATGAAGTTAAATAAGGCCTCTGGTAAGTACCCTAAATCGCGGTACTGTTCAATGAACTGAATGATAGAGCCATCACGTTTACTAAGCTTACGTCTATTTTCATTGACAATTAGCGTCATATGACCAAAAATTGGTGCTTCCCAGCCAAATGCCTCATAAATCATAATTTGTTTTGGCGTATTAGAAATATGGTCATCTCCGCGAAGAACATGCGTCATTTCCATCAAATGATCATCCACAGCTACCGCAAAATTATACGTCGGCATACCATCTTTTTTTCCAATAACAAAATCACCAATACCATTTGTATCAAAGGAAACGTCACCTTTTACCATATCATTAAATGTAATAGTCTGGTTCTCAGGCACAGCAAAGCGAATACTCGGCTTTAATCCCTCAGCCTCTTTTTCAGCACGTTCAGCGTCCGTCAAATGGCGACACTTCCCGCCGTAACGCGGCATTTCTCCGCGCGCTTTTTGAGTCTCACGTTCTGCCTCAAGCTCTTCCTCCGTACAGTAGCATTTATATGCCTTTCCTTCTTCTAAAAGCTGTTCTAAAAGCGGATCATAAATCTCTTTACGTTCCGACTGGCGATATGGTCCGTACTTACCTGGCTTATCAATTCCTTCATCCCAGTCAATTCCTAACCATTTTAAATTTCTAAGCTGACTCTCCTCGCCGTCTTCAACGTTACGTTTTAAATCCGTATCTTCAATACGAATCACAAATTCTCCGTCATTATGTCTTGCAAATAAATAATTAAAAAGTGCCGTACGCGCGTTTCCAATGTGTAAAAAACCCGTTGGACTAGGCGCATATCGTACACGAACCTTCTTATTTTCAACCAAAACGATTCACTCCTTTTACTTTTCAAGCAGCACAACTGCTAAACTCGCTATTCCTTCACCACGACCTGTAAAACCTAATTTTTCTGTCGTAGTCGCTTTCACATTTACTTGTGACGGCGAAGCATCTAAAAGCACCGCAATTCGGTTCTTCATAGCGTCCACATAAGGCGCCATTTTGGGCTGCTCCGCAATAATCGTACAATCTAAATTTGACAATTTATACCCCTCTTCTTTGACCTCTTGCCAAACTTTAAGCAAAAGTTCCGCCGAATCGGCATCTTTAAAAGCCATATCCGTGTCTGGGAAGAAATGCCCAATATCACGCCTTGCCACCGCACCAATAATCGCATCCGTCACAGTATGAAGCAATACATCTGCATCACTATGCCCAAGTAAGCCCTTTTCATAAGGAATCTCCACGCCACCAACAATTAGCTTTCTCCCCTGAACAAGCTGATGCACATCATAACCTTGACCAATTCGAATCATCTAACATTCCCTCCCATCTCACCAAAAATCGCTTTCGCAAGCGGCATATCCTCAGGCGTTGTCAATTTAATATTGTAATAACTACCTTCTACAACACTAATCGGGGCAGAAAGACGCTCAACAAGACTTGCTTCATCTGTTCCAAGAAAGCCTTCCGCGAACGCCTTCTTGTGCGCCTCTTTTAAAAGCGATAACTTAAAAGCTTGCGGCGTTTGAATCTGCCAAAGGTTTTCTCGGTCAACCGTCTCGCGAACTAATCCAAGCGAAACACGCTTCACCGTATCTTTTACCTTTACCGCACAAATACTAGCCTCTTTTTCAGAAACAGCGCCAAGCAACCTATCCACAATATCTAGCGTCACAAACGGCCTAGCACCATCATGAACGAGAACAATTTCCTCCGCATTACATTTTGCTAGCCCATTCCTGACACTATACTGCCGCTCAGTTCCCCCGACTACAACCTCAACAAATGTACCAGCTAATTCAAGATTCTGAAGCGCCGTATTCACCAAAGCTATTTCCTCCGCTTGGCAAACAATGACAATATGGCTACAGCGGCTATCAGCCAAAAAAGGCTTTAAAGCATGCACAAAAATCGGTTCTTCGAATAACTCAAGCCACATCTTATTACGTTTAGCATTCATCCGTTTCCCTTGCCCAGCCGCTAAAAAAATCAGTTCATAGTTCATTCCCACTAACTCCTGCCTAATCTCCAAATATCAGTTTGGTTTTGCAAAAATCATTCTTCCTGCTGACGTCTGAAGTACACTTGTAACCTCAACTTCAATCGTTTCATTCATGAATTTACGACCGTCTTCTACGACAATCATCGTACCATCATCTAAATAAGCGACACCTTGATTATGTTCCTTACCATCTTTCACGACCAAAACCGTCATTTTTTCACCAGGTAAAACAACCGGCTTAACTGCATTCGCTAAATCATTAATATTTAGTACAGGCACATTTTGAAACTCGCAAACCTTATTTAAATTGTAATCATTTGTTACAACCGTGCCACCCATTATTTTAGCTAGCTTAACAAGCTTACTATCGACTTCCGGAATATCTTCAAAGTCACCTTCATACATTTCAACTTTAATCTTCTCTTCTTTTTGAATACGATTTAAAATATCTAATCCGCGGCGACCACGCGTCCGTTTTAAAGTATCTGATGAATCGGCAATATGTTGCAGCTCTGCCAAAACAAACAGCGGTATCACAATGACACCATTTAAAAACCCCGTCATTAAAATATCCGCAATACGTCCATCAATTATAACACTCGTATCTAAAATTTTATAGTCCATTGAGCCGCTATTTTGAGCCTCTCGACCAGTTGAATCTGCAGCTTTTTTACGTATATTTTTCCCAGAAAAAAGCGATCCAAGCTCATTCCGTCGACTAATACCCACACGAAACCCGAGATACCCTAAGACAAGCGTCAAAACTATCGGTACAACCGAATTGATAATTGGAATTCTTGTTTGGCTGAACGCATTGCCCGCAAAAAATGCAATGACTAGCCCAATAATTAGGCCTAGCCCCCCGTAAACAATGGTTACGCTTGAAATTTTCGTTAATTTTTCCTCAAGCCAATTGAGTGCGGCTTCTATATATTTCACCGCCCAGAAAGTAATAAGATAAAATATAATTGCACCAACAAAAGCATTGGCATAAGGATTATTAAGCCATAAGTGGTCTGCCAAACCCATCTTTAAATAAATGGCCGGCAAAATAAATACACCCGCTGTACCACCAAGTAAAATAAAACAAGCTCTAATTACCCATTTCAGCATCTCTTTTCCTCCCTTCATTTTATATTTATAAATTGCTTCGTACTCTTCCATTTTACACTATGAAACAGACAACCCGCAAATTTTCTCCCTAAAAGAAAAGCTTAAGATTTCGGTAGGGCCTTCTTTAGTGCCTCGGCAATTGTTTCGACCGCAATAATCGATACCCCGCTCGGCATTTTAATTTCCAGCCGATTGTTTGCTGGCACAAAAATACGTTTAAATCCAAGCTTTGCCGCTTCCTTCACACGTTCCTCAATTCGCGCAACACGGCGCACTTCTCCCGTAAGACCTAGTTCTCCAATAAAACAATCCGTGCTATTTGTTGGACGGTCATGGTAACTTGAGGCAATACTTACCGCAATAGCTAAATCCACGGCTGGCTCATCAAGTTTAACACCACCTGCTGCTTTTAAATAGGCATCTTGATTTTGTAAAAGTAAGCCCACTCGCTTTTCAAGAACTGCCATAATTAATGATACTTTATTGTAATCAAGCCCCGTTGCCATTCGCTTTGCATTCCCAAACATTGTCGGTGACACAAGCGCTTGAATTTCCACAAGAACAGGTCGCGTTCCTTCCATAGATGCTACAACCGTTGAACCTGATGCATTTTCAAGACGTTCCTCCAAAAATACTTCAGAAGGATTCTGAACTTCAACAAGCCCCACATCTCGCATCTCAAAAATTCCAATTTCATTCGTTGAACCAAAGCGATTTTTAACCGCACGTAAAATCCGGTAAGCATGATGACGTTCACCTTCAAAATAAAGTACCGTATCCACCATATGTTCAAGAAGTCTAGGTCCCGCAATTGCCCCTTCTTTCGTAACATGCCCCACAATAAACACCGTAATATTTTGCAATTTCGCAATGCGCATTAGCGTAGCAGTTGATTCCCTTACTTGCGACACACTACCCGCCGCACTCGTCACATCAGGATGATACACCGTTTGAATCGAATCAATAATAACAAAATCCGGCTTAATAAAGTGAATCGTTTCTTGAATTGCCTCTAGGTTCGTTTCCGCGTATAAATATAAATTGTCGCCTGAAACATGGAGCCGCTCTGCACGGAGCTTCGTCTGCTTAACTGACTCCTCCCCGGAAATATAAAGCACGCGTTTTCCAGCCAAAGTTAGTGCTGCAGAAACTTGTAAAAGAAGCGTAGATTTCCCAATCCCAGGATCTCCACCAACTAAAACCATTGAACCAACAACGACCCCGCCACCAAGTACACGATTTAGCTCTGGCATATTGGTTTGGACACGTTTTTCAAGTTCACTTACAACATCTGTAATTTTAGTCGCTTTAGACGCCTCACCCGTATGTGTAAACGTCTGCCTCGTTGCTTTCTTAGACGGCTCGAGCGCCTCCACCATTTGGTTCCACTCACCGCAGTTTGGGCATTTCCCCATCCACTTTGGTGACTCATAGCCACAAGAGCCACAGACAAATTTAGTTGTTCGTTTCGCTTTTGCCATAATTCTCACCCTCCACCTAATCCATTGTAACACAGAACAAGCGAACACATATTCTTTTTGGTAAAAAAAGCATTTCTAAGTTTTTCGACACCTCGAAAAAAGGCTTTTCTCACGGGTTTTCCGCGAAAAAAGCCTTCACGCCTTATTTTGCCTTCGCCTTTTTAGCTACTACCTTCTTCTGTTTAGCAGCCTTTTTACGAACCTCAAATTCGCCATCTTTCACGCCAATCTCAATTGTGTCACCAACTTGAACATTTCCTCGTAAAAGTTCTTCCGACAGACGGTCCTCAATATTTTTTTGAATCGCACGTTTTAACGGCCTCGCTCCGTACTCCGGATCATAGCCTTCCTTCGCAATTTTAGACTTTGCACCGTCCGTTAGTTTCACATGGATATCACGCTCCGCTAACCGTCTTGTAAGCTGCCCAGTCAAAAGCGTCACAATTTGTTTTAGCTCTTTCTCAGTGAGCGAATGGAATACAATGGTTTCATCAATTCGGTTAATAAACTCTGGACGGAAAGCCTTTTTTAGTTCCTGCAAGACCCTGTGCCTCATCGCCTTATGATCCTTCGTCACATCTGTCACATTAAAGCCCATCGATTTATCGTCTTTCATTTCTTGCGCCCCAATATTTGAAGTCATAATAATAACCGTGTTACGGAAATCAACAACGCGACCTTTCGAATCCGTTAAACGCCCATCATCTAAAACTTGCAGTAGCATATTGAACACATCCGGATGCGCCTTTTCAATTTCATCTAAAAGAACGACAGAATATGGTTTTTGCCGAACTTTTTCAGTCAATTGACCGCCTTCTTCATAGCCAACATACCCCGGAGGCGCCCCAACTAGTCTTGCTGTTG
Source organism: Listeria tempestatis (assembly GCF_963575625.1). Classification (NCBI taxonomy): domain Bacteria; kingdom Bacillati; phylum Bacillota; class Bacilli; order Caryophanales; family Listeriaceae; genus Listeria; species Listeria tempestatis. The sequence continues at coordinate 50,535 of NZ_CAUYTK010000015.1, forward strand.
AAAATTTCTCCATGTATTCCGACATATCTACGCGAATCATTGCATCCTCATCGCCAAACATCGATTCAGCAAGCGCACGAGCCAACTCTGTCTTCCCAACCCCAGTTGGACCTAAGAAAATGAATGAGCCAATTGGGCGTTTTGGATCTTTTAATCCTGCACGAGCACGCCTAACCGCAAGTGATACAGCTTTCACCGCTTCATCCTGCCCAATCACACGTTCATGTAATAGTTTTTCCATGTTTAATAACTTATCCGTTTCTGTTTCCGCTAATTTCATGACCGGAATTCCAGTCCAGCTCGCAACAACTTCCGCCACAACATCTTCTGTTACTTGACTATTGTCTCGGCCTTGCTTTTCCTTCCACGTAAGCTTTTCTTCTTCCAAAGCTTTTCGAAGTTTATGCTCGCGGTCGCGGAATGAAGCTGCCTTTTCAAATTCCTGCCCTTGGACAGCGGCGTCCTTCTCTTTCTTCAGCTCAGAAAGTTCAAGTTCCATCTCTTTTAAATCAGAAGGTGTCGTATACGCTTTTAAACGCACTTTCGAGCCTGCTTCATCAATCACATCAATCGCCTTATCTGGTAAGAAACGATCGGAAATATAGCGATCTGACAAGCGAACCGCCGCATCAAGTGCTTCATCAGTTATGGCCACGCGATGATGCGCCTCATAGCGATCACGCAACCCGTGTAAAATTTGAATCGATTCTTCGACACTTGGCTCATCCACTTTAATAGGTTGGAAACGTCTTTCAAGCGCTGCATCCTTCTCAATATATTTACGATACTCATCAAGCGTTGTTGCACCAATACATTGGAGCTCGCCGCGAGCAAGTGGTGGTTTCAAAATATTTGAAGCATCAATCGCACCTTCTGCGCCCCCAGCACCAATTAATGTGTGCAGTTCATCAATAAATAAAATGACATTTCCAGCTTGACGAATCTCATCCATTACTTTTTTTAAACGATCCTCAAACTCACCGCGATATTTCGTCCCCGCAACAACAGTCCCCATATCAAGCGTCATAACACGCTTTCCGCGAAGTGTTTCCGGAACTTCATTACGCACAATTTGCTGCGCCAAGCCTTCCGCAATCGCCGTTTTACCAACCCCTGGCTCTCCAATTAAAACGGGGTTATTCTTTGTCCGTCTTGATAATACTTCAATCACACGTTGAATTTCCTTCGCCCGACCAATAACCGGGTCCAAGTTTTCCTCTCTAGCAATCACAGTTAAATCACGTGCTAAACTATCAAGCGTTGGCGTCGCCTGCGTATTCGTCTGCCGCCCAGATGCCGCACTATCCCCGCCGCCTAAAAGTTGCAACACTTGTTGACGTGCTTTGTTTAAACTTACACCTAAATTGCTAAGTACACGTGCCGCCACACCTTCACCTTCGCGAATTAAACCTAGCAAAATGTGTTCAGTTCCTACATAAGTATGTCCCAGTTTACGGGCTTCATCCATCGATAATTCAATAACCTTTTTAGCACGTGGTGTATATTGAATAGTCGTCACCGTTTTTTCACCTTGACCAATTAAACCTTCTACCTCTTGTTGCACCTTTTCAGCACTAATTCCTAGTTCATATAACGCTTTAGCAGCAATTCCTTCACCTTCACGAACAAGCCCAAGCAAAATATGCTCAGTGCCTAAATTGTTATGATTTAGACGCATAGCTTCTTCTTGTGATAAAGCAAGTACTTTTTGCGCTCTTTGTGTAAACCGGCCAAACATCATATCGTTTTCCTCCTTAAGGCACTTCCCGCTATACGTCTTGCAAAATATCGCGAATAACAGAAGCACGGATAACTTTTTCTTCTAACTCTAACATATCTTGCCCTGCAGCCCTCCGTAAGAACGCTGGTTTTGAAAATAGTATCAATTCATTTATCTTTTGGCGAGTAATATGCTCAAAAATTCCTAACTCCATACCTAAATGAAGATCAGAAATGGCACTCGAACTCTCAAGCATCGTAAGTATACGCGCATTTTTCAGCAACCCGAAAGATCTAAAAATACGGTCTTCCAGTGTAATATGAAATTTCTGCTTCAAATGCGTTCGGCTTACACGCTCCTGCATAATCACCTGCTCCATCATCTGCGTCAAATCCATCACAATTTCTTCTTCCGTTTTACCAAGTGTTACCTGATTCGAAATCTGAAAAATATGCCCTAGGGAACCACTATTCTCCCCGTATATACCTCTTACCACAAAACCAACACTTCTAATCGCTTCCGCCATCTTCAAAAACCGCTTCGTAAGAACAAGCCCTGGCAAATGCACCATAACCGAAGCACGAAGCCCAGTCCCAACATTCGTCACACAACTGGTTAAAAATCCAAGTTCCGGGTTAAATGCAAAGGGCACCACATTCTCCACTTTGGATTCAATCTCCATAGCCCGTTCAAGAGCATCAAAAAGCCTAAGCCCAGGTTCCATACATTGAATCCGCAAATGATCTTCTTCGTTTATCATCACACTTGTATTTTCCGCTTCATTTATTAAAACAGCGCCCAGTTTGCTCTTATTCATCAAATATGGACTAATCAAATGTTTCTCAACAAGTAGCGCACGTTCTAATAGCGACAAGTCTACCATTTTCAATAGCATATAGCTATCATCCAGAACATCAACAACCTGCCCAATAAGCGCCTCGCTCTCAAAAGCAGCAGGAAATTTCTCTTCCGCCAAATTGCGAGCAATCCTAATTCTTGAACTTATCACAACATCCGAATCATCCCCATCCAAGTCAAGCCACGAAGAAAGAACCGGCAAAAACAACTTATTCGCTTTCCCCATCCAAATTCTCCCTTCCAGACTTCAAATCTCGAATTTGATCCCTGAGCCTAGCAGCCTCCTCAAAACGTTCCATCTCAACCATCTTTTTTAGCTGTAAAGAAAGGTCAGACAGCACAAGCTCCGTGTCCATTTTCTCCTGAAAAGCCTTCGGAACCTTTCCAATATGCCGCACATGCCCATTTTGTACCCGCTTCAAAGTTGGTCCTAATTGCTCCAAAAAGCTCACATAACATTCCGCACATCCAAGCCGCTGTGTCTTCTGAAAAGTCACATACTCCAAACCACAATGCGCACAACGCAAATTATTTTTTGAAGAAACTTCTTCCAATAAGGATAAAAACTCTAACGCAAGACCATTAATTGCATCTAACTGCCCCATTTCACTCTCAATCGCACAGTCCTCACACAAATAATAAAGACTCATTGTCCCATCAGCATGCAACTCCTGAATACGCGTAACCGCCTCATTCTTCCCACACTTTTCACAAAGCATTCAACATCCACCCCAATCAATCGTATTTTAACGCTACTAACATTGCCTCCAAAATACGACTCCGTAAAATATCCCGATCTGGCAGTGGGATGATTAAAACTTCACGATCAAGAGCAGCAACCATCATACGCGCTTCTTTTTTCGTCACAACATCCTCTTCCAAAAGCCGCAAAATGACATCCTCCGCAAAAGCTTGCGATACCTTCTTATCCCGAAGCATTCCAATAATCGCATCCAAAAGCTGCACCTTATCATTCATCCGAACCTTAATAATCCGAATATATCCGCCCCCACCGCGTTTACTTTCCACAATATATCCACGTTCCATTGTAAAACGAGTATTTATGACATAATTAATTTGCGAAGGAACACATTCAAACTTACTCGCAATCTCGCTCCGCTTAATTTCTACAGCTTCATTCGATTCCAAAACTTGTTTTAAATAGGCCTCAATAATATCAGAAATATTTCTCATCCGAATACTCCTTCCCAGCCATCCAAATTGACTTTGACTATAATTGACTTTAATTATACACGAAAAATGCCCCTTCTAGCAAGCTCCACGCCCCAGATAAGTTTACAAACAAAAAGCACTTGGAAAATAATTCCAAGTGCTTCCAAATTGCCCGGCAGCGACCTACTCTCACAGGGGGAAGCCCCCAACTACCATCGGCGCAGAGAAGCTTAACTACCGTGTT
>NZ_CAUYTK010000016.1:0-53459 GCF_963575625.1 Listeria tempestatis
AATCTAAAATTGTATATACTGATTCTATTTCACGACACCTATACATATTGACTTTATCACCAAACAAGAAACGGAGAGGCTTATCATTATAATACCATCATTCCATATAAATATGTCTCCATCTTTAATCATACAAGTACTAAAAAAGCAGTCCAACGTTCATATAATGAAACTTTACAATAAAAACAAAATTATATAGTTCAGCTTTTATCATAAACAAAACCACAACAAAGACTCTAAAACATCATTAAAAAAGAACCAAAAATCCTGCAAAGTCCATTTGTTAAAATGGCTTTATTGCCTGATTTTGGTTCTTTTATTTGTCCAAAACTTCTGCATCTTTTCCTACGGTAAAAACGTTTCACCCATCAAATAGAAGTCGACTTCGCGAGCAGCTTCTCTGCCTTCAGCAATTGCTGTTACAACGAGACTTTGTCCGTATCTTGCGTCTCCGCAGGCGAACACGGCTTCTTCACTTGTTCTGTAAAATCCTTTTGTGGCATCAATTGTGTGGCGCTTTGTTTTTTCTACATTGAAATTAGTGAAAATGTCATCTGTAGCACCAGCGAATCCAGCGGCAATGAGGACCATGTCGGCTTCAAAGAAACGTTCAGTGTCTGGTATTTTTGTATATTTATGATTCTCCACATCATGGTCAACTTGGACGGTGTGAAGACCAACTAGATTTCCTGCGTCGTCTTTTTCAAACGCTACCGTGCTAATCAAATACTCGCGTGGATCGGTTCCATAGACGGCTTCTGCTTCAGCGTGAGCGTAGTCCATTTGAAAGATGTGCGGATATTCAGGCCACGGATTTTTATCCGTCCGCTCTTCTGTAAGCTTGCCGCGGTGTCCAAATTGGTGGATGGAGCTTGCGCCTTGCCGAAGGGCTGTCGCAACACAATCCGCACCGGTGTCCCCACCGCCAATGATAATCACTTTTTTCCCAGAAGCAGAGAGGGTTTGAACTCCGTCGTTATCGAGGTTATCACGAATGCTTTCGGTCAAGTATGGTACGGCCATGTGAATGCCTGCTGCTTCTCGGCCAGGGATTTCAACGTCCCGAGGCTTGCTCGCTCCTGTCGCAAGGACTACGGCATCAAACTCGGCTTTTAAATCCGTCATCGTAATGTCAACGCCGGCATTTACATTTGTCACGAATTCGACGCCTTCAGCGGCCATCAAATTGACACGGCGCGTAACAGACTCTTTCTCAAGCTTCATGGTTGGGATGCCGTACATGAGAAGGCCGCCAATACGGTCGCTTTTTTCATAAACCGTGACAGAGTGCCCCGCCTTATTTAATTGATCCGCACAAGAAAGACCAGCGGGGCCAGAGCCAATGATGGCAATCCGTTTACCCGTTCTATTTTGTGGTGGCTCTGGCTGAATCCAACCTTCGGCGAATCCGCGGTCAATGATTTCCTTTTCAATTGATTTAATGCCGACCGCCGGTTCCGAAATCGCAACTGTACACGCACCCTCACAAGGGGCCGGACAGACGCGCCCAGTAAACTCTGGGAAATTGTTCGTCTTTAGGAGCAACATAAGCGCTTCTTTCCAATCACCGCGGTAAACAGCATCGTTCCACTCAGGGATTAAATTGTTTAGCGGGCAACCTGATACGCCGTTTTTAATTTCCATACCGACACTACAAAACGGGACACCGCAATCCATACAACGTGCTGCTTGAACCGTTAAATCATGTTCTGGCATGGGTAGATTATATTCATTCCAGTCGCGCGTCCGTTTTTTCGGATCGCGAACGGGCGCTGGAATACGGTTATAGTCCATAAAACCAGTTGATTTTCCCATCCTCATCGCCTCCTTTACTTCGCCGTCACTTCTTCTTTATTTCCTGTCAGCTCATAAAAAGCCGCCAGTTCAGCCGCCGCATGCGTTTCACCGCTTGCCTCAATCTCTTCCATGCGCGTTAGAATCGCTTCATATTCGTGCGGAATGACATAGACAAAATGCTCAAGTTCACTTTCAAATTGGTCTAAAATGGATTTCGCAAACTTGCTCCCTGTATAGGCGACATGGCGAATTAGCATATCCTTCAAACGATTTATCTCCCGCTTGGAAGACACAGACCGCACCGAAACAAGTTCGTGGTTCGTCTTCAAATGAAAGGCTTCCTTGTCACGCGTATAAACGTACGCCACACCGCCAGACATTCCCGCTGCGAAATTGTCTCCCACTTCGCCTAAAATGGCAACGGCACCGCCAGTCATATATTCACAGCCATTATCGCCGATGCCTTCAACAACGGCGGTCGCACCACTGTTTCGCACGGCAAATCTGGCACCCGCTTTTCCTAACATGTAGGCCTCTCCGCCTGTTGCGCCGTAAAGTGTTACATTGCCAACGATAGCTGACTCGTGCGGGTTTATTGGTGCCGCATCATTTGGTGCTACGATGAGTTTTCCGCCGGACAAGCCTTTGCCAAAGTAATCATTCGCATCGCCTATGATTCGAAGTGTCATACCATTTGGTGTGAAAGCACCGAAACTTTGTCCTGCGGCACCGATAAATGTTAAATCGACAGTATCTTCAGGTAAGCCTTCCGCGCCGTATTTCTCGCTTATCATCGAGCCTGAAATGGTTCCAATTGCACGGTCAATGTTGCGCACTTTGAATGTGCCTGTCACTTTTTGACCTGTTTCAAGTGCTGGCTGAATTTGTTGCACAATTTTTCGAGCATCAAGTGTCTCTTCTAGCTTATGATTTTGCTTCTTCGTGCAAATTTGTGTCTGTGTACGGTAGAAATCATCGGTATAGAGCAACTGGCTGAAGTCCAAATATTTCGCTTTCCAGTGCGCTTCTTTTCGTTCATGTGAGACGATATATTGTTTTTGACCGATTAATTCGTCTAACGTGCGGAAACCTAGTTCAGCCATCATTTCACGCATTTCTTGAACGATAAACTGAAAGAAATTGACAACATAATCCGCAGACCCAGCAAATTTTTTACGAAGTTCTGGATTTTGCGTGGCCACACCGACCGGACAGGTGTCCATATGACAAACGCGCATCATGACGCAACCGAGTGTCACAAGCGGTGCTGTCGCAAAGCCGTATTCTTCTGCGCCCAGTAAGGCTGCGATTAGAACGTCTTTTCCAGTCATCATTTTGCCGTCTGTCTCTAGGACGACTTGATTTCTAAGTCCATTTAAAAGGAGTGTTTGTTGTGTTTCTGCAAGACCAATTTCCCACGGGAGTCCAGTGTGGCGAATACTACTTCTAGCTGCTGCACCAGTTCCTCCCTCGTAGCCGCTAACTAAAATGACATCAGCATTTCCTTTTGCAACACCAGACGCGATTGTTCCTATACCTGTTTTCGAAACAAGTTTTACATTGATGCGCGCCTTTTGATTCGCATTTTTCAAATCAAAGATGAGTTGGGCTAAATCTTCAATGGAATAAATATCATGATGTGGCGGCGGGGAGATGAGGCCGACACCAGTTGTTGAGCCGCGAGTTTTTGAAATCCACGGATATACTTTTTTACCTGGCAAATGCCCGCCCTCGCCTGGTTTTGCTCCTTGTGCCATTTTAATTTGTAACTCTTCTGCATTTACCAAGTAGTGGCTTGTTACGCCAAACCGACCAGATGCGACCTGTTTAATCGCGCTTCTGCGTAAATCTCCGTTTGCATCACGCGCAAAACGTTCTGGATTCTCACCGCCTTCTCCGCTGTTGCTTTTGCCACCAAGGCGATTCATTGCGATGGCGAGCGCTTCGTGGGCTTCTTGGCTAATCGACCCGTATGACATCGCACCCGTTTTAAACCGTTTAAAAATGGCTTCGGCTGGTTCAACTTCTGAAATAGGAACGGGCTTACGATCCGTTTTTATATCAAACAACCCGCGGAGAAAAGCTTGATTTTGATTTTGCATTAAATCCGCATATAAATTGTAAGCTTCGCGGTCGTTTTCACGTGTCGCACGTTGCAAGGAGTGAATGGCAAGCGGATTATAGACGTGATACTCGCCGTTTGAACGCCACTGATACTCACCGCCTGAGTCTAGCGTAAATGCTTGATAGCCAATATCGTGGAAGGCTTGTCTATGACGGAGCCACGCCTCTTTTGCAATAATATCAAGTGGAATGCCAGATAATACGCTGGCTGTTCCAGGAAAATATTTCTCTGTTACATCCGCGCCAATACCAATTGCTTCAAAAATCTGTGCTCCTCGGTAACTTTGCACGGTTGAGATACCCATTTTCGACATGACTTTTAAAATGCCATCTGTCAGTGCCTCAATATATCTCATTTCTGCTTCATCAATTGTAAAGCCTGTAATACGACCTTGCTCAATTAAATCATGGAAGGCATGAATGGCAAGATACGGATAAATTGCATCTGCACCATAACCGATGAGTGTCGCACATTGGTGCACATCACGCGCTTCTGCTGTTTTTACGATAATGCTTGCTTTTGTCCGTAACCCTTTTTGAATCAAATGTTGATGCAAACCGCTTACTGCAAGAAGTGACGGGACGCCAATCCATTCAGCATTCGTTCCCTCATCTGTTAAAACAATGAGCTTATTTCCTGCTTGAATGGCTTTTTCTACCTCGTTAAAAATAACGTCTAGGCGCGCATCTAACGAGTCACACTCTTCTTTTTGGAATAGCATTGGCACAATTTTTGTGGCTTCGCTAAATTTAGTTTGGTTTTTAAGCGCCGCAAATTCCTTACGAGACAAAATGGGCGTTTTTAAGCGGATTCGATTCGCGTTTTGTGCGCTAGGAGCTAAAATATTTCCTTCGTCGCCTAGAAGCGTCATCGTCGACACAACGGTTTCCTCGCGAAGTCCGTCGATAGGCGGATTCGTCACCTGCGCAAATAGTTGTTTGAAGTAATTAAACAAAAGTTGTGGTCTTTTTGAAAGTACGGCAAGCGGAGCGTCATAGCCCATTGCGCCCATTGGATCTTTTTTCTCGGTGACCATTGGGATTAAAATTTTATTTAACTCATCTTGTGTGTACCCAAAAGCCTGTTCTAATTTAAAGCATGCCGATTTTGAGAGCGGTTCGAACTCATCATCTACCTCTTTTGTGAGTTCGGAAATGTCGGTTAAATTTTCAAGCCAGGCTGCGTATGGTTCGGCTGATTCTAATGCTCCTTTTAGTTCGGCATCTGGAATGATGCGTCCTTTTTCCAAATCAATGAGTAGCATTTGGCCAGCACCAACCGTTTCTTTTTTCACAACATCCGCCGCATCAACTGGTACGACACCCGTTTCCGATGAATAAATGATTGTCCCTTCTTTTGTTAGATAGTAACGAGCCGGGCGCAAACCATTGCGGTCTAAAATCGTCCCAATCACACGGCCGTCCGTGAAGGAAATCGAAGTCGGTCCGTCCCACGGTTCCATGAGTGTTGCATGATACTCGTAAAACGAACGTTTGTCCTCCGACATATTTTTATTTTTATCCCACGGCTCTGGAATAAGCATCATTGCCGCGTGCGGGAGCGTTCTTCCCGTTTGCACGAGGAATTCAAGCGCATTATCAAGCGTGGCCGAATCACTCCCTGATTCATCAATGATTGGTAGAACTTTTTCAAGCTTTTTACCAAAAAGTGGGCTTTCTGCGCGTTTCTCACGGGCTTTCATCCAGTTCACATTGCCACGTTGTGTGTTGATTTCACCATTATGAATCAAGTAGCGGTACGGATGTGCCCGCTCCCAGCTTGGAAATGTGTTCGTCGAAAAGCGCGAATGAACGAGCGCAAAAGCCGACGTGTATTCTGGGCTCGCGAGGTCCAAATAGTACGCATTAATTTGCTCTGGGAGTAGCATCCCTTTATAAATCACAGTCCGAGTTGACAAACTCGGCACGTAAAAAGTCCCTGTTAAATCAAGTGTTTTGGCAAAGTTTTCCATTTGTTTCCGCATTAAATAAAGCGCGCGTTCAAATTCCTTCTCAGATTGAGCATCTTTTCGTTCAATAAAAATCTGGTAAATGGCTGGCTCCGTCTGTTTTGCACCCGCGCCAATTTTTGTCGCATCCGTTGGCACTTTACGATAGCCAAGAAACGTTTGTCCTTCTTCTTTCACAATAGCCGTAAAGCGTTCCATCAATGTCAGACGTTCAGATTCATCCTTTGGAAAATTAATCATACCCACTGCATATTTCAATTTTTCTGGAAGTAAAATACCTTCTTCAGAACAAACTTTTCTAAAAAAAGCATCTGAAATTTCAAGTAAAATGCCGGCGCCATCACCTGTATCCCCACCAACTTCACCACCGCGGTGTTTGAGTTGGCATAACATGTGAATACCTTGTTCGACAATTTTATGCGAACTTTTATTTTGCACATTCGCCACAAAGCCGATACCACAAGCATCGTGCTCATTTTCCGGATGATATAAGCCATGTTTTTTTGGCATTCCTACATCTCTCATTCAAATTCCTCCTCCAGCATCCGTCTATCTTTATTGACGGAATAAACTAAATTGATAGAAAATTCACTTCCATCAAGTGACGTTTTGTGTAAGTTCTATTTTATTCCTTTTCATTTATCGAAACAATATATATAATAGAATAAAGCAATCTCATTTTGAGAACGAAAGAAGTGTTTAATGTGGAATTACGCCAATTAAAATATTTTATGGAAGTTGCAAGAGTCGAACATATGACACAAGCCTCCGAAAATCTACACGTCGCCCAATCTGCCGTCAGCAGGCAGATTACTAAACTTGAAGATGAACTCGGCGTGGCACTATTTGAACGCATTGGGCGAAATATGCGCCTAACAAACGTTGGAAGAGATTTCCTTGAGCAAGCAAAACGTGCCATGAATGAACTTCAAAAAGCTGAATCGATTGTCACCGAATATACCAATCCAACACTTGGAACCGTGCGGGTTGGGCTACCCAACTCCCTTTCCACAAAAGTTTTACCCGCTGTCATCTCGGAATTCCGAAAAAACTATCCCGACATTTCCTATCAATTTCTGGAAGGCTCAAACGCTGAACTGACAAACATGCTACACTCAGGTGACCTCGACCTCACTTTCCTGTCACCCGTTCCAGCAGAATCCGAATCTTTTTACACAACCCGCTTTTTTGATGAAAAATTAAAAGTAATCGTCCCAAAAGCGCATCCGCTAAGTCAAGAGCTAACGTTAACGCTTCACGACCTCGGACAAGAAAAATTTATCCTTTATCCAAGCGATTTTGACCTATTCCAAATCGTCCAAAAGTCCGCCGAAAAAAAAGGCATTACGCTTGATATTGCTTTTCAAAGCACCGATTTCTATACGATTCAAGGTTTAGTTGGCGCAGGTCTTGGCATCTCCATTCTCCCAGAAATGATTTTAGACGGCGCCATCTTCAAAGAAACCATTAGCATCCCCTTGCGCGACAAGGACTTGCGCCGTTCAGTCGGCCTCATCACCACAAAAAAACGCAACCTCTCCCCGTCTGAACGACTGTTTCATGATTTTATTTTAGAATTTTTTAAAGGTGATTAAATTCCTAGCACTAAAATAAAGAAGCATAAATTCAAGTGTTCATCCCATTTCAAAGATGGTTTTCACTGAATTTATGCCTCACTATCAAGCTCATTATGTTATTTGCGCCCTTCAAAAAACAAAAGAGTAGCAAAAATATCACCAAGTTGGAAATTGAAAAGATTATTAGAACTCAAATAATCGTCCAGATGAAAACTCCCATCAAACTTATTAATCATTAATAAAAGCAAGTTCATGGTTTAGCAAAAACGGTCGCATGTAAGCAACAGTGTTTGATAATGGTAAAAGATCTTCATGGATATTGATTTTTAGCACTTCACGTAAATAGCGACGCCGTTCTTTTATGCGCGCATTTAGTTCTGGGTAGTCCCGTTTAATCGCTGCACGTAAATCGGCATCAGCAAGCGCCACACATTCTTCCGCACTTGCGCCTGCATAACCTTTTACAGAAGGAATAATATCGATTTGGAAAATCATACCGCTTTTTAGTGTATGCGGTGAATGAGGGTAAACTGGCGAAGCCATCCACTCCTCATCAGCCGTCAAATGCCCCGGATTTAAATGCCAGTGATACGTTTCCTTCGGCAAAACCATTTCCATATCCTGATACAAATCCGCCGCCTTATAACCTACCCTTACCGTTTCAAGCCACTTTACAATCGCTTTAAAATACGGCTCCGAAACGCGTTCGACGTAATCTTTTTGTCCATCTGGAAGTTCACTTGCATCTCGCACCGCATATCCCGCGCGACTCGACAAGCCGCCTTTAAAGCCACACGTAAGGGAAATTTTATCCCCAAGACTCACCAATTTATTTGTCGGATAAAGATTTGCGTATTGAAAGCGTTCACCCGTCGCCATAATCGAAACGACTGTGTGAGGCTGCCCAAGCCGAGCCAGTTCCCCCGCAATTTCCATTTCACTTTTACCTAAAGTGATTTTATCCATTGCTTTTAAAATACTTGTGGAAGAAAGGCTCGCACCAAATTCATAGTGCGCGACTTCGTTCGCATTATTTGTGACGCGTGCACCTCTTTCATTCCAGATAAACACCCCACTCGCCGAAATGAGCGTTGCGTCTTTCGCGCTATTTTCAACCGCTTGCACAATGAAATGCGGCAAATCAAACAAGTTCGCGTTTATTTCCGTTTCCGATGTGAACTTTTTCCATCCGACAAGCCCAATTGTTTGCGCGCCGCGCAGTTCAGTACGTTCAAACAGACTCGCTAAAGAAAAGTTCGGCATCATCGGCTGGTTTGGCAATGAAAAATGTGGCACATGAATCGCTTCATTTGGAATTCTCGCATGTGCTGCCATCTTCATATTTTCATTTCCAAGCAGTAAAAATGCTTTTTTTGATTTGTGTAAAACGAGAATCGCTTCTTCAAACCGCGGAATAAATCCCGTTAGATACTCAAAATTAGCACCGTGCTCCTTATCCGCATAAACTACAATTGCATCAAGATTTTCTCGCTTCATATTCGCTATGACTTTATTAAGGCGCGCTTCCATCGTTTCAATAGTCAATACAACTGGCGTACCAATTTCAGCAAGCGGCGCCTGAATCAAATTTAAGCTCATTTCTAATCTCCTTTATACTTGATTAAACGCATCTGGATAGCGAATTTCTCCGCTAAAATCAACTAGCCCGCCCGGATATAATTCAAGCGCCAAAAAATTTTCAGCTGGTACATCAAACGGTGCAGAAATCCCAAAATGAGCCGCTTTTTCAAAACCAAATTTAGGATAGTAAGTTGCATGCCCAAGCACAATAATTCCAGGGTACGCCTTTATACGTGAAAGTCGAATCCCCTCTTCAATAAGTGCCTGACCAACCCCTTCGCCTTGAAATTCTGGCAACACCGAAATAGGTGCAAGACCAAGTAAGATGCGAGTTTCCCCTTCTTTTTCAAGAAAAATTTCGCTTAGTAGCGCGTGACCAACAAGTTTCCCGTCTAACGTTTCAGCAACAAGTGAAAGGTCGCTTACATACTGTTCTGATTCGCGTATAAGGTCCACTAGCTCCGCTTCATTTTCGCGACCAAAAGCGCGTTTATGAATCTGAAAAACTTCCTGATTTTCTCCCTGCGTTTGAATCCGTATCTTCATTTTATCTAACCTGCTTTTCCATTCGATATTTTTCGAGACCAAGAATTGCCTGTTCGACTTTATCCGCAGTTATAACACCTGGCATCATATGAATCGTTTCGCCCGCCTCCGCGGCACGAATTGCAACAGCACGTATTGCACTCTCAGAAAGCGGCTCCGTCAACATGTCAGAAAGTGAAGTCGGTAAGCCTAGCGCCGCATAAAATGGCAATAGTCGTTCAATTTCATCAAAACGATTTTCAAGCACGAGTTGAACAAATACACCGTATGCCACTTTATTCCCGTGTAGAATATGATGTGTTTCTGGAATCATCGTGAGCGCATCGTGAATGGAATGTGCGCCAGCCGTCCGGCCATATTTGTCGCCAAAACCACCAACCATACCCGCAACTAAAATATTCGTTTCAACCGTTTTAATGAACGCATCGCTTAGTTCACCTGCTTCCATAGCTTGAATGGCCGAAACGCTAAGCTTAAGTAAATTTTCCCGACATTTATTTGCCGCAAAATAAGCAATTTCAACTTCCACAGATGGATTTTCCAGCTGGGAAATAATGACATCGGCCTCATACCATTTCGCAAGCGTGTCACCAATTCCAGCAATCATAAGTGGAATGGGTGAATGTAAAATGACTTCTGGCTCAATTAAAACGAGCGCATTACTTTCTGGGAAAACATCATAGCAAATCATTCTGCCATTTGTATCATACATGACACTAAGTGGTGTCGCTGCCGCACAAGTCGAAGCAAGTGTCGGTAAAATAATTACAGGAATGCGTAACACATGCCCGGCCGCTTTGGCTAAGTCTGTAATTTTCCCGCCGCCAACCGCAACAATCGTTTCAAATTGTTTCTCTATCACAAGCTTCACAATTCGGTCGCGTTCTTCATAAGTACACTCGCCGCTATATGGTTCAAACGAAACGGTCACACCCGGCAAGTCTGGAAATTTCTCTTTCGCAACTTCCCATGATTTTTCGCCATGCAAAACGAGAATTTTTTCTAAATGACGTCTTTTTAAATGTTCCGGTAGCGTTTCCCACGCACCATTACCACAAACATATTCTTGCGGCGCACCGCGTACAATTAATTCTTCAACCATGATGAATCCTCCCCCAAATCTTTTGCTACTAATAAATAGTCTGCTTTTCTTGCAAAGTGAAGGATTAGCTCCGTGAACTCCCCTTCACTCGATTTAATTTCTACCGAATGACCAAGCTTTTTCGCCATCTGTTTCGCTAAATAAAGCCCCATGCCAGTTGCTTTCTTCTCTTTCCGACCTGTCATACCCGTGAAGCCTTGTTGAAATACACGCGGCAGATCTTCTGCACTAATCCCGCGACCATTATCCCAAATGTGCAAATGGGTGCGGTCTTTTTTCTCCTCACACCAAATTTTCACTTCACCGCCTTCTGCTGTATATTTCAAGGCATTTGAAATAATCTGATCCAAAATAAAACCGAGCCATTTGCTATCCGTTCGCACATCAACACTCACGTCTCCCATCGAAAGCTTTTTCTTTCCCGAGATAAAAAGGCGCGAATGCCGTTTAATCGACTCCCTAACCACACTTCCAAGATCTTGTTCTTGGATAAAATAGTCTTTTGCAAATGTGTCAAGCCGGGAGAAGTACAGTGCTTGCATCACTAATTGATCCACCCTGTCAAGTTCCTCATCGACTTTTTCAAAAATCGTTTCAGTATCGTTCAAATCCGGATTTTTAATCAACATTTTACTGGCAACAAGTGGCGTCTTTACTTCATGTACCCAGTATAAAATAAAGTCATGATATTCTTCCTGCTTATCTTGAAGTGCCGTCACCGTTTTTTGTTCCTCACGATGTTTTTTGCGCATCAATTCATTAAAGAAAGCTTGCTCGCTCGTTCTTGGCTTCGGTAAAAGTTCAATAATATTTTCATCAATTTCCCCCGAAACCAGTTCTTTCATTTCTTGCCAGTATCGATATTTAAAAATATAGCCAAGAATGAGATAGGCAATTAAAAACATAATCACAAAAAAGTATAAGTAAATAATATTGCCAACCGTTAATTTACTATTTGGATCGATATAAATTAAAAGGCCGACAAAAAACATCACAATGAAAAAGAAAAACAAGAAAAAGCGCTTATCACGTACATAACGCCACCACGTCATTTCATTCACCCTTCCTCGTCAATTTCAAGTGGAACAAAATCAAATTTTTGGAAATCAAACAAGCCTTGATCTGTGAGTTTATATTCTGGAATAACTGGCAAAGTAAGAAAAGATAACGTCAGGAACGGGTCAAAACCGCGTGCCTCGCTAATCGTTTGAAATACATTTAAAAGGGTTTCTAAATCAGCCTGTACTTTTTCAAACGGTGCGTGTGTAAGTAGACCCGCAATTTCAAGACGCAATTCACCGAGTAATTCACCATTTGAAACTACAACAACGCCACCACCAATTTCAGTTAAATGACGAATGGCAAAGTCAATATCCGCATCACACATGCCCACCGCTACAATATTATGAGAATCATGGGCAACGGTTGTCGCAATAGCACCATTTTTTAAGCCAAAACCTTTCACAATGCCAAGACCAATATTTTTTGTCCCTTTATGTCGCTCGACAACAACCATTTTGGCTAAGTCACTAGAAACATCAGGCATAAATTCACCATTTTCTAGGCTAACTTTAGCCGTTAAACGCTCTGTGAATAAACTATTGGGTAGCATGCCCATTACACGGACGTTTTCTGATTTTAAAGATAGTTGCAAATCTGCTTTTGTCAAGCTGTGCTTGATTTTTGGTGAAACAAAGCTCGTGTCTACTTTCTCAAATTTTTCTTCCAAACGAATGCCGTCTTGAACGAGTAGCTCACCTTTTTTGAAAACTTTAGTAATCGCAACATCCTCCAAGCGTTCAAGGAAAACAAGGTCTGCTTGGTAACCAGCAGCGACTGCTCCCAAATAAGGTAAATTATGACAGTTCGCGGCATTAATTGTTGCCATCTGGATCGCTGTAATAGGTGCAATTCCGTGCGCAATCGCCAAACGGATATTGTAATTAATCGAGCCTTCCCGAACTAAATCCGGAATCAATTTATCATCTGTACAAAAACAAAAACGGTGACTATTTTCGATACGCACTGCCTGAATTGCTTTTTCTAAATCGCGTCCAACAGTCCCCTCACGGAGCATGACAAACATCCCCGCCTGAACGCGGTCAAGTGCCTCATCACGCGTTGTACTTTCATGATCTGTCCGAATCCCAGCGGCCAAATAATTATTCAAATTATCACGTGTTAAACCGGCCCCGTGCCCATCAATACGTCCGCCATTTTCTTTCGCATCAATGATTTTTTGTAAAATATCAGCCGAGCCAGAAGCAACAGACGGAAAATCCATCACTTCCGCAAGCCCGATAACTTTTTCATGAGCATAAAGCGGTTTTAAATCTTTTGCAAGAAGTGTTGCTCCGTTATTTTCTTGAGGTGTTGCCGGAACTGAAGAAGGCGACATGACAAACATATCAATTGGAGCCGCTTCTGCATCCCGAAGCATGAATTCAATGCCAGGGACACCTGCCACGTTAGCAATTTCATGCGGATCTGTTACAATTGTGGTCACCCCGTTTGGCAGGAGTACACGCGCAAATTCACTTGGGGTAATCATGGCACTTTCCACATGAACATGGGCATCTATAAAGCCTGGGGCGATGTATTGACCCTTTGCATCAATAATTTTACTGGCTTCTTCAAACGAGCCGATACCGGCGATATAACCATTTTTAATAGCAATATCACCTTCCATAATTTCTCCCGTAAAAACATTGATGATTCGACCATTTTTAATAATACAATCTGCTTTTGCCAAGTGATTGCTGACGGCAATGCGTTCACGTAAACTTTGAACTGTTTCCAACCTGAAATCCTCCTCTACTTTTGTTCAAAAAAACCTTCGTCACCTAAATAGCTTTCCGCAGCTTCAAGCGTTGGAAATACAGCTTCTACATTTTCCGCGGCATATACAATCCACATTTTATTTTCATAAGTTAACACCAGTTTTTCTTCAAATTCATCCACATATGTGATTTCTTGCCCTTCCTTAAAAATATCACCATCACTATCCATATAGGTAATAGCAGCTGAAATGAGCTCCACTAATTCGGATTCACTCGCTTCAAAGATGTTGAAATAACCTTGTTTATCTAGCATACTTACATCTAAATAGGGGGCATATACATAGCCGTTTCCATTAGGGTGTAAATGTTTAATTAAAATGGATTTCTCGCGTTTACTTGATGGATAGTGATAATTCACACGTCCGAGCGAAATTGCTTTTTCTTCAAGCTCCGTAAAGCGGGAAATGATTTGTTTTTTTTCTTCAAAAGTTAGCATGTTCTTCTCTTCTTTCTTATTTAAAATCTTTCGCTTGTATTTGTTCTTTGGCCACAACTGGCAGCCATTCATGAACATCTTGAAAGACGAAACCAAGATTTTTAGCTTTTGTATTGTCTAAATAATACGATTTTTGGATATCAAACGGCGATTCGTTTTCATCATCAACTTCTGACACATCTTCAACAAGCGCTTTTTTCTGAGTAACTTCTTCTAGTGTTTCAATTAATTCACCGAGTTTATAGACACCGTTTGACGCCGCGTTTATTGGTCCGGTAAAATCCGACTGTGTGCCAATAAAAGCTAAGAATTTTGCGGCTTCATCGGAACTAATAAAGCCAATTTCTGCCTCCTCATTTTGAAGACCAATTTCCGTGCCATTTATTATCCTTGATGTATGGAACTGAAGACGCTTTGTGTAATCATCGCTACCAAGCAC
This sequence comes from Listeria tempestatis, assembly GCF_963575625.1. Classification (NCBI taxonomy): domain Bacteria; kingdom Bacillati; phylum Bacillota; class Bacilli; order Caryophanales; family Listeriaceae; genus Listeria; species Listeria tempestatis. Next base: position 14,413 of record NZ_CAUYTK010000016.1, read on the forward strand.
GATTGGAAAGCGGACAGCTACTACGTCAAAATCAGCTTTTTGGCTATAAACAGCTTCCCCGAGGCGCTTTCCCTCGCCATAATCAAAGTCAAGACGGTCACCTTGAATAATTTCATAGTGCTTGCTATCAAAGTCTTCTTCCAAAAGTGCTCGTCCTTTTATCCCGTATACGGAAAGAGAGGACGTATAAATGAGCCGTGTTTTCTGTCCTTTAAATGCCTGAATTAAATAAAGGGCATCTTGCGGGGAAAAACAAATATTATCATAAATCAAATCAAAGCGCTCATTCGCCAGTTGAAACAAATCTTCACGACGTTCTCGGTTTAATTTTAAATGCTTCACACCAGCTGGAATCGTCACGTCCGCCTTACCTCGCGTTACAATCGTCACATCGTGCCCTCTGGCTTTTAAAATATCAACCAGTCGTTTACCAAAAAAACGCGTACCACCTAAAACTAAAACCTTCATTCAAACCCCTCCTCTTTATGTAAAAACAGGAAGTAAAAGTTTCTCGAATCAAAAGAAACCTACTTCCCCCAATTTATTCAATCATGTAGCCTTGCCCTTTTTTCGTTTTAATAAAATCATCTAAACCAATTTCGGCAAGTTTTTTGCGAATGCGTACAACATTGACAGTTAGCGTATTATCGTCTACAAAGCTTTCATCTTCCCAAAGTGCACGCATAATTTCATCGCGGCTAACAATGCTACCTTTTTGTTTCATTAATTCATATAAAATTAAAAACTCATTTTTAGTTAGCTCAATTTTTTCATCGAGAAAAGTAAGCGTATTTGTGTCGATATGCAAAAAGACATTATTGTGTTCCATAACATTTGGCTCTTCAAGTTCAGCATACGAATATGTGCGCCGAAGAAGTGCATTGATTCGAGCCATTAAAACATCCAAATCAACAGGTTTTTCGATGTAATAATCTGCCCCCATATTCATTCCCATAATTTGATCCATACGTGAATTTCTAGATGAGAGGAAAATAATAGGCACGTTGGAAACTTCACGAATTTGATTGCACCAGTAAAAACCATCAAAGTAAGGCAAATTCACATCTAAAATAACCAATTGTGGTTCAAATTCTAAAAACTCATTTAAAATATTATTAAAATCCCCCACTGTATGAATGTCAAAGCCCCACTTCATCAAATGTTTTTGAATTGTATCGCGAATGACAATATCATCTTCTACAATATATACTTTAACCATTATTTTGCCTCCAATTTCAAACTAACATCATACGGTTATTTCTATCCTATATTTTATAACATATTTTTCATTACCAGATAATGAAATCCTTCTGTTTTCATACTCCATTTCGTTCTTCTCTATTTTAGCTGATTATCTCATTTTTTACCAATTAAGCGCGAAAACGCGTCACAATATTCGTATAGCTATTTAAGCATAGCCAGTAGTAAAAACCATATAAGATGCAATAAATACTTGTAACAATGACGACTGGCCACTGCAAACTATAATCGATATTTCTTGATAGTCCTATCATTGCGACAAGACTATGTGACAAGCCAAGTAAAAGTGGGATAATAAACATCGGTGCAATTTGTCTTGAGACGACTCGTCTCAATTCTTTTTCTGTCAAGCCAAGTTTAAAAAGTGTTGCAAATTGATTTTGTTCTAAATAAGCGTCCGTCACTTGTTTAAAGTAAATAATACTACCCGTAGCCATAAAGAACACCAGACCGATAAACACCCCGATATAAAGAAATGTTCCCATTAAAATGGATACCATATGATAATTCGAATAGTAACTTGAAAATGTTTCCGACCATAAATTGACTTTTCCTTCAGTTGCCACTTGAATTTTATTCCCTAATTCTTCAGAGTGATCAACCTCTGTGACATCATAAATAGACACTTTTTGTGCGCGAAACTCTTTTTTAAGCTTATTGTAAAACGTGTCATTCACAACGAGCATAGCATCTGCAAAACCTGTGTTAAAAATCGGATAATAGCGAAAGTCTGTAATCGTGACGTCACCGACTGTTGTTTTCTTATCTTTTGTCACAATTTGAAAGCTTTTTCCAATTAATTGTTGCACACGTCTATCGCGTGTATTGTTCATTTCTTTGCCAACAAAAACGGCATCACCTGTTTTCAAATTACGTATGGGTTTATTGCTTCTTCCTTCAACCGAATTGAGGCGATTAAATTCTGATACGGTAATAAAAGAAAAACGAGCCTTATTTTGGTAATAATCAACAGGCATCTGCTTTAATTCTTGGTCAATATACGCATCAATGTAAGCTCCTTTTGTCATATATACTAAATTATGCTCTTTATCACGTTTTATAATCCGCTCCACTTCAGCTTCTTTATCAGGTGTTAAATTTAACAATTGATAGCTACTCGGATTTTCCTTTTGCACTTGATCAATTGTGACATAGTAAAAACTGCTAATGGCACCAATAATTGTGAGCGTCGTGGCACTTAAAACGGCAATCATGGTAAGTGTATTGGCATTTTTTTTCATGCGGTAGCGAAGGGAAGTCACAGTAATTAAATTTGTTCCGTGGTAATAGATTTTTTTGAAATTATAAAAATAACGTAGCCCAAGTGGCATGGAGAAGCGAATAAAAATCCACGTCCCAAGTACAACTGATCCTAAAACCAGCAAAATACTGTTACCAAAACCTACTTTTTCAAAAAAAGGAGAAGTAATGACAATTTGGAGCGCCAGAAAATAGCCAAAAATGATAAGTGCAAGCCCTATAATGGTTAAAACTAACGAACCCCTTGGCACGCGTTTTTCGCGAGTTTCTGATTTGAAAAGTTGTAGCAAACTGTAACGAAAAACAATATAGATTGCATAAAGTGACGTAATAGCCATAATGATGAGAAATGTATAAATTGTGTCTGTAATGGCTGTTGCTGACACTACGAGCTTAGTATCTACACGTAAGTTGACAATCCAAAAAAGAAGCATAATAAACAATTTAGAAAAGAAAATGCCCGTTAATATTCCCGTAACAAGCGCCAGTAAATAAGTTAACAAATTTTCAAAAATAATGATAATGCTAATCTGCCCTTTTCTTAAACCGAGTAGCGCATATAACCCAAACTCTCTTTTTCTTCTTTTTAAAAAGTAGCTATTGGAGTAAAAAATGAAAAAGCCGACAAATAAAATTAAAATGAATCCTGCTGATGAAAATAAAGAGTTCCCAATTAGTTCCCATCTTTTGAAAATTTTATCAATAAGTGGATTTTGCGAAAGGGACATGAATGTAAAATAAATTAATACGCTTATCGCAATACTAATGAAGTAAATCATATACTGATTAAAATTTTTCCACATGTTTGTGACAGCAATTTTAAAAAGCGTCATCAGCTTCACCGCCAAGCATTGCCAGTACATCTAATATTTTTTGGAAGAATTGTTTACGTGTTGTTTTCCCGCGATGAATTTCTGTATAGATTTCACCGTCTTTAATAAATAAAACGCGGTCCGAGTAGCTTGCTGCAAAAGCATCATGCGTCACCATTAAAATAGTCGCATTTCCTTGCTCTTTCGCTTGTTGCAACCCTTCAAGTAAATTGGTTGCTGCTTTTGAATCAAGCGCACCTGTTGGTTCATCAGCAAAAATAAGCGCTGGTTTTGTAATCATGGCACGACAAACCGCCGTACGTTGTTTTTGTCCGCCTGAAACTTCACTTGGAAATTTATCGCGAAGTTCATACATGCCAAATTGCCTTGCGATTTCTTCAAAACGCACTTCAATTTCAAAAGGCGATACGCGGTTTAAAGCAAGTGGCAAAACTATATTGTCTTTTATAGACATCGTCTCTAATAAATTATAATCTTGGAAAATAAAACCCAGCTGATCGCGTCGAAACATTGCCAGCTCTTTTTGGCGCATATCAGAAAGTGATTTTCCGTTAATTTCAATTTCACCAGAAGTAGGACTATCAATAGAAGAAAGTACGTTTAAAAGTGTTGACTTGCCCGCACCAGACGGTCCCATGACACTCATAAACTCTCCCTTATTCACCTCTAAAGAAATACTATTTAAAGCAGGAAAAAGACTTCCTTTTGACCCATAAACTTTTCGTACTTTATGGGCTTTTAAAATAACATCTTCCATCGTTTTCCTCCTGATATTTAGTCATCTCGTGTTATTTTACAGTATACCGAAAGTTTTGAACAAGGTCTATAGTTGTAGAAAGCTATTTTTTCAAAAAAAACAGAGCCTCTGCTCTGCTTAAAAAATTAATGCGGCTTCTTCAGTTGTACGATTCCCCTCACCAAATTCTATCATACAGGCTTGAATCAATATTTCCAACTCAGAAAGTGGCATTTCACTATCATACGCCGTAATATCCCACACAAGTTGCTTCACTTCTTTAATAGATGTATAGATTTCAAGTCGCCCATGTTGAAAAATCGTAATTCGTGGTTTTTTTACCTCTAACTCATAAACGACTCGCCAAGCTTGGAAATCACCACGATATGAAATCCCTTCCTTTGATAGCTCAATCGTCGGCTGCACATTTAAAAGCCTGAAAACAGGGCGCAAAGTTGCTGCCGCTAAAAAAATTAGGAGAATAAATTCTTCCGTTCCCGTTACCCCTTTCAAATGACTAAAACCTAAATATATAAAGACGCATAATGCCAACGTCATTAGCACATTTGAAAAAACAAGCCGCCGATTCACCATAAGCTTTACTGTTTCACCTGATTTTAATTTAGCTAAATTGTTCATATTTCTAATCCTTCCCTCGTCTCTCTCCCTCATTCTACACTAAATTGCAACAGATAAAAAGAGGGACCATTGACCTTTAATTCTCCCCAATGTTAAAATACTTGTAAACTGGAGGGATTTACATGGTAAGACAGCTTATTTTAACAGGCTTCATGGGAGCTGGGAAAACAACAACTGGTCAACTATTAGCAAACAAAATGGGACTTCCATTTATTGATATTGATAAAGAAATTGAAAAAGAGCAAGGTAAGGCGATTCGCGAAATTTTTGATACCGAGGGCGAAGCAGCATTCCGCAAAATGGAGCGAGCAAAACTAGCCAAATTACGCGATACATCTGCCGTGCTTTCAACAGGAGGAGGAATTATACTTGACGACACGAATCAAGCTTTTCTAATCCACCACCCCGCACCGGTTTTTTATTTAAAGACACACCCAAAAATCTTCTTACATCGCCTAAGAAACGACACAACAAGACCCCTCCTTCAGGCTAAAACGGGTGAGGAGATAACCGCCATTTTCGAAAGTCGCACACCACTATACGAGCAAACTGCCAATTATGTCATTATAACAGACAACAAAGATCCATACGAAATCGTAGATGAAATTTTAGCGCAACTGAAATAATCCCCTCACATTCTGAGGGGATTATTTCAGTCTTATTTTGCGTAAACGTTTAGGTTTTACTGGATGCAGCGCTTGCACCATAGTTCTGGTAAAATCGCCGTGTAATCTTTTGTGAAGGTCAATAAATCATAAAACATTTGGTCATAATAACCCGATTCAGCTACATCGATTTCTTTTAAAACATGTAAGGCATCAAGCGCCTTATCGCGCAAGGCAGGTAAAATATAGCCCGTAATTTTAATTTGACCTAGTGCGGCACTAATTGCTATTTTCATGGATAAAATGGTGTTCTCATCCTGGCTTTCGCGCATTTTTTGAAGCGTCACAGCATCATAGTCTTTTGGCTCCACAAATGAAATCCCTTTTTCTTCCGCGAAATGCTTTGGAAATGCGGATAAATTCAAACCTTCATCTGATTTATCTTTAAAATAAGACGTGAGGCGTTCTAAAACTTCTTGACTGATAGCGCTACTAAACGGCGCCTCTTTTTGCTCCAAATCATAATAAATATCCGTGCTAAAATGCTCCGTAAAGTGCGGATGGCTCGTTTCCTTTTGAATCCCGTTTTCATTATCAAAATACATCGTCATACTCAAAGTCAACTACTCCTTCCATGTGAAGTTATGTTCATAATGATTGTATCAAATTTTGAGGGGAAAAGCACGGGAGAATTTTGGCTCGTCACTGCCATTAATTTTTCATTGCATTTCCTTAGTTAACTCAAGCACATCAGCTCGTTTTTACAAAAATGCTTAATTATTCATTAAACAGATTAAAAATTGGTCACACATGTACGTAAATTAGAAATGGGCAGCTTCTCTTCTTGAACCATCACGAGTCAGGCTTACTTCTTTTATAATTCCAAAGATACGACACTTTCAATATGCGTCGTCATCGGGAACATGTCGACTGGTTGGACAGTCATGACTTTGTAGCCGCCCTCACTTAAGATTCGCAAGTCGCGCGCGAGGGTTGCTGGGTCGCAGGATACGTAGACGACTTTTTGGGGTTTCATTTTTAAGATAGTTGCAAGCAATTTTTCGTCGCAGCCTTTTCTTGGGGGATCGACGACTAGGACGTCTGCGCAAATTCCTTTTTTATACCAGTTAGGAATAACGTCTTCTGCTTTTCCAGTTTCAAATGTGACATTTTCAATTTGGTTTAGTTTTGCGTTAGCTCGTGCATCCTGAATCGCTTGGTTTACAATTTCAACGCCGTAAACATGTTTGGCTTTTTTGGCGAGGCAAAGCGAGATGGAACCGATGCCGCAATAAGCGTCAATGACCGTTTCATTTCCGGTTAGATTGGCTGCATCAAGCGCCTTTTGATAAAGGACTTCCGTTTGCTCTGGGTTAACTTGGTAGAAACTCCGTGCGGAAATGGCAAATTGAATCCCATGAATTGTATCTGTAATCGTACTCGGACCATAAAGCGTGACCGTTTTATCCCCCAAAATAACGTTCGTTTTATTCGCATTGACGTTTTGGACAATCGATGTGACACCTTGAACGCGTTTTTTTAGCTGTTCAAGGATAGCTTGTTTATTCGGGAAATCAAGCGTACGCGTGATTAAAACGAGCATGAGCTCACCTGTTGTTTTGCCCACACGCGTCATAATGTGGCGCAAATCGCCTTGATGGGTGACTTCATTGTATGGCTCCGTATAAAACTCCGCGAAAACAGTACGGGCCTCCTGAATAGCCGCATCGCTCTTTTCATTTTGGATGAGGCACGTATCCATATCAATAATGTCATGACTTCTCTTTTGATAAAAACCTGCACCAAGTTTTCCGTTCACATAACCAACAGGCACCTGTGACTTATTTCGGTAGCGAAACGGTTTTGCCATTCCAATTGTTGGCAGGACTTCGGTATCAAGTTTACCGACGCGCTTTAGAAGCTGTTCGACTTGCCTTCTTTTAAACAAAAGTTGCCCCTCATAAGAGAGGTGTTGCAACTGACAGCCGCCGCATTTGTGATACACGGGGCACGGCGGGGTGACGCGTTCTGGGCTTTCTTTTTCAAAGCTCTCGATTCTTCCAAAACCATACTTTTTGTTCACCTTGAGCACTTTCACACGGACTACTTCGCCTGGAAGGGCTGTTGGTACAAATAGCGGATAGCCGTCGATTTTGGCGATTCCACTTCCGTCATGTGTCAAATCTTCAATTGTTACAGAAAGTATTTGATTTTTCTTTAGCATTTCATTTGGCATCTGACTTTTCCCCCATTCAAAAAGCAGAGCGAGTGACTGCCCTGCTGTTATTTAATAATATATTCAATCCCAATTGGCACAGAAACATCTACTTGTTTCGTTTCTGAAAAAATGAGCCATGAACTTCGCGTGACATTAAAATCATAAAATAAAGTTTTCGGATAGGCTTTGACTGTTTTGGCCGTCGTTTGGAAAGTATCATCTAGTGCTAGGCTTTCTGGTGAGATGTTCATTTGGAGTGCTTCAACACTATTTTTGGCCACTTCATCCGAAAACGCCACAGGCACAATTGATTTAGTCGTCACTTGATTTTTTTGACGTGTTAAATTTATTTCTTCCTTATTCGTTTGGATTTCACGCGTACCACTTTCAATTTGATAATCAGAGAAGCCCGCGTATGCATGAACCATTGGATATTTAAATTTCGAATTATTGATATACTCCGCCACATTCGCAGCAGCAATGACTAACCGATATTCTTTCATCCCCTCATACATAGAATCTTCTTTGGAGAGTTCTGTTAAAAGTTCTTGGTTGGTCACATCAACAACTAAATTTCCGTTAGCTAATATATTAACATCCGTATCTTTTTCAGCCGGAATAAATGAAATGTCGTCTGTCAGCGGAATAGCTGTTTTCGTTGCAATCCACGAATGATTACTTGCAATAAGTTCTGATTTACTCACCTTAGGTGTAATTTCCTCGGCTTGAACTTGCCAGACTACGAAAAGTGCGATGGCAACTGAAAGAATGAATAGAAGACTTAGAAATAATGCTTTTTTAGGTCGGGCTACTTTTTTCAAGTTTGCTTCACCCACTTTCTATTTTTTGACTCTACCATTATACTGGCAAAACCAAAATAATACAATACCATGACAAAAAAGACATATTTTTGACTAATTTAAGCTACTATTTCTTATATTTTATAATATCCACTTTTTCTTCATTATGACGGTCTACAAAATAGAGCGGACGTTGTTTCGTCTCGTTGAAGATTCGCCCTAAATATTCGCCAATAATTCCGAGTGAGAGTAACTGGATGCCACCAAGGAATAAAATAACGACCATAAGTGATGGGTAGCCACTTACGCTTTCCCCAAAAAGAAGGGTTTTAATGAACGTCCAAATCATGAAAATAAAAGCAATGACTGAAAGCAACACGCCGCTAAGTGCTGAGAGTCTTAGAGGGGCGGTCGTAAAAGAAGTTATCCCTTCCATTGCTAAATTCATCAATTGAAAATAATTCCATTTTGTTTGACCAGCGCCGCGTTTATCACGGTCAAATAGAATTTCCTTTTTATGGAAACCAATCCAGCTAAACATGCCTTTTGTGTAACGCTGTGCTTCGCGAAACTCACGCAAAGCATTTACTGCCCGGCGATCAAGCAATCTGAAATCTCCTGTATCTTCTTGTATGGGTACTTTCGTGAGCTTTTTAAGCAACTTATAAAACTGTCTTGAAGTCAGCTTCTTCATAGCACTCTCACCGTCACGCGAGCGGCGTTTTGCATAGACGTCATCATACCCTTCTTCCCAGTATTGAATCATTTCTGGAATGAGTTCAGGTGGATCCTGCAAATCGGCATCCATAATAATTACAGCATCGCTATCCGCATAGTCAAGTCCAGCAATCATCGCAATTTCCTTACCAAAATTGCGACTTAAGTTAATATAGCTTACTCTTTTATCTTTGTCGCGAAGTTGTTTTAAAATTTCAAGTGTATGATCTTTACTTCCATCATTTACAAACAAAATTTCGAACTCATAGTTTTCGATTGCATTCAGTGTGAGTAAGACTTGATCATAAAACATGTTTAGAACCTGCTCCTCGTTATAAGCAGGAACTAGAATCGTTATTTTTTTCATTTTTGCTCTTTCTCCTATCATTTACCCTTTTTAAATTTGAGCATCCGCTTGTTTCTTGCTGTCTAAATCGGTTGCTGGAATAGCATGTATATCAGCAAAAAATTCAATATGCTGGTTTAAATTTTCAAATGTCATTGGAGTCTCTCCGCCAAGCTCTCCGTCAAGATTAATAAGCATTTTCTCTTCGGAGGTGACCACTACTTTTTTTGATTTCACATAGATGATATTCGGCTCCTTAATGTGGTCGCCGCGCAGCGCGAGTGTCACCAAGCGAATAAATTCGGCTAAGTTCACTTTTTTCAAGATGATGAGGGAAAACTTGCCGTCATCTAGTTTCGCGTCGGGGGCAATTTTTTCGAAGCCTCCGATAGAGTTCGTTAGGCCAAGTAAAAAGAACATTGCTTTTCCTTCAAAGACACCATCATCATATTCAACACGCACATTCGTTGCTTTTAAAGATGGGAGCATTTCAATGCCTTTCAAATAATAGGCGAGTTGTCCAAGCATCGTTTTAAGTTTGCTCGGCACATCATAGGTCAGCTCCGTAATTCTACCGCCCCCGCCAATATTGATGAAATACGTATCGTTTGCCTTCCCAATATCCATCGCCACACTATCGCCACGAGCAATGATTTCCGTTGCCTTCATAACGTCGCGCGGTACGTGTAGTGCCCTCGCAAAATCATTCGTTGTCCCAGTTGGAATTATGCCTACTTTTGGACGGTAAACTTGTTCAGCAATCCCATTTATAACTTCATTTATTGTCCCGTCACCACCTGCTGCGACGACTAAATCGTATTTTTCTTGCACAGCTTGCCTTGCCTCACGTTCGGCATCACCAGGCTCTGGTGTTGTCGCATGAGCTGACGTTACATAGCCGGCATTTTCTAACACCATGAGCACATCTGCTAAATTCTTTTTTATGATTTCTCGTCCTGAAGTTGGATTATAGATGACACGGGCGCGCTTCGCCATGGAATTCATCCTTTCTCACATAAAACTCATTACGTTTTATCGACAAATTTTCACTAACATTCTTATTATAGCAAAATGCAACTTTTTTTAAAATAAAAAGAAGGGACTTTTTGTTGCCCCTCCTTCTAGTTTGCTTAACGTTTATTCATTTCTTCGATGAGTAATTTATTTACCATTGGTGGATTAGCTTGCCCTTTTGTTTGTTTCATCACTTGACCAACTAGGAAGCCAACTGCTCGGTCCTTACCATTTTTGTAATCCTCAATAGATTGCGCGTTTTCATCTAGAATTCCAGAAATGATTGTACGCAGTTCACCTTCGTCGGAAATTTGAACGAGCCCTTTTGCTTTCACAACTTCTTCCGCGTCCCCACCATTTTCGGCTAACTCACGGAAAACTTTTTTAGCGATTTTAGAAGAAATTGTGCCTTTTTCGATGAGGTGAATCATTCCCGCTAAGTTTTGTGGCGTTAGCCCCGTTTCATGCAACTCTTTTTGTTCGGCATTCATATAAGCGGACACTTCGCCCATGAGCCAGTTGGATACTTGTTTTGCGCCTCCACCTTCTTTTAATGTTGCTTCAAAGAAATCAGACATTTCTTTTGTGAGCGTAAGCACCATTGCATCATATGCTGGAAGCCCAAGCTCACTTACATAGCGCGCTTGACGTTTGTCCGGGAGTTCAGGAATTTCAGCGCGAATGCGTTCCATCCAAGCATCATCGATATAAAGGTCTACTAAATCTGGTTCTGGGAAATAGCGATAATCATCCGATCCTTCTTTCACACGCATGAGGGACGTTTTACCTGTCGCTTCGTCAAAACGGCGTGTTTCTTGCTCAATGATACCACCTGCCATTAGTACTTCTGCTTGGCGTTTTTCCTCATATTCAATTCCTTTACGCACATTATTAAAGGAGTTTAAATTTTTAAGCTCTGTTTTAACCCCAAATTCTTCTTGTCCAACTGGGCGTATTGAAATATTTGCATCACATCGCATAGAGCCTTCTTCCATTTTCACATCGGAAACGCCAGTATATTGAATGATAGATTTTAATTTTTCAAGATACGCATACGCTTCATCTGCCGAACGAATATCTGGTTCCGATACAATTTCAATAAGCGGTGTTCCTTGACGATTAATGTCAACAAGTGAGTAGCCCTTATTGGTGTGCGTATTTTTCCCTGCATCTTCTTCTAAATGAAGACGCGTAATGCCGATTTTCTTTTTACGTCCGTCGACTTCAATTTCAATATGACCGTGTTCACCAATCGGTTTATCAAATTGAGAAATTTGGTATGCTTTTGGATTATCTGGATAAAAATAATTTTTACGATCAAATTTTGTATGTTTTGCAATCTCACAATTGATGGCCATAGCTGCTTTCATACCAAATTCAACTGCCCGTTTATTTAAAACAGGCAACACGCCTGGCATACCTAAATCAACCACCGTTGTATTTGTATTTGGTTCTGCACCAAAATGCGCCGGAGCAGAAGAGAAAATTTTTGATTCTGTTTTTAATTCAACATGGACTTCAAGCCCGATAATAGTTTCAAAATTCATGACTGCACCGCCTTTTTATAATGATGGTTTTCTTTTATGAAAATCTGTTGCTTGTTCAAACGCATGAGCAACTTGGTAAATTTGACCTTCTTTAAAGTGATTGCCAATAATTTGTAAGCCAACTGGTAATCCCTCACTTAACCCACAAGGCACCGAAATGGCAGGAAGCCCTGCTAAGTTAATCGGGATTGTTAATAAATCATTTTGGTACATTGTAATTGGATCATGAATCATGCCGTCAATATCAAAAGCAGTCGTCGGTGTACTTGGTCCAATAATAACATCATAATCTGCAAACACTTTTTCAAAATCTTGCTTAATTAACGTTCTCGCTTGTTGCGCTTTTTTATAGTAAGCATCGTAGTACCCAGAACTTAACGAATACGTTCCAAGCATGATACGGCGCTTCACTTCATCGCCAAAACCTTCCGAACGTGTTTTTTTGTAAAGTTCTTCAAGTGAATTTGCACCTTCCGTACGATAACCATAACGCACACCATCAAAACGAGCTAAATTAGAAGAAGCTTCACTAGATGCTAAAATATAATAACTCGCTACCCCGTACTCAGAATGCGGTAAGGAAACCTCATCCCAAGTCGCACCAAGTTTTTCGAGTGTTTTTAAAGCTTCCATAACAGCGGCTTTCACACCAGGCTCTACACCTTCGCCTAGGTACTCTTTTGGAACACCGATTTTAAGATTTTTTACATCACCCGTTAAATATTCTGAGAAGTTTTCGACAGGTGCATCAATTGAAGTCGAGTCATTTTCGTCTACGCCAGAAATTGCTTGTAGCAAGTAAGCATTGTCTGCTACCGTCCGAGTAATAGGACCGATTTGATCAAGCGATGAGGCAAAAGCAATGAGCCCAAACCGAGAGATGCGGCCATATGTAGGTTTCATTCCAACAACGCCACAAAAAGCGGCAGGCTGGCGGATCGAACCACCTGTATCTGAACCGAGGGCAAATAGCACTTCAGACGCGGCTACAGCAGCAGCACTACCACCTGATGATCCACCAGGTACTTTTGATAAGTCCCACGGGTTGTATGTTTTATGGAAATGAGATGTTTCAGTTGATGAACCCATCGCAAATTCATCCATATTTAATTTCCCAATATTAATCACTTGGGCTTGTTTTAGCTTTTGGACGACCGTCGCATCATAAATTGGGTCAAAGTTGTATAAAATCTTACTTGCAGCTGTTGTTCGCAAATTTTTCGTTACAATATTATCTTTAAGCCCGATTGGGAGTCCTGCAAGCATATTTTCTGGATTAATGCCAGAGTCACCTAGTTCTTCAGCGACATCGAGCGCTGTTTCTTTATTTAATGTTATAAATGATTGTACTTTATCTTCTACTGCATCAATGCGGTCAAAAGATTCCTTCACCAAATCAAATGGGGAAATTTCTTTTTTAACGAGCATATCATGCAAGTTCTTCACTGAGTGTTCAAATAATCCCAAAATTAATTCCCTCCTAAAAAGATTAGTCTTCTAAAATTGTTGGTACTTTAAACATGCCATCCTGCGTGTCAGGTGCATTGCGGAGTACTTTTTCACGTTTTAATCCAGGGTGAGAAACATCTTCTCGTAAGACATTTGAAACCTCAATTGCATGAGAAGTTGGCTCAACATTTGCTGTATTTAGCTGGTCCAGTTTTTCCACCATTTCAATAATATTACCTAATTGGCTCGCAAAAACATCGGCTTCCTCGCTTGAAACGTCAAGTTTAGCTAGATTAGCCACTTTTAAAACGGTCTCTTTTGATATGTTTGTCAAGATGCCATCCTCCTTTTCGTTTTTTCCACTAATGCTAAAATTATATCATAGAAGCGGCTATTGGGATATAAAAAATGCAAGGAAAACATGAAAAGTTCCTAGCGTAGGCTAGGAACTTAGCTTGTAGAAAAATTCCAAGTTCACACAAAACAAAAGTATGTCGCGGAAAATTAGACTGAAACTTTTCAATTAATTGTAAATATGTGCATTCGCTGCACTGTCGCTTGGTTTACGTGTGATTAATGCGGCAGGACCGTCCGATGTTGAAATGCTTACTTGGATGTTGGCTTCTTTTGGTAAATGTTTACCAATTAAATCAGTGACATATTGTGTGAAACCAATAATTTCTGCTTCTCCGTAAAATTGTAATGGAATATCCACATTTAAATCCGCCATTTGTCCATTTTCATAGCGTGCTCGACCTACAACACCAGTGAAATTGGGATAGTATTTTTCAATATCTGCTTGGAAGTTTAAGAAAGAATCGTTATCTGCTTTGTGATCAGACTGTGCATCTACACTTGGCAATACATAATTTTGTTCCTTAATTGTTTTAAAACCGCCAAGATCATTGTTGTTTGTGGTTGCATAAGCCATATAATTTCCTGGCGCGACAGCGTCACGTCGACCTTGTTTATAAATAGCAATCGTCACAGGCACATTTTCTAAGCCTTTCGTTTGGCGAATTCGCGTTAAAATAGTTTGAGCCATCGTTTTTCCTTCAGCTAATAATTTTTCATCACTAATCTCTTGTTCAAACGTATCACCGTATTGTTCTTTTTGATAATAGTCAACAGAATTCATGGCTAGTGCAATCGATACACCACCAAGCGCAACTGTATCATTATCCGTTTTCTTTAAATAATTTTGTTCTAAAATATGCGCTAAATAAATGGGGTTGCGGTTTTCACCAAAACCGTTATCTACTGGGTTCAAACCCTCTTTATTTTTATCGCTCTTTCGCCCAAGCCATGATGTTAATAATTCCTTATCTAAATATTGTCCTTCTTGGAAAAGGTAGTCATCTGGCGAATATTCATTTTGTGAAACGCGCATTAAACCAGATTCTAATTCATTAATATCATAGCGCGAATAAATATTTGATACGACTAAACCTCTTGATTTACTCGCTTTATAAGGCAGAACTGTCTTATAATAATTCTCAGAAATTTGATTTTTTGTCATAATCCCTGTTTCACTTTTCTTTTCCTCATCTTTTGTGACCACTTTCTCATCTGATGACAGTTTTGGTGCACAACCTGTGAGTACAAGTAGCGAAGCCAAAACGAGTATTAAATATTTTTTCATTATTTATAATTCACCCTCATCTGGTAAGTATTCCATAAGCTCTTCTTCCGACCAGACAGGTATGCCAAGTTCATTTGCCTTTAGAAGCTTAGAACCTGCATCGCTGCCCGCAACAACAACATCCGTCTTTTTGCTGACGCTAGTGGAAACATCGCCGCCAAGTTTTTCAATTAAGGCTTTCGCTTCGTTTCGCGTAAGCTGTTCCAATTTCCCAGTTAAAACTACCTTTTTTCCGGAGAAAACTAAGTCTTCCGCATCTTGATTTTCAATGCGTGGACCTGTATAGGCCATATTCACGCCAGCTGTTTTGAGTTCAGCGAGCAGTTCATGGACTTCTTCATTTTCGAAATAAGTGACGATGCTATCCGCCATTTTTTCGCCAATGTCGGCCGTATTTTGAAGGGTTTCCTTGTCTGCTACTCGCAAGGCGTCCATCGTGTCAAAGCGAAGTGCGAGTGTTCGCGCCGCCTTTTCACCTACATGACGAATGCCAAGACCAAACAACAATCTCTCAAGCGAATTTTGCTTGCTTTTTTCAATGCTCGAAAGCAAATTGGAAACAGATTTTTCTCCCATTCGTTCTAATTCTAACAGTTTTTCTTTTGAAAGGGAAAACAAATCTGCAACGTCAGCAATAAGTTCGTGTGAAAAGAGCTGAATAATCACTTTTTCGCCGAGTCCATCAATGTTCATTGCATTGCGCGAGACAAAATGAATGAGCCCTTCTTTAATTTGCGCCGGGCATTTTGGATTAATACAGCGCAGTGCGACCTCTTCTTCTAACCGAACAAGTTCGCTTCCGCAGTCAGGGCAAACTTTCGGCATTTGAAACGGTTGCTGCTTTCCTGTTCGTTTTTCTGGAATGCTACGAATGACTTCTGGGATGATGTCTCCAGCTTTTTTAATCACGACAGCATCACCAATGCGAATATCTTTTTCATGGATTAAGTCTTCATTATGAAGAGAGGCGCGTCCCACTGTTGTCCCCGCAACTTGAACAGGCTCTAAAATTGCAGTTGGCGTTACGACACCTGTCCGCCCAACGCTAAGTTCAATATCAAGTAATGTTGTTTCCACTTCTTCAGCCGGAAATTTATAAGCAATGGCCCATCGCGGCGTTTTAACTCGAGCGCCCAGTTCATTTTGCTGTGCCAAATCATTAACTTTGATGACAATTCCGTCAATGTCATAATCGAGTGATGTTCGTTTTTCTGTCCACTTATGAATATAAGCAAATACTTCATCCATTGTGCCACAAACTTCACGTTCCTTATTCGTTCTAAGACCAAGTTCACCAAGCATATCTAGGCCTTCGCTATGTTTAGTGACACCCATTTCACCAAAATCGGCTACTGCATATAGGAAGATATCCAAATTTCGTGAAGCTGCAATTTTTGTATCTAATTGTCTTAGTGAACCAGCCGCCGCATTACGCGGATTGGCAAATAAATCAAGCCCTTCCTGTTCACGTGTTTCATTTAAATTTTTAAATGATTTTTTAGGCATAAAGGCCTCGCCGCGGACTTCAATGGAAAAGTCACGTTTTAATTTCATCGGAATGGACCGAATCGTCCGCAAATTGGCGGTAATATCTTCCCCAATTGTGCCATCTCCACGTGTTGCACCTCGCTTGTAGCTCCCCGCTTCATATTCAAGCGATACGGCAAGGCCATCAATTTTAAGTTCGCACATATATTCGCGGTCATCGCCGACTTTTTCGCGCACACGGCGGTCAAAATCAAGCAAGTCCTGTTCGTTAAATGCATTGGCCAAGCTAAGCATTGGCGTTTTATGCGCCACTTTATTAAAGCCTTCTAAAACTTCACCGCCAATTCGCTGTGACGGTGAGTCACTTGTTATCCAATTAGGGTGCTTTTCTTCAAGAGCAATTAATTCATGGAGTAATTTATCATAGACAGCATCTTCTACTGTTGGCTTATCTAAGGCATAATACTCGTAACTATACTGATTTAGTTCAGCAATAATTTCGTCGTATCTTGTTCTTTCGTTCATGCTCATAACCTACCTTTACACTTTTTCAATTGGCGCGAATTCGGCCAGCAATCGTTTAATTCCAGTTGGGCTTGGAAAGGCAATATCAAGCTCCATATTGCTACCTTCACCTTTTACGCTTACAACGGTGCCAGTACCCCATTTTTTATGGGTCGCTTTATCACCAACGGACCACCCTACTTTTTCAGCTCCGCTCGTTTGGTAATTTGCCACTTGTTTCGTATTAATAGTGGAACGTTTAAATGGTACTTCTTTTAATTTATTTTCGTTCCCCGTTTCAAGCAAATCTTGGGGAATTTCACCAATAAAGCGAGATTCAACATTAGCTGCTGAACGCCCAAAAATCATACGGGAATATGCACTTGTTAAAAATAATTCTTCTTCAGCACGTGTAATGCCCACATAGGCTAAGCGTCGCTCTTCTTCCATTTCATCTTCTTCAAAAAGCGCACGCGAATGCGGGAAAATACCTTCTTCAAGACCGACAAGAAAGACAACTGGGAATTCAAGCCCTTTCGCCGAATGGAGCGTCATTAATGTCACCGCACCAGTTTGTTCCAAATCGTCTTCTAACTGATCCACATCGGCTACGAGCGCTAAATCCGTTAAGAATGCGAGAAGTGACTTATCTTCACTTTCTTTTTCGAAATTTTGCGTAACCGAAAGAAGCTCATCAATATTTTCAAGCCGAGTCTGTGCTTCAATCGTCCTTTCATTTTTCAACATATCACGATACCCTGTTTTATCCAAAACTTGCTCGACAAGCTCTGTTACAGAGAGAAATTCTTGCATTTGACTAAAGCCGCGAATTAAATCGTGGAATTCGACCAACTGTTTACTCGTTTTCGCGGGAATGCCGGCAAGTTCAATGCGGTTTAATACTTCAAAAAGCGTTAAATCATACGCGGCCGCAGTATTTGCCAATTTATCTAGCGAACCCGCTCCCACACCTCGTTTGGGCACGTTTATAATGCGCGCTAAACTAATATCATCTTCATTATTTGAAATTAGGCGTAAATACGCTAAAATATCTTTAATTTCTTTACGGTCATAGAATTTTGTACCACCGACCATCGTGTACGCCATATTCGATTTCATGAAAAATTCCTCCATGACACGCGACTGAGCATTTGTTCGGTAAAGAATTGCAAAATCAGACAACGGGCGATTTTTACTTACGACTTCTTCTTGAATTTTACTAACGACATAAGACGCTTCTTCTTTTTCCGTTAACGCTTTATGATAGAAAATTTTTGCACCTTCGCTGTTACTAGTCCATAAATTTTTCGGCTTGCGATTACGATTGTTTTCGATAACACGGTTTGCCGCTTCTAAAATTCGTTTTGTGGATCTGTAATTCTCTTCTAGCATAATCATTTTCGCGTTTGGATAATCCTTTTCAAATGACAAAATGTTGGAAATATCCGCACCGCGCCAGCCATAAATCGACTGATCCGAGTCCCCAACAACGCACAAATTGCGGAGCCGCGCTGCTAGAAGCTTAACGAGCAAATACTGCGCATGGTTTGTATCTTGATACTCATCCACATGAATGTACTGAAATTTCCGCTGATAATACTCTAAAACATCCGGTACACGTTCGAAAAGTTGAATCGTCACCATGATTAAATCATCGAAATCAAGCGCCTGATTTTTCTTCAATTTCTTCTCATACGCTTCGTAAACTTCGGCCACCATGTTGTCATAGTACCCGCTCGCCTCACGCTTATATTCCATAGCGTCCATCAGTTCATTTTTAGCATTGCTAATCGACGCTAAAATTCCGCGTGGCTCATATTTTTTCGAATCGATATTTTTATCCTTTAAAATCCCTTTGATGACAGAAAGCTGGTCACTACTATCTAAAATTGTGAAGTTACGCTCATAGCCAATTCGGTCAATGTCACGCCTTAAAATGCGCACACACATCGAGTGAAATGTGGAAATCCAAATTGATTCCGCAACACCGCCAAGTAGTCCCGTAATCCGCCCTTTCATTTCACGCGCCGCCTTATTAGTAAACGTAATAGCTAAAATATTATACGGATTTACCTCACGTTCTTTAATCAAGTACGCAATTCGGTGCGTCAAAACACGCGTCTTCCCGCTCCCTGCTCCCGCCATAATTAAAAGCGGCCCTTCCGTCGTTTCTACCGCTTGCTTTTGTTCCTTATTTAATCCTTTTACAAGTTCTTCACTATTTAATTGCATTTTTATCCACCACCACACAAACATTTGTTCTTATTTTATCATACCTTCTCCGCACTCGCTAGCACGACGCGAAATTTTTGCCGTTTTAAGTGCTGCTTCCAAATCTTCATAAATCAAATTACCAACAACGACCACATCCGCCGCGCTCGCCATTTCCTTCGCCTCTCTATACGAGCGAATTCCACCGCCATACCACAACTTCGTATTGCGAAGTACAGCTCGCACAGCTCGTAATAAAGACACATCACCCAACCGCCCACTATATTCAACATAAAAAACGGGGAGGTGAAAAAAATGTTCCGCCAGTTCAGCATACGCCGCCACATCTCTCGCTTCCAAATTGGTCATAGCTTCCGTTTTCACAGCCGCCTTTGCTTCCGCATTTAAAATTACATAACCGACTGGCGTCATTCGTTTAAACGGTACATGAGGTGCATATTTGCGCAGCATTTCAACATGTAAGCCATGCGACCAAGTTGTGTCCCGTGTATTTAAAACCATCGGAATTAAAAATTGGTCCGCAAGGGGTAAAATCATCTCTTTGGAACTTATTTCCAAAAAAAGCGGTAAATCTGTTTCCATGAAACGTTCATAGGTTTCTGTCACATTTTCGAGTGTCAAATTATCAGTCCCACCAATAATGAAGCCATCCGTTTCACTTTCTAAAAGTTTCTGACAAGCTTCAACAGACAATGATTTCGCTGGATCAATTTTAAATAAATGCCGCAAATTCATAAACTCCTTACTAAAATTCCAATTCTTATAGCTAGACTTATCTATTATAGCATTTGTTGCTTTTTCATTCACCTGTTCTAGCAAGAATTTAACTTTTTTTGAACTTTATCAAAAAACTATCCCTAAACCCTATTTTCACCTTCAGACTCTGCTTCTTCAAATTCAATGGCACAATACTAAAACCTCTAAAGGCCATGTATTGACATACACGGCCTTTAGAGGTTTACAATTTCTTATTTTAATTTACATGATACTAGTAGAAATTTGGGCTTATATCTCTATAGAACACGATAAACCTATTTTTTATCCTAGTGATTTCGTTTGTCGTTTTCATTTTTAACGAATACGAACTGGTACTTCTGCAACCTGTACACCTGCTCTATCATAAGCAATACTTGTTACTGTATCTGTAGTCGATAAAATATTAGGACGAGCATAGTAAGAATATGTTCCACCTTCTGGAACTGGAACCTTTTTCAATATTGTTCCATTAACTTTCAGTCCAACATATTTCACGTCTCCATCATACGTTCCTGTCACATATTTATCTTGATTTAAGACAAAGTCATTTGCAGTAATTGAGCTATTTCCAGGTGGGCTTAGAACAACATTCACTGTCTTTTGATCTACCACAGTTCCAGCAGAATTATATCCTTTTACCATAACTGTATCGCCCATTGCAACTTTATCTTTGGCGTAATATCTCCAATTCGTTGCATCCATTACAGATGTTCTTGAATATTCAGTGCCATTTACAACTAGGGAAACATATTTTACATTACCTGTAAACGTTCCTTCGACATAAGAGCTTGAAACTGCATAGTAATTTGGAAGAACCGTAATCGTACCAGTTAAACTCTCCGCTCCGTATAGCTCTACCTTCTTACGTGAAATTTCTGTATTGGATGAATTATAACCGATAACAAATACTTCATCTGTGTTCGCATTTGTAATATTTTTACGTGCATAATATCGGAATGTCCCATCTGTCCCAACTGGAACTTTGGAAAGAATGGTTCCATTTACAGAAAGCGCTACTTTTGCAACCGAACCCGTATAAGTTCCCTCTACATAGGCATCAGTCCCTACTACAAAACTGTCTGGAGAAACTGATCCAATTTTCAGTTGACCATCTTTTAAAGTGACACGTGCACGGTCTAACTCTATCCCCGCGGAATCAAGTCCCACTAAATAGACTGTTTGAGTCATACTTGTAATATCATGTTTAGCGTAATAACTGAAGCTTCCAGTAACAGGAACGGTTGATTTTCTAACACCATCAACTTCTAAATAAACTTTTGTCACATCACCCGTCACTTCTGCTTGAACACGGCTATCATAACCTACATAATAATCTTGTTTTACTTCTACCGTGCCACTTTTTGCAACTTGTGTGACAGTTGTAAGCGCACTAGAAGTCTTCCCATTAGCTGTTGCCGTTGCAGTTACCACAGTTCCCGATGCTTGTGCCGGAATTGTTACACTATAAAAACCATCAGATCCAACCGTACCGCTTGCAAGTTGATTATTATTTTGATCTTTTAGCACAATCGTCGCATTAGGTTCTGCTCTTCCTGTTGCTGTTCTAGATTCTGTATTTAAAGGATCTATCGTTGTTTGCGTAATATTTCCTTGGATAACCGTTGTATTAGCACTTGATGTTTTTCCTCGTGCTGTTGCGGTTGCAGTTACAACGGTTCCTGCACGTTGTTTTGGAATCGTCAAGCTATAACGACCATCTGACGCGACTACTCCCGTAGCAAGTATTGTTGAGCCTGCTTTAATCTCGATATTCGCATTAGGTTCTGCGCTTCCTTCTGCTTTTACAGAATCTGTGTCTAACGCATTAATCGTTGTTTGAGCAATGTTACCTTGGACAACCGTTGTATTAGCACTTGATGTTTTTCCTCGTGCCGTTGCGGTTGCAGTTACAACGGTTCCAGCATTTTGTTTTGGAATTGTCATGCTATAATGACCGTCTGATGCTACTACCCCTGTAGCAAGTATTGTTGAGCCTGCTTTAATCTCAATATTCGCATTAGGTTCTGCACTTCCTTCTACTTTCACAGAATCTGTGTCTAATTCATTAATTGTTGTTTGAACAAGGTCAGCATCTAAGTCAATCAAAGAAATATTCCCAACATTCACTGTCCCCTCCTCACCAATTGCATCATCAAAACCAAGAACTTTTAATTCGACCCTCATCGTTGTAGTTGAAGGAGCCGTAATCGTTGTCGTATAATTTTGAGCTGTAGGATTAGTAACTGGTAACCAACTACTACTCGACAGCTCTGTATTATTATCAGCAGTTCTTATTTGAACATGTTCTAAATTTGACCCTGAAACATACTTATAATCAGCAGATAAACGATACCTATGTCCTTCTATAACCTCAACATCTTGCCCTAAATAAAATATATATCCATTATTTACAGCTCTTTTGTGTGTGATATCAAGACTACCATCATTTTTTGGTGTCACATAATTCTGCGCATATTCACCAGAATTTTTATATACTCGGTAGTTTTCCATATAATAAGTTGGGCTAGTAGAACTAGTATTCTCTACTCCCCAACTTGTAATAATATTTCCATCACCGGAAAACCCAGGATTTTCCAGTAGATTTTCTGTATTAGCACCTAATAAAGAACTATTTTGTTCCGCTTGCTGTGAATTACCTTCAGTTGCATTAGCCACTACATCATTGAATGGATACGATACAGCAACAGTTGAGGCAAAAACGGTCGCAACAATAGAACTCACCATAATTTTTCTTAGTCCAGTTTTCTTAATCTTCAATTCTTAATCTCCTTTAAGCGTTTTAAATTTAACACATGATAAATGATTTTTATTCGGATTCCTTTAATCCATATTTTTTTCGGCTGATATCCTTATCTATATATCAATTTTTTAAACGCTGACCTCCTTTCCAAGTCCTTATTACCTTGAGCATTTTTTATGATAACATGTTGTACTTATCGAAAAAGGAGATAAAAATGGATATTTCAAGAAAAAATATATACATTTTATGACAATTTTTATTAGTTAAATGTATAGTCATTTAGCCCGTTACTCTTTAAACCTTAGAAAAACTAGCTTGCTCCTCTCTTCTAAAAAAAATGGATAAAAATACCCTATCTGAGTTAACTTCAACTTTTCATAATAAATTTAAGTCTTAAAATATTTTCCACTACTTAGAAAACTTCACTTTTTGTTGTTAATTAAAGAATATAACCTCTTGAATAGTCCAACAAGCATATATCACAAGCTGACTCTATTATTCTTGTCATCATTTTGATGCCCTTTTTTTAAAGCATGATTCATTGGTCTTACGCTAATTTTTCATCTCCAACTCAAAATGTTCTCTTATCTGTTCTTCGCTTTTTTTATTGTAGCTTTTCGTTTGACCTGCCTTTTTTAAGTAAATAACATTCGTTGAATTCTTAAAAAGTTCTTTTTTGTCGATTTTTCAATAGCAAATTTCATTTATTGTCATAAAAAATCCATTTTTTTAGAGTATAGCCTATGTTATAATTGAGCATGATTTTAGACGGGGCTATCTCTTTTTAGAGAAAATGAATAGAATATATCGTAGCACCTACCAATCATTAATTTAGTTAAATGAGGAGATTACTTTATGATATCTAAGCAGCAAACAACTCTTTTAAAAGGGATAGCCATTTTTATAGTGATTGTGTCACATATTTGCTATAAAAATTTTGATAATTATCATTATATCGGTCCCATATCGGTATGGATATTTTTGATTCTTTCAGGATACGGTTTAACTGCTTCTGCAGAGAAAAATGGAATTTCTAAATACTACCAGCGTTATATAAAAATCATTATTCCATACTGGGTTTTTAGCATTTTCAAACTTATTTTTGTAGGAATTATTTTCCAACAAACTTTTTCAATTAAACAATTATTTTCTATCATGTTCTTCTTTGATATTGGACGTGATTTAGATCCGACAATGTGGTTTGTTTTATTTATATTATTTTGGTACACGATTTTCTTACTCACACAGTTATTTGTAAAAAATCAAAAATGGCAATTAATCATCTTATTACTTGGCTCAGTCAGCATCGTATTTATCGATGAATATTGGTTATTCTATTCCATTGCCTTTCCTGTCGGGGTCTTCTTAAAAAGAGAAGAGCGGTGGCTTGTGCCGTTGAAAGATAAATTTCTTGCAAAA
Organism: Listeria tempestatis; assembly: GCF_963575625.1. Taxonomy (NCBI): domain Bacteria; kingdom Bacillati; phylum Bacillota; class Bacilli; order Caryophanales; family Listeriaceae; genus Listeria; species Listeria tempestatis. The sequence goes on from NZ_CAUYTK010000016.1 coordinate 38,639, forward strand.
GTTACTGTAAAATGGGCAAGTTTGATTACATTAATTGTGATATGCGTATTTTTATATTTCACTTCCAATATTCCAGCGGCGTCATTCTTTTGCTTTGTCGGAGCACTTCTTGTCATTATGGTTATCCAAGCTTTTAACGTACAAAGTAAATTTTTAATGTTCTTGGGCGTTTGGTCCTTCTTCCTTTATCTGATTGAAGGGTTCCCAAGCTACACGTTCGATTTAGTCGGTTATTTTAACCCGCTAATTCTTGGCCTACTCGTCTATCTCATTTTTACTTTTGCAGTAGGGATTTTACTTGGTAAATTTAGTAATAACATTTTGAAATTTTTAAGTAGATATTAATAAAATCGCTCCTAATACGAGCGATTTTTTGTGTAAAAAAAGAACTTGCATGAGCAAGTTCCGAGCATTTCTAAAACTAAATAGCCATCAAAATAAGACTTAATACACAAATCCACATGCCAGAAAGCCCAATGGAGATTCCAATATAGTTTTTTATGCGCACGTTAAAAAGTGTTGTAAGGCTAAAACAAATAATAAATATCCAGTGCCATAATTTGCTAAAGTTAAGCCCAGCATTTTGAATAATCATATCGATTGAAATATACATAACCGCGAGAACCAAAATAGCGATAATTACAGTTTGGAACCCTTTCCTTTGCTTCTTCATTTACAGCCTGCTTACTCCTTTTCCATTCGGTCGAACACCACTTCATACATATCGTTCCCGTAATTTAACGAACGTTTTACTCGTGAAATTGTTGCTGTGCTTGCCCCTGTTTCTGCTTCAATAACATTGTATGTTTTCCCCTCAGAAAGCATTTTTGCAACTTGGAAACGTTGTGACATTGACTGAATTTCATTAACAGTGCAGACGTCATCAAAGAAAGCATAACATTCTTCAAGCGTCTCGAGTTTTAAAATACCATTAAAAAAAGCATCCAAACCTTCCCCACGAATCTTTTCTATTTGCATTTTAGATAACCTCCGTTCCTCTACTTGTACTTTCATATTTTAACGTACCAACGTATGAAAAAGCAAATACTTTATTTCTGTAAAAGGGAAAAGCGGATTGGCTAAACGCTAATCCGCTTTTTTTATTCTATTCAGCTTTCGCCCCTATATCAATTCGGTAGAAGAAATCTGGATTGTCTAACTTCTTCATCTCTTCATATAATTTGTGGCGCGCTTCTTTCATTGAATCCGCAGAAACTTGAAGTAACAGTACCCGGCCGCCATTTGAGACGAGATTTTCGGCTTTGTCCAGTTTAGTTCCAGCATGATAAATCGCGATTTCTGGACTGATTTGGTCTAGGCCGGTAAGCAATTTGCCGGTTTCGTATTGGTCGGGGTAGCCTTTGCTCGCAAGGACGATGCCGAGGTGGACACCTTCTTTTTTAAAGCGTACATCAGGAACCTCATTTTTTAAAAGGGCGAAAATGAGCTCGGCGAAGTCACTTTCTAGGCGCGGGAGGACGACTTGTGTTTCTGGATCACCGAAACGCGCATTAAATTCAATCACTTTTGGGCCGTCATTTGTGGCAATTAAGCCAGCGTAAAGAATACCACGAAACGCACGCCCTTCTTGGACCATGCCTTTTGCTGCGGGAAAAAGAATCGTTTGAATCGCTTCATCGACTAATTTTTCTGGTATATGTGAAACGGGTGAATAAGCACCCATTCCACCAGTATTTGGTCCTTTGTCACCATCATAGGCGCGTTTATGATCTTGGGCTATTGGCATTGGATAGACTTCTTCTCCGTTTACAAAGGCCATGAGGGAGAATTCTTCGCCTTCTAGGAACTCTTCTATGACAACTTTCTGCGCGGCCACACCAAACTTTTCTTCAAGCATCATTTCTTTTAGCGCAAGTGTTGCTTCTGGCATCGTCATTGCGACAGCAACACCTTTTCCGGCAGCAAGTCCATCCGCCTTAATCACAATGGGAACTCCTTTTTCATCCAAATAGGCTTTGGCTTCTTCGTATTTCGTGAAAGTCTTCGAGCTTGCAGTCGGAATTTGATATTTTTGCATAAATTGTTTGGCAAAATCTTTACTTCCTTCGATTAGAGCCGCGGCTTTTGTTGGGCCGAATGCGAGTAAGTTAGCTTCTGTTAGGGCATCAACTACACCTGATAAGAGAGGGATTTCTGGGCCGACTATCGTAAATGTGATGGCTTCCTCTTGAGCGAAGCGTATTAGCGTTTTTGTATCGGTTTCTTGAATGTCCACGCAGTGTATGCCGCTTTTTTTCATCCCATCATTTCCCGGTGCACAAAAAACTGTGTTCACATCACGTGAGGAAAGTAATTTTTGACAGATGGCATGTTCCCGACCACCGCTACCAATTACGAGTACTTTCATCTTTTCACTTCCTTTTTAATGTTTAAAATGACGAACATGCGTTGTCACCATGGTGATGCCGTGCTTATTAGCGGCCAGAATAGAATCCGCATCTTTAATCGAGCCGCCTGGTTGAATAATCGCTTTTATACCCGCTTTTGCTGCTGCTATAACGGTGTCATCCATTGGGAAGAAGGCATCGCTTGCAAGCACCGCACCTCTTGCCTTCTCACCTGCCTGCTGTAGTGCAATTTCTGCTGCACCAATGCGATTCATTTGTCCAGCACCAACACCGAGCGTTTGCACATCAGTTCCAACTACAATGGCATTTGACTTCACATGTTTCACAATTTTCCATTGAACAAGAAGTGCCCGCATCTCTTCATCAGTCGGTACTTTCTCCGTCACAACCGTAAACGTCTCAGGGCTATCCACAAAAGTATCACCATCTTGAACGAGCAAACCGCCGTTCACAGAAGTTTTCTCCAAATTTGGCGCAAGACTCGACACATCAACCATAAGCAAACGAATATTTTTCTTTTTGGTTAAAATCGCTAGCGCGTCATCAGAAAAACTTGGCGCAACAATGATTTCCAGAAAGATTTCACTCAACTTTTGCGCAGTTTTAGCGTCAACCTCCCGATTTAGTGCTACAATGCCACCGAAAATCGATGTTTCATCCGCCTCATATGCTTTTTCGAATGCTTCAAAAATGGTCGCACCAACTCCAACGCCGCATGGATTCATATGTTTCACAGCTACCGCTACAGGTTCTGCGAATTCAGATGCAATTTTAAGCGCCGCATCAGTATCTCGAATGTTATTGTAAGACAATTCTTTGCCGTGAAGTTTTTTTGCGTTTGCAATACTTTTAGCGTCCGCAAGTGGTTCCTCGTAGAAAGCTGCCTTTTGATGCGGGTTCTCCCCGTAGCGCAAACCTTGCTTTAAATTATATGTGAGTGTGAGCTTTTCGGGAAATTCCTCTTTCGTCAAATAACCAGCAATGAGCGCATCATAGGAAGCCGTATGGCGAAATACTTTTGCGGCAAGTTTCTCGCGCGTCTCGAGTGTCACACCACCCGCTTTAAGCTCAGCTAAAACGGGCACATAGTCTGCTGTATCAACTAAGACGGTTACCGCTTGATAGTTTTTAGCCGCCGAGCGAAGCATCGACGGACCACCAATGTCGATATTTTCAATGGCTTCACTAAGTGTTACATCAGGGTTTTCAATGGTTTCTTGGAAAGGGTATAGATTGACACAAACTAAATCAATTGGCTTGATGCCATGTTTTTCAACCTCATTCACATGCATCTCCAAATCACGGCGAAATAAAAGGCCACCGTGAATCATTGGGTGGAGGGTTTTTACACGTCCGTCTAGCATTTCTGGAAATTCCGTCACTGCTTCAATTCCGGTGGTAGAAACTCCATTTTCCTCCAAAACTTTCTTCGTTCCACCTGTTGAAATAATCTCAAAACCAAGTTGTACGAGTGCCTTCGCGAAGGGCACCACGCCTTCTTTGTCCGAAACACTAATGAGCGCTCTTTTCATTTATTTAAACTTCCCCTCTACTAAATTTTTTACCACTTTGGGATAAAAGATATGTTCGATTTCGTGAATTTTCGCCGTGAGTGACTCCTCCGTATCTGTCAGAAGAATGGAAATACGCTCTTGTGCAATCACTTCCCCTGTATCCATGCCTCTATCTACAAAATGTGCGGTGACACCCGTCTCACTCGCCCCATCTAAAAGCGCCTGCAAAATGGCATCCTTGCCTGGATATTTCGGTAAAAGGGATGGGTGCAAATTGATGATTTTATTCGGGTATGTAGCAAGTAGCGTTTCGCCAATGAGACGCATATAGCCGGCCAAGACGATGAAATCCACCTGTTTTGCTTCTAGTTCAGCTAAAATGGCGGTTTCAAATTCCGCTTTATTTTGATACGCTTTTGGCTCAAATAAAAACGTCGGCACGCCAAATTTGTTTGCCCTCTCTAGCACTCTGGCGCCCGCTTTATCGCAGACAAGTAGGACGATTTTATGCCCAACATCGCTTTTTGTGAGCGCTTCGAAATTCGTTCCAGAACCTGATGCAAAGACGGCGATATTCATTTCGCTTCGCCTCCAATAAATGTGACAGCTTCTGTTTGTTTCTCGGTGACACGTCCAATTTCATAAGCTTCTTCGCCTAAATTTCGAAGTACCTTTAAAACATTTGCCGCTTCGTTTTCTGGAACAGCAAGCACCATCCCAATTCCCATATTGAAAATATGATACATTTCCATTTCATTAAGCTTTCCGCGCATTTTAAGACTATTAAAAATTGGCAATTCTGGCCAAGAGCCAAGCTTAATTTCCACCGCTAAATTTTCGTTTAGCATTCTCGGCAAGTTTTCAACAAAACCGCCTCCCGTTATATGCGCAATTCCGTTCACTTTTGCTTGTTTTAAAACTTCTAAAACAGGTTTTACGTAGATTTTAGTTGGTTCTAATAAATAATCCACAAGTTCCCCGTCTCCTAGTTCTGGAAGTTTAGCATTTAGTTCCATTTTTCCATCTTTGAAGTAGATTTTCCGAACAAGCGAATAGCCATTGCTGTGGATTCCGCTTGAAGGGAGTCCAATTAGGATGTCGCTAGCTTTGACGGCATCTGCCTGAATCAATTTACTTTTTTCGACAGCACCCACTGTAAAGCCAGCTAAATCGTAATCGTCCGCCGCATACATATCGGGCATTTCAGCGGTTTCACCGCCAATAAGCGCACAACCCGCCAGCTCACAGCCTGTTGCCACACCTTTTACGATTTGTTCCATTTTAGACGGAGTGTTTTTCCCCGTAGCGATATAATCTAAAAAGAAAAGTGGCTCGGCACCTTGTGCGAGTATATCGTTTACACACATTGCAACACAGTCAATCCCGATTGTATCATGTTTCCCAGCAGAGATTGCGACAGCGAGCTTCGTTCCAACGCCGTCCGTACCTGATACTAATACGGGTTCTTTTAGTGCGAGTTTGCTTAAATCGAACATGCCACCAAAAGAGCCAAGTGCGCCCATAACACCTAAACGCTCTGTTTTTGCGACATGTTTTTGAATGCGTTCTACGACTTCGTATCCCGCATGAACATCAACGCCTGCCTTGCTGTACGCATTTTCCACTTTTCAACACTTCCTCGTCTTAATTTTTTTGATTTTCTAGACTTTTTAAATACTCCGCCTCATAATCATATAAATCAGTTGGATAATCACCATTAAAATACGCCATACAAAGACCACCATATGGTTCGTTTGGATACGGTTTGCCCACCGCTTCAACAAGCCCTTCTTCACTTAAATAGGTAAGTGAATCGGCACCGATAATTCGGCAAATTTCATCAATACTATGATTTGCTGCAATGAGTTCGTTGCGTGTTTGAATATCAATGCCATAAAAACACGGGAAGGCAAGCGGCGGGGAAGCAATTCGGACGTGCACTTCTTTAGCACCTGCTTCCCGCAGCAGTGTCACAATGCGCTTACTTGTTGTTCCTCGCACAATAGAATCGTCAATCATGACGACACGCTTTCCTTCTACTACGCCGCGAACTGCCGACAATTTCATGCGCACCCCTTGTTCTCTTAGCTCCTGTGACGGCTCAATAAACGTTCTGGCCACATACCTATTTTTAATTAAACCAAGCTCGTAAGGTAATCCCGCTTCCTCCGCATAACCGATTGCTGCTGAAATACTCGAATCAGGAACACCTGTTACGACATCTGCCTCGACAAAAGCTTCCTGTGCAAGCCTTTTTCCGCTACGCTTTCTCGCAGAATGCACATTAATCCCTGCAATATTGGAATCCGGACGTGCAAAATAAATGTACTCCATGCTACAAATCGAGTGCTTGACTTCTTTTGTAAAAACGTCGATGTGAAGTCCATCATCATCGATTATAATAAGTTCGCCTGGTTCAACGTCACGGACAAATTCAGCGCCAACCGTCTCAAAGGCACATGTTTCTGATGCGATGACATAACTGTCGCCAATTCGACCAATCGAAAGCGGACGAAAGCCATTTGGATCTAGTGCAGCAATCATAGCATTTTCCGTAAGCAGCATATAAGCAAAGCCGCCCTTCACTCGGTTTAGCGCCACTTTTAAATCTTGAATAAAATCCCCCGTCTGACTGCGCTTAATGAGATGTGCTAACACTTCCGTATCCGAACTCGTTTGAAAAATGGCTCCTTCCTGTTCCAACTCCGCACGTAATGACGATGCATTAATTAAATTACCATTATGAGCGAGCGCAAGTGATGAGTTTTGAAAGTGGAACAAAAAAGGTTGCACATTCCCTAAACTTTTTCCACCTGCTGTCGCATAGCGCACATGTCCAATCGCTGCTGTTCCTTTTAATCCGTCAAGTTCACCATGTTTAAACACATCCGCTAAAAGCCCTAAATTACGGTGCCCACGAAGCGTCTCACCATCCGTTGATACAATCCCTGCCCCTTCTTGACCGCGGTGCTGCAAACTATGCAAACCATAATACGTAATTTCAGCCGCAGCCGGGTGATTCCAAACGCCAAAAATTCCACATTCCTCGTTCAAACCTTTTATTTCAGCAAGCATGGCAAAGCCCCTTCCCAAATTTCACGTAGCCTTTTCGTAGAAACAGCCACTTCTTCACTTTTAGAAGAAATGATTAGCTCCGCGTCTTCTGTCACCACTCCAACTTCATGCACATTTTGATTTGCGAAAAGTTCCTCGAATTTTGCCTTATCATTTTGTTTTACCGACACAATAAATCGCGATTGCGACTCACTAAAAATCATTTCCAGTTCAAATGGCACGGTTACTTTTGCGCCAAAATTCCCTTTAAATGAAGATTCCGCTAGCGCCACCGCAAAACCGCCTTCCGAAATATCATGCGCACTTTGAACAAGCCCCGCTTGAATCGCCTTACGTACACCTTCTTGGTTTGAAAGTTCCACATCTAAATCAAGACGCGGGGCACGCCCAGAAATTTTACCTTGTATAAGTTTTTGCAGTTCAGAGCCATTATATTCAGCGAAAGTGTCCCCCACCACATAAATTGCATCAGAAGCCGACTTAAAATCCTGCGTTGTTATATCTTTATTATTTTCAACCAAACCAACCATACCAATCACTGGTGTCGGGTAAATCCCTGTGCCATCTGTTTCATTGTACATCGATACATTCCCTGAAATAACTGGTGTATTAAGGGCCAAGCATGCCTTACTAATGCCATCTGCCGCTTTTTCAATCTCCCAGAAAATTTCTGGCTTATCTGGATTTCCAAAATTAAGTCCATCAGTAATTGCAAGAGGTTTTGCCCCACTTGCCACAATATTACGCGCCGCCTCACTCACTGCAATCGCACCACCAAGCTCTGGATCAAGATATAAAAACCTTGAATTACAATCCGTCGTCATAGCAATCGCTTTTTTAGTTCCGCGCACTCGCACAACCGCCGCATCACTACCCGGCACAACTGCCGTACTTGTTCGCACTTGATAATCGTACTGCTCATAAATATGACGCTTACTCGCAACAGTTGGTTGGGCAAGTAGTTTTTCCCACGTTTCTTTTATGTCTAAATGATTAGGCCGAAATGGCGCTTCATTTTGAAACGCTTGGTAGCGCTTTGGTTCACTTGACGGTTTATGGTAAACCGGTGCATCTTCTGCAAGTGCATCAACCGGTACATTCGCCACAACTTCCCCGTGATGCATAATCGTGTACATTTTATCGTCCGTCACTTCACCAATGGTCACAGCATGTAAACCATAATGTTCAAACAAAGCTTTAATTTCTGCTTCATGCCCGCGTTTCACACATAAAAGCATCCGCTCCTGAGACTCTGATAGAAGCATTTCATATGCGGACATATGTGTTTCACGTTGTGGTACATCATCCATCACAAGACGAAGACCAGTTCCCGCCTTCGATGCCATTTCTGAACTCGAACTAACAAGTCCCGCCGCCCCCATATCTTGAATACCAATTAAAATATCAGCGTGTTCTTGAATAACCTCAAGACATGCCTCTAAAAGTAGTTTTTCCATAAATGGATCCCCAACTTGAACTGCCGAGCGTTGTTGTTCACCTTCCTCACTAAACTCCACGGATGCAAATGTTGCACCATGAATGCCATCACGCCCTGTTTTTGCGCCAACATACATAACTGGATTTCCGACACCAACTGCCTGTCCTTTTTGAATATCTTCTTTTTTAATTAGCCCCACACACATAGCATTAACAAGTGGATTTTTCGTGTAGCACGCCTCAAATTGCACTTCGCCTCCAACGGTTGGAATCCCAATAGAGTTCCCGTAACCTGCAATACCTGAAACGACTTCATTCACCAAGTATTTCGTATGTGGGTTATCCAATTCGCCAAAACGAAGCGAGTTTAGCATTGCAATTGGACGAGCGCCCATTGAAAATACATCGCGAATGATTCCGCCGACTCCAGTTGCCGCACCTTGATATGGCTCCACGTATGATGGGTGGTTATGACTCTCCACTTTAAAAGCCACGCCGAGTCCGTCGCCAATGTCAACAATTCCCGCTCCCTCACCTGGACCTTGTAGCACTTGTTTTCCTTCTGTTGGAAATTTTTTCAAAACCGGTTTGGAGGTCTTATAACTACAATGTTCTGACCACATGACTGAGAAAAGGCCTGTTTCGGTGTAGTTCGGCTTGCGACCAAGAATGGAAACGATTAGATCAAATTCGCTATCTGTTAATCCCATTTCCTGATAGATTTTTTGCTGTGCAATTTGGTCTGTCGTTGGTTCATTTGCTAGCATTTTCACTCGCCCCCTTCATAGATTTTACAATCGATTGGAATAATTTTAATCCATCTACTCCGCCGACAATTCTCTCGACAGCCCGCTCTGGATGTGGCATCATGCCAAGTACATTACCACCTTTATTAACAATGCCTGCAATATTTGCCAAGCTACCATTTGGATTTTCAGTTGCATATGTAAACACAATTTGCTTGTTCGCCTGAAGTTCCATAAGTGTTTTTTCATCGCAGTAGTAATTTCCTTCACCGTGGGCAACAGGAATTTGAATTTTCTCGCCAACTTGGTAGCTCGCCGTAAAAATCGTATCAGCATTTTCAACTTGAAGTGGAAGCGTCTTGCACACAAAATGTAAATTGCGGTTTCGAATGAGTGCACCTGGAAGCAGACCACACTCAGTTAAAATTTGAAATCCGTTACAAACTCCTAAAACTGGTCGTCCTTCTTCCGCAAAACGTATTACTTCTTTCATAATATTCGCAAACTTAGCAATAGCCCCTGTGCGAAGATAATCACCATATGAAAATCCGCCTGGAAGAATCACGGCATCAAAACCAGCAAGTGAATCGCATGCATGCCACACATATTCAGCTTCCTCACCTAGCACATCTCGGATAGCATGAAGCATATCTAAATCACAATTTGACCCCGGAAACTGAATTACAGCAAATTTCATTTTTACGCCTCCTCAATTTCGTAGCGATAGTCTTCCATGACTGGATTGGTTAACAATTTATCACAAAGTTCATCTAACATAGCATGCACGTCACGCTCCGTTTTTTCTACTTGGAGTTCCATATATTTGCCAATTCGAACGTCCTGAATACTCGAATAACCCATACTTACAGCAGCCTCACGAACCGCATCCCCTTGCGGATCAAGCACACTTTTCTTTAGCGTCACATAAATTTTCACATTATACATTACTTCATGACCTCCTCAAGTCGTGATAAAACTTCATCATAAACTGTAATTAAATTCCCAATATTCCGACGAAAGACATCCTTATCGAGCCTTTCCTTCGTTTCCTTGTCCCAAAGCCGACACGTATCCGGTGAAATCTCATCCGCAAGTAAAATCTCTCCGACGTCGTCACGCCCAAATTCAAGTTTAAAATCAACAAGCGTAATCCCTATTTTTTCAAAAAGTTCCTGTAATTTAGCGTTCACTTGAAGTGCCATAGCCTTTAGCGTTTCAATTTCCTTCCTGTTACAAGCGCCGAGAAAAACAACGTGGTCATCATTAATAAAAGGATCGTCTAGTGCATCATTTTTAAAATAAAATTCCACAATCGGCGTATCAATGAGTTCCCCCTCACTTCTACCAAGCCTTTTCGCAAGACTTCCTGCAAGAACATTTCGCACCACCACTTCTAGTGGAATGATTTCCACTTTTTGAATGAGCTGTTCTGTTTCCGAAATTTGTTCAATAAAATGACTTTTTATCCCGCACGTTTTCAAATAACGAAAAATAAGCGAAGTGATGTTGTTATTGCGTATTCCTTTTCCCGCAAAAACTTCTTTCCTTCCGCCGTTCAATGCTGTTGCATCGTCTTTATATTTTGCACGGAGCACACCCGCTTTTTCTGTCGTAAAAAGTTCCTTCGCCTTGCCTTCGTAAATGAGTTCGTCTGTCACTTAAAATCTCTCCTTTTTGAAAAAGTAGCCTCACCCGCCTAATACTAGACGAGCAAGTCATATTTCAGACTGACGACAAAAAGCAATTAAAACTCTCATGATATGTATGCTTCACCATTTGTCAGCAGTCTAGTTTTACGTGTGACATCTTGTTTTACCTAAAAACTTTAGGCTTTCTACAAGCTGGTATTTTAGAGCCCTAAACGATTAAAAATTAAATCTACATTTTTAAGATGATAGTGATAATCAAAGCAGTCAGCAATCTCTTTTTCAGAAAGTAATGCTATAATTTTCGGTTCATTTTCGACAAGCTTTCTAAAAGATGTGTTCGTCTCCCATGCTTCCATCGCTTTTGGTTGAACTGTATCATAAGCCTCTTCCCGCGCCATTCCTTTATCAATTAAAGAAAGTAGCACACGCTGAGAATAAATAAGCCCAAGCGTTGCATCCATATTTCGCTTCATATTGTCAGGGAAGACCGATAAATTTTTCACAATATTTCCAAAACGATTCAATATATAATCAAGTAAAGTTGTTGCATCTGGTAAAATAATTCGTTCCGCAGAACTGTGGGAGATATCGCGTTCATGCCACAATGGTACATTTTCATATGCGGTCATCATATGCCCGCGAATCACACGTGCAAGCCCCGTTACATTTTCAGAACCAATCGGATTTCGCTTGTGCGGCATTGCCGAACTCCCTTTTTGGCCTTTCGCAAAAGCTTCCTCCACTTCGCGAACTTCGCTTTTCTGAAGGCCACGCACCTCAACCGCAAATTTTTCAACAGAAGTTGCGATTAAAGCAAGTGTTGCAACGTACTCCGCATGCCTGTCGCGTTGAAGTGTCTGCGTGGAAATTGGTGCCGGCGTGGTGCCTAGATGCTTACAGACATATTCTTCTACAAAAGGGTCAATATTCGCATACGTACCAACTGCACCAGAAATCTTACCAAATTCGACACCGTTTGCCGCATGATTAAATCGCTCCAAATTACGCTTCATTTCCTCATACCAAAGCGCAAGTTTTAGTCCAAATGTTGTTGGTTCTGCATGAACTCCGTGCGTTCTGCCCATCATAACCGTATTTTTATGTTCGCGCGCTTTATCAGCTAAAATTTGAATAAAGTTTTCCAAATCGTGACGTAAAATTTCGTTTGCTTGTTTTAGTAAATAAGAATTTGCCGTATCTACAACATCCGTTGACGTTAAACCATAATGCACCCATTTCCGTTCTGCACCAAGTGTTTCAGAAACAGCGCGCGTAAAGGCAACCACATCGTGACGTGTTTCAAGTTCAATTTCTTTAATACGTTCCACATCAAATGTTGCATGTTCACGAATTTTAGCTACATCCGCTTTTGGAATATCGCCGAGCTCGGCCCATGCCTCGCAAGCTAAAATTTCCACCTCAAGCCAAGCATTAAAACGATTCTCCTCCGTCCAAATTCTACCCATTTCCTCTCTCGTATAGCGTTCAATCATGCGTCCGCTTCCTCCATCTATTCCCAAATTTTCGTTTCTTCTAAATCAATTAATACCGCATCAGGATCATTTGCTAAAATCGTAATATGTCCCATTTTCCGACCTCTCTTAGCTTCTTTTTTTCCGTAAAAATGGACATACCAACGCGAATAATCACCCATTTGTTCCTCTACACCTTTAACATGTTGCCCTAAAATATTAATCATAACAGCCGGCTTTATTAATTCTGGTTTTAAAAGTGGCAAGCCTACAATCGCTCGAATATGCTGAGTAAACTGCGAAATGTTACATGCTTCAATTGTATAGTGCCCAGAGTTATGCGGTCTAGGCGCAAGTTCATTCACATAAAGTGCACCAGATGCTGTCACAAACATTTCAACAGCTAGAACACCTTCTAAACTTAAAACTTCGGCCAATTTCACAGCAATTGCTTGCGCCTCGGTTTGAATGTCGACTTCTAATTTTGCTGGCACAATAGATGTATGCAAAATATTATTTCGATGTACATTTTCACTTACTGGAAATGTTTCAATTTGCCCACTAGCATTTCGAGCAACAACAACTGAAACTTCTTTTTCAAACGGAATAAAAGCTTCCAGCACACACGAACCATATTTTAATATTTCAGCAGCCTTATCCACATCTGCTTCACTGCGGAGAACAATTTGACCTTTTCCGTCATAGCCGCCCCGCGCCGTTTTCACAACTGCAGGATAACCAATACTTTTAACCTGCTCTAAAATATCATCTTTATCAACCACAACGGCATAAGGTGCAATATTTACATTTACAGACTCCAAATAAGCTTTTTCTAAAATCCGATCTTGCGTTATCGACAAAAGCTCCGAGCCTTGTGGAACTTTCACCATATCTTCCACTTTCGCAAGTGCACCATAATCTACATTTTCAAACTCGTACGTCACTACATCAGACTTTGCTGCAAGCTCACGTAGCGCCTTTATATCATCGTATTCCGCCACAATCTGTTCATCACAAACCTGACCACAAGGCGAATCAAACGTTGGGTCTAAAACAATCACCCGATATCCCATCGCTCTCGCACTCAGTGCCATCATTCTGCCTAATTGTCCGCCGCCAATAATACCAATCGTGCTATTTGGCAATAAAAATGTCTTATTCAAGTTCATCACTACTTTCTAGTACAGTTTCCTCTAGTGTAGCACGTCTTTTCGCTAATCGGCTAGCAATTAAATCATTAGAAATTGATAAGATTTGCGCAGCGAGTAAACCAGCGTTTGTTGCGCCACTTTCACCAATTGCAACCGTTGCAACTGGTACCCCCGCAGGCATCTGTACAATTGAAAGAAGAGAGTCCATCCCGTTTAGCGCCTTTGATTTAACTGGCACACCAATAACAGGTAATGTAGTTTTCGCCGCAACCATTCCTGGTAAATGCGCTGCCCCACCAGCACCTGCAATAATCACTTTTATTCCATTTTCACGTGCCGCCTCCGCATAGCGGAACATTAAATCAGGCGTTCTATGCGCCGAAACAACCTTTTTTTCATATGAAATCTTAAGCTCATCCAATATCTCACAAGCCTTTTTCATCGTTTCAAAATCTGAGATACTTCCCATGATGACTCCAACATCCGCAGACATTTACGGCTCAACTCCTTCTATTAAAAGTGAATTTCCGTTTCAACACCTTAATTCTACCAATACAAACCATCAATGTCAATTAAAAATCGAACGTTTTTATGCATCTAAAACCGAACGTTCGGTTTTAGGTTAATAAAAAAAAAGACCCGCCATTCAGCAGGACTTCACTTCATTCGTTTGCGTATGCTTTTAACCCAAAATCCACCATAAATTTGTTTTGGCTCTGAAGAAACAATAAAGGCCTTTTCATCAATCGCCACGATTTCTTTATAAAGCTTTCGTTCATTTTTCCGTGGTGTTAAAATCTCAAGCATCATCCGCTCACCATCTCGACCATTCGCTAGCCAACTTGTCACCCCATAACCTAAATCCCGAATCTGATTAGGCAAATCCAAATTGTACTTCTGCGTAATTACATTCACTGTAATATATCCTAACGCCAATCGTTCCTCGATTTTCATACCAATAAAAAGTCCTACGCCAAATCCGACTGCATATGCAATCACATTCGCAATATTATTTAAGTTGTCAAGCACCAAACTAAGTGCCACCACATACACAACCATCTCAATAACACTTACAAAAGCCGCCAAATAACGATAACCTTTCATCGTTAGCAATAAACGCACCGTTGAAATTGCAACATATAAAATGTTCACAATGAAAATTGTAAGCACAATACCAATTGCTCCATGAACCATCCTAATCCCCACTTCCTATAAAAACAAAAAGACATACCTTCCTATCTATTCTACACTATCCCTATTCCATTTTAAATATCACTTTAAACACTTTCCTAAAAAAAGATAACAAAAAAAGGCTCAGAAAATTTCTGAGCCTTCCAAATTGCCCGGCAGCGACCTACTCTCACAGGGGGAAGCCCCCAACTACCATCGGCGCAGAGAAGCTTAACTA
>NZ_CAUYTK010000017.1:0-52842 GCF_963575625.1 Listeria tempestatis
TCCTATGAATTGATTGGTGAAACATCTGTTTCATCGCTTTTTCATCTTCGTTTTGTTCAGTTTTCAAAGGTCACATTTTATCGCATTTTTGAAAAGCAGTTAGCTTTTTGCGACTTTTAAATCATATCATCTAAACGCTTGCCTGTCAACATATTTTTGAATTAATTTTATTTCAAAAACAATTGATTAGTAGCGCCGAGAACTAATATATCAATTTTAAATGAAGATGTCAATAAGTTTATGCATAAAAATGCGAGAAATTATTTTTTTTATCAATTCCTAACAAAAATAGGTCTTGAAGTTCCCTTTTTCGCATAAAAATTAATTCTTTTATGCAAAATAAAATCACCTATTCAAACATAGATGATTTTATTTTTTATTTTTCGCTTTACATTCAGGACATAATCCATAAACTTCTAGGCGATGTTTATTAATTTCATAACCTGTGACATGAGAGGCAAAATGCTCGACTTCATCTAAACCTGGATAATGAAAATCAACAATTTTTCCGCATTCATCACATATCGCATGATAATGGTTAGAAGTAGAAAAATCAAACCGGCTTGAAGCGTCGCCATATGATAATTCTTTAATTAATCCCGCATCTCTAAATACGCGTAAGTTATTGTAAACTGTTGCAACACTCATATTTGGAAAATCACCTTCAAGTGCCCGGTAAATTTCATCGGCAGTTGGATGGATATGTGAATTAATTAAGAATTCAAGTATAGCATGACGTTGAGGAGTAATTCGCACTCCTGACTGTTTCAGAATATCTATTGACTCTTTTAAATGAGTGTTAGACACCGTCATGCACTCCTTCCTTTAAATGATAAGTTTCTTATATTTTAACGGAAATGTTCATAAACTGTCAACACAACGATTTAATAGCCTCTATTTAGGTCAATTTCATTTTGTACGGTTTTGCCTAATTTGAACTTTTCTAAACTATCCAACCAGATTGCCATGCTTCGATTGATGTATTGATCAGTGTGACCAGATACGTGTGGGGTCATTGTGACGTTTGAAGCAGTCCAAATCGGGCTTTCAGTCGAAAGAGGTTCTTCGGGGTAGACGTCAAGATAGAAATGTCGAATAGTTTTTTCAGCGATAACTTTTTCTAAGACAGTGCTTTCTACCGCATTACCTCGACCGATATTAATAAATGCGGCGCTGCTTGGCAAAATGCGGAAGAAGTCTTCATCATAGATGCCTGTCGTTTCATTTGTTTTTGGTAGAACGGAAACAAAATAGTCAGCATCAGAAATGACTTTTTTAAAGTCCTGCATGGCGAAAGTTTCATCAAAGCCTGCTACGGGGTGACCGGTTGTATTTAGTCCTATGGTTTGCATGTTAAACACTTTGGCAAATTTTGCGATTTGCGCACCGATTGATCCGGCACCGGCCACGACTAATTTTTTATTTCCAAGTTCGACAACTGGGTGAGAAAACTCCCACTCTTTATTTTTTTGTGCTTCATAGAAATGTTGTAGTTGCTTAACATCATGTAATAAATAGCTCATGACAAATTCGGCCATCGGGATAGCGTGAATGCCGCGAACATTTGATATGAGAATATTTTTTTCTAAAATAGCTTGCTTAGGTAGACCATCAACACCAGCAGAAAAAACCATAATCCACTTTAATGCGCGAGCTTCTTTAATAACTTCTGTTGTAATGTCACCGCCGTAAGTCACGATACAGTCCACTTCATCTAGGTTTTTAAAATCTGTTATTTTCTTTTCGTAATAAAATATATCGTTTGGATATGCTTCTTGCTGTTTTATTTGCCAGTCTTCCGATATGGATAGTGTATATAAGATTTTCAAACAGATAGCCTCCCTTCCTATAGTTTTAGTTTATGCTTTTTTTTAAAAAACGGCAATTAAGTTGTTCTTTCAAGTTGCTGTTTTAAATTTTTTCGCATAAAATGGACTAGATAAGCGGGATTCCGCGAAATTTAAAGGAGATGTCAAGATGGATCATTCAAAATCAGATGCCATACATATGGAAGCAAAAAAACATATCGTTGGTGGTGTTAATAGCCCAAGTCGTTCGTATAAAGGCGTTGGAGGTGGCATACCAATTACGATGGAGCGAGCAAATGGGGCTTATTTTTATGATGTGGATGGGAACAAGTATATTGATTACTTGGCAGCTTTTGGCCCGATTATTACGGGGCATGCGCACCCGCACATTACAAAGGCAATCACTTTGGCTGCAGAAACTGGTGTTTTGTACGGGACACCAACTGTACATGAAATAACATTTGCTAAAATGTTAAAAGAAGCTATTCCTTCTATGGAAAAGGTACGCTTTACCAATTCAGGTACGGAGGCTGTTATGACAACCGTTCGAGTTGCTCGTGCCTATACGGGGCGGGAAAAAATTATTAAATTTGGCGGATCTTACCACGGACATTTCGATCTTGTATTGGTAGAAGCGGGGTCTGGACCTTCAACACTAGGAACGCCTGATTCAGCTGGTGTGACAGAAGCGACAGCCAAAGAAGTCATTACCGTTCCTTTTAATAACGTAGAAGCTTTTAAAGAAGCTCTTGATGTGTGGGGAACTCAGGTTGCGGCGGTGCTTGTGGAACCGATTGTTGGGAATTTTGGTATCGTCGGACCTGAACCTGGATTTTTGGAAAAAGTGAATGAGCTAGCTCACGCGGCGGGCGCGCTCGTAATTTATGATGAAGTGATTACAGCTTTCCGATTTATGTACGGTGGTGCGCAGGATTTGTTGCAAGTAAAACCCGATTTGACTGCGCTTGGAAAAATTATTGGCGGTGGCTTGCCGATTGGCGCTTATGGTGGTCGCTTAGATATTATGGAAACCGTTGCGCCACTTGGTCCGGCTTATCAAGCTGGCACGCATGCAGGGAATCCTGCTTCAATCTTATCGGGAATCGCCTGTCTAGAAGTTTTGCAAGAAGAAGGACTTTATGATCGTTTTGAAAAATACGGATTTAAATTGAAAAATGGTATTTTAAATGCAGCAAAAAAATATGGTATCACCATTACGATTAATCAAATTGTCGGAGCACTAACTGTATTTTTTACTGATAAACCTGTGCAAAATTATGAGGACGCAAAACAAACGGACGGCGAACAATTTAGTCGTTTCTTTAAACTTATGCGCGAGGAAGGTATCTTACTGGCGGCTTCCAAATATGAAGCTTGGTTTATTACAACGGCTCATACAGAAGTTGACATTGACAAAACCATTGCAGCGACAGAACGTGTATTTGCCATAATGGCTTCGGAAAAATGATTTTTATGTTATAAAATGAAAAATATGGTTATAATAAAGGTAATATAAGAATAAAATCGCCTATTAGAAAGGAACTACCTAGCATGAAATTTGGAGCTAGAATTTTAAAAACTGGTATCGCTATAAGTTTAGCTTTATTTATTGCCGAACTTTTCCAGTCTCCCTCTCCTTCACTGGCAGGGATTTCCGCCATATTTGCGATTCAACCATCCATTTACCGCTCGTATCGAACCATTTTGGAGCGAGCGCAAGGAAATGTAATCGGCGCCATCATTGCCATTGTTTTTGGATTATACATTGGAAATGACTTCATTTTAATTGGTGTAGCTTCCGTTATTTGTGTGGCACTTCTTCTTCAATTAAAACTAGAGAATACAATTGGTCTTGCCCTCGTCACACTTGTCATTGTTATGGACTCACCTGGGAATGACTTCCTTGAAATCGCATTGATTCGTTTTGGCACAATCATGTTAGGACTTGTTGCAGCATTTATTGTCAACTTAATTTTCATTCCGCCAAAATATGAGGTGGCACTATACCAACAAATTTATAATACAAACAATGAAATCATCAAATGGATTCGCTTAAATTTACGTCATGCGGCAGACTTCCCTTTACTAAAAAAAGATATGAACTGGATGCAAAAACAAATTGGGCAAATTCGTAATCAATATGAGCTTTATAAAGAAGAAAGAACTTTTTTAAAACGAAATTCCGTTTCTAAAGGGCGTAAAATTGCAATCTACAGGCAAATGATTCTCTGCTCACAAAAAGGTTATGAACTTTTAAAAATTCAAAATCGCTACGAAAATGATTACTTACAACTTAATCCCGAAAAACAAGAAATTATCAGACAGCAAATTGACTTTTTAGTCGATAAACATGAACAGCTACTACTCACCTATATCGACCGCGTTGCCGTTGATACGGATTATTTAGAAGATCACCTCGCGCAAGACCCAAAAGAACTAATGGACTTATTTTTAAATGAAATGAGGTCAGGTGACCCAGATAACAATACAGATGAATACCATTTAATGCGCATTATTGCTTGTGTTTTTGCTTATCAGGAATCGCTTGATTATTTGGAAAAACTCATTCATAGTTTTAAAATCCGACATACAGATGAAAATAAAATTGATATTAGTGTGACGGAGGAATAAGGAAAAGAGGGCTAGCACAGTGCTAGCCCTCTTTTCAACGGTATTCTTTGTACTTTTCATACCAAATATCAATATAGTCCTTTGAAAAAGGTCCTTTTTTATCCAAAATCCAGTGACTCAAAATATCTACGTTATTGCGTAAAATTCGGTCGATGGCATCAGGATATTTCATTTGGCGACGATGTTGCTCATACTCACCTTCATCAAGTAAATGGAAACGTCCATCAGGAAAAACTTTAATATCTAAGTCATAATCAATATACTTTAACGCTTCCTCGTCGACTGCAAAAGGCGTTCCTAGATTACAATAATGATACAAGCCATCTTCCCGTATCATTGAAATCACATTAAACCAATAATCGCTATGGAAATAGCAAATTGAAGGCTCTCTCGTCACCCATTTTCGCCCATCAGATTCCACGACAAGTGTATGATCATTTCCCCCGATAATAACATTTTCCGTTGCTTTTAAAACAACTGTTTTTTTCCAAGTACGATGAAGTTTACCGTTATGTTTGTAGCTCTTAATCTGAATAATTTCTTTCTCTTTTGGCAAGTACATACACACTTTCCTACTTTCTTCATGTACTAGAAGCTGTTATTCACAAATCATTATAACATAACAAAACAGTGCAAAAAACAATAAAGTAACGAAAAGCCCTTAAAAAGCTTCTTTTTTGCTTAAAAATATGAAATTTATGTTGGAAGTTCCACCACGAGTGGCATAATTATTTTTGTTCAAGCTTATACGAGTAACGTCCGCCCACCATCAACCACAATGGTTTGTCCGCGAATCATATCTGCTTGGCTACTCGCTAAAAACATAACCGCACCAACCAAATCCTGAAGCTCTACCATGCGTCCAGCTGGCGTCTTACTAACCGCATCTTCAATTAATGCTGCTTTGTTCGGAAAATGCTCTAGCGCATCCGTTTCAATTAAGCCGCCTGAAACAGTATTAACCGCTATACCAAATGGTGCAAGCTCAACCGCCAAATAACGTGTCAGCGATTCAACTGCCGCTTTAGAAACGCCAACAGTCGTATAGTTATCCAAATAGCGAATTGACCCAATTGAGCTCAACCCAATGATTTTCCCACCACCCGTTTCCTGCATCAATTTAGCCGCTTCTTGGCTAGCAAACAAAAAGGCACGCGCATTAATATTCATCGTCCAGTCCCAGTGTGTCTGTTCAAGCTCCATAAGTGGTTTTAAAACGCCACTTGCAGCATTACTTACAAACAGGTCAAGCCGCCCAAATGTCGCTTTAATTTCTGAAAACATCACACGCGTTTTGTCAACATCACCAATGTTGGCACGGAAAAGCTCACATTTTCTACCAAGCGCTTTAATTTCTGCTTGTACCTCCTCTGCTTTTTTACGATTTCGCGCAAAATTTATCGCCATATCATATCCTTCTTTTGCAAGTTGAATCGCAATTTCACGACCAAGTCCACGACTGCTTCCAGTCACTAAAGCTACTTTATTCATTTCAAATCCCCTTTTCTTTCAATAAAACTTTGCCACATTTTTTGGTATGGCACTGGAAATGCAAGCTGCTGCATTTCTTCTTCCGAAACAAATTTCGCCGTCCCTTCTGGCTTTTCACCAGTCAAATCAGCTGTCCAAACGTCCACTTCCCATACTAAATGCGAAAAAATATGTTTCACATGCGGGAGTGCTTCTTGAAGCTCTACTTCCAAACCATATTTTTGTAAAAAAGCAAGTTTTATCATTTCACTATTTGCATTTCCTTTTATTTCCACAGTTGGAAACTGCCATAAATTGGCTAGGAGCCCCGAAGTTGGACGCTGTTCCACTAAAATATGGTCATTTTGCCGAACAACAATGGCTAGAAGGTGAATTTTTTTCGACTTCACTTTTTTTATTTTCACTGGGTAGTCCAGTTCCTTACCATTTTTATGCGCTAAACAAAACGGTTGCAGTGGGCAAAGGAGACACATTGGCTTTTTGGGTGTGCAAACTAACGCGCCAATTTCCATTAAGCCCTGATTGAAAGATGCTGGATCAATTGGGTCAATTAAATCATACAGTACCGTTTCAAAAATCTTTCGCGTACTTGGTTTCATAATATCAGCATCAATTTCACATACACGGGACATAACACGCATCACATTTCCATCAATTGCAGGTTCGGCTTTTTGGTAGGCGATACTTAAAATAGCGCCAGCCGTATATGGGCCTACCCCTTTGAGATTTAAAATGTCCTTTTTCGTATTTGGTACGATTCCGTCATGTTCTTCTACAACTTGGCGCATCGCCGCTTGCAAATTACGGACACGTGAATAATAACCGAGTCCCTCCCAAATTTTAAGAATCGCATTTTCATCTGCATAAGCAAAGTCTTTCATCGTTTTAAATTGCGTCATAAACTTTGTGAAATAAGGAATAACCGTATCCACCCGCGTTTGTTGGAGCATGATTTCTGACACCCAAATCCGGTACGGGTCTCTGTTCTCTCGCCACGGAAGTATCCGCTTATTCGCTAGGTACCAACCGATTAGTGCCTTTCTGAAAGCTTCAGTTTGTTCTTTATTAAAGTATGTATGTGTCATTCGTTCACCTAAATTTCTCATAAAATTCTAATGCTCCGCACTTATGATGTGTAGTATAATGAAAACATGGGAATAGATTAATGGTTAAGCTTTTTCTATTATACAGAAGCTAGCTTTTTTTGAACAGCACTCTGCTTGTAAAGGCTTAGCTAACAGAGTAGTCATTACTCACCCACACACTTTAGTCACGGGAAGATGCCGCTTGGTTTGTAAAGTGACTCTTTCTAACTTCTTGGAGGAGGAAAGCATTTGGACACAGGCACACATGTTGTTATGGGGATTGCACTTGGGGCTCTTGCTACAATCGACCCTGTAGTTGCAAGTAGTACTCATGCTACGATGGGTATCATGGCAGCAACAATTATTGGTTCTCAAATTCCTGACATTGACACCGTATTAAAACTTAAAAACAATGCGGATTATATTCGCAATCACAGAGGGATTACACATTCCCTACCGATGCTTGCGATTTGGCCGCTCTTAATTTCAACTGTACTTTACTTTATTTTTCCGGCAGCAACATTTCTACACTTGCTCTTATGGAGCTTTATAGCAGTCGGGTTACACATTTTCGTCGACATTTTTAACGCATACGGGACGCAAGCCGTTCGACCGTTTAAAGACACTTGGGTTGCATTTGGTTTCATCAACACATTTGATTGGTTTATTTTCGGATCTCATGTTGTTGCGATTATCATCTGGCTACTCGGTGCTCCTGCCGGTCCAACATTCTTTACACTATACGGAATCCTCGTGCTTTATTATGTCGCGCGCGCAGTTACACAGCATATGATAAAACATGCCGTCAAGAATTTAATTCCTGATGCTGAGGAAATTATCATCGCTTCAACGATTCATTTCTTCCAGTGGCGTGTTGCTGTAACGACGAAAGACCACTATTATGTGGGACGTGCTTTCAAACGAAACATTTCTGTTTATGAAAAGTTTGATCGCCTACCTGTTCCAAATAATGAAATCATTCGTTCTGCGAAACAAGATAAGAATTTGGCTGCTTTTGTTTCCTTTTCAAAAGTGTATAACTGGAGAATTGAAGAAAAGCTAGATGCCACATATGTCACATTTACGGATTTGAGATACCGTAGCAACGGGCACTACCCGTTTGTTGCTGTTGTTCGCCTAGATGATGATATGAATATCTTATCATCATACACAGGCTGGATTTTCTCTGATGAAAAACTTCAGAAGAAACTCACCCCAGTAGCTGTTTAACTTTAACCTCATAAGCAAATCCCGGCTGTTACTTATAACAGCCGGGATTTTTATTAGTTCATTCTATTTACCAGTGCTGCCAACTCCACCCTCGCGCGATTCATTTGTCACATTATCCACATCAGCAACGAGATATTTTGTAAAAATGCCTTGTGCAATTCGCTCACCTTGTTCAATTTTGACACTTGCTTCACCAATATTCCGCATCGCAATCCCAATATTTCCGTCATTTGAAGGATTTTCGTAGTACGAAGCATCAATAATACCTGTATTATTAGATAAATTAAGTCCGCGTTTAATCCCAATCGAGGAACGAACATACACACTTAAAACCTCATCGTCTTGCATGTAAGTTTTCACATCTGTCCAAAAAACGTGCTGACTGCCTGGATGTAAGGTCACTTCTTCATTGGAGAAAAAATCATACCCAGCAGATCCTTTATCTGACCGAACGGGTAGTGTAATCGTTTGATTTAGAAACACTCGATTAGCATCCTTCACCACTTCAAAACCTCTTATTTTCATTTAAACTCTCCTTTATTTTCTCGAACGACATGATGCAGCGTAGCGCCGTGGCGTTCAATTTGTTGTTTGACATACTGATAGGCATATTCACTTCCGCGGTACGGATAACCTGCCTTCGCATAAGAACTTTCAAAATCCGACCAAAGCATTTCCACCCACCAGAGTGCTTTTTCTTTGTCTAAATTCGGATTTTTCGCTTGAAGCAATTGCGTGAGTTCCTCTACATATTCATTCAATCTTGCTCCACCTCTTCAAAATCAATTTCATGTTTTGCTAGATAAGCTTGTATTGTATCATATTGAAAACCTTTTTGCATGAGTGACTGAATTGTTTTTTGTCTTGCTTTCTTTGAATCCAGTCGTTTATTTTTCCGCATCAGTTTTTCAAGCTGTGCGCCAAGGATTTCTTCATCACTATTTTCATCTAATTCTGCTGTCGCATGAGCCGCCGCTTCTTTCGCAAGCTCGACCGAATAGCCTTTTTGCATTAAATCTGTGATTATTTTTTGTGTTAAAATTTTACGCGATGTTCGCTTACCGCGGCGCGCAATTTTAGCGGCTTCTTTGCTGGCATTTTCGAACTGCAAGTCTGCCGTATAAAATGGAAGTGTGGCAGTAATTAATTCGCGTGTGATGCCTTTTTCAATGAGTTCGCGTTCAATTTTGCCTTTTCCTTTTGTGGTTGTTTTCATTTGCGTTCTAATATATAGTTTTGCAAATTCGGCATCATCTAGGTAGTTCATTTCCACCAATTTTTGAATCACATTTGAAATATGCGCCTCTGAAATTTCTTGCTTCTTCAAATAATCACGTACTTCTTTTTCTGAGCGAACGCGGTGCGCTAAAAATTGAATGGCCTTGTTTAGTCCTCTTCGCACTTCATCTTCTTCCACGATTTTATCGATTAATTCATTTGTTAGCGGCATTTCTTTTTTTAACTGAAATTTCACTAATACGGCTTCGTCTACACTGAATAAATAGTTTTCATCCACAAAAATGTTGTAACGTTCTTTATTCTTTTGTTGGGTTTGGATTAAAGTTATTTTCATAAAAAAACCTCCTCTTCCATTGTATCACAGTTTTTATTTGAAGAAAGTGGGAATACAAACAAGTAAGAGGTGAGCCGATTATGAAAATTTTAATTGCTGGCGGAACTGGTTTTGTTGGGCGCCATTTGACGCATGACTTTGAGAAGTCGATGGATGACGTTTTTATTTTGACACGCGGCAATCAAGCTGATTATGCGAATGTTCATTTTATTAACTGGCTGACAAACGAAAACCCACTTCCCGATTTAAAAGAAAACGTTTTTGATGTGGTGATTAATTTAGCTGGTGTTAATTTAGCTGAGGGGCGCTATACAAAAGAGCAGAAACGCGCCATTGTTTCAAGCCGCGTGGAAGCAACGGCCGCACTCCTATCCATCGTTCGCAAAATGAATGTAAAACCAAAAGTGTGGATTAATGCAAGCGCAATTGGCGTCTACCCTTCTTCTAAAACTGCGATTTATTCTGACTTCGAAGATACTCCCATGAGCCGAGCCTTTTTAGCGCGCACTGTTTTTGCCTGGGAAGAAACAGCAATAAAAGCCGAACAATATGGCATACGTGTCGCATTCGCGCGCTTTGGTCTCATTTTAGGGAGAGACGGCGGTGCGTTTCCCATATTTGAGAAAGCTTTTCAAAATTTCTTCGGTGGACGTTTTGGTAGCGGGAAACAATGGTACTCTTGGATTCATATAGATGATGTCATTTCTGCCATCCACTTCATCATTCAAACAGAGGAATTAAACGGCGCCATCAATTTAGTTGCCCCGCACCCTGTCCAAGAGAAAAAATTTGCCGAATTACTTGGGAAGAAATTACATCGCCCGTATAAGACTCCTGTTCCTAAAAAAGTCATTCAACTTGCACTTGCAGATAAATCCGCAATGATTTTAGATAGTCAGCGCGTCTATCCTGATAAATTACTCGCCCATCATTTCGAGTTCACATTTAATACGTTAGAAGAAGCACTCGCCGATTTAATCGACTAAGAGCCCGAGGTATAGTTAGATTTTGTTTTATAAAAAAAGGAGACAAGCAAAAATCCAGTAAACATGCCATTTTCAAAAATGGATTTTACTGGATTTTTGCCTATTTGTTATTTATGTCCCGAACTCTTCGTTTATTTTTCTGATTCAGAAAGTGGAACTTCTAAAATAATTTGATTGTGCGATAATTGACGTTTTTTTCCTACAAGAAGCATGAGTTGTAACATGGTAAAGGCAATGGAGCTTCTTTTTCGGTAGGCAACAAATTTTTGTACCCAGACGTTGACGTATTTTGCCTTGTACTTTCTAAGCCCTTTAAAACCATAGAATCCTTGACTGTAGCGATAAACAAGACCTGCCATACGTTCACCGAGAAAAGCGTATTTGGATTCGCCGACATTGGCAAGTGGCGCCATCCCCATATTGAAAACTTGATAGCCATTTTCTTTAGCATTTTCAAACAAGTTAATGAAAAGGAAATCCATAATACCAGACGGTGCCTCTTTACCGTAGCGCATTAAATCAATAGAGGAAAGTTCATCATTATAAGCAGGCATCATGGACGCAAAGGCGATAATTTCTCCAGTTTCATTTTTAGCAACTGCAACCCCAGCTTGTTCTAAATAATAGGAGTCGAAAAATCCTAAAGAAAAACCTTTCTCCGTACGTCCGTCTAGCCATTCATTAGATATTTTACGTAGCACACTCCAAACCTCAGAGCTAAACGGTGCTTGTAGAATTTCAAATTGATAACCTTCACGTTCAAATTTATTCATTAAAGCACGCTCGCCTTTTTTCTTTTTCCCAGAAAGAGAGAAGTTTGTGACATCGACGTAACCTTCCTCACCTAATTTAATGAAATCAAAACCAATTTCATGTAAATATGGCAACATATCCCCGCGAACTTCGTAAAATACAGGACGGTAACCGAACAAGTCTGCTTTTTCAAGCAGTTCCAAAATAGCGGCATCTCGCCGATTTGGATTGCCCGTTGGTTCTCCCATGATGACCATTTTATCCGCAATGATTCGGAAGGCAAAAAGCACTTCACCATCTTGTGCCCAAAAAAGCAATTTATCGCGCAGGAACATGGTGTGGCTTACTTCATTCCCGCCCCATTTACGTAAATGATCACGAACTTTTTCAGACTCAAACGGGCTACCGAGCTTTTTCTCAGACTGAGAGAAATATATAAAGATAGCTACCAAGCAGATGATGGCAATTAGCATACCGATAAATCCGGTTACCCACACGTGTTCAGACGCAATTTCTAAATATTCCGGGATTTGTTTTTTATGTTGGATGTTTGGCGAATTGTAGATGCCGATGATGACATATCCAGCAAGGCAGACGATAAAAATAATTGCGTCCATAATGATTTTGCTCCATGTGTACACAAATTTTTCACGGTAAAATTCTTTTCTTGCTAAATACACGCAGAGCAGAATAATGCCAAGGAAAATCACTTGTTTAATGGAGAATACACGCGCCAAAGTGTTAAAAATCGCGCAGCCTAGTATGATAATCGTTGTAATGTAGGCTTTCTTTGTTTTGCTTTCAATGGCTCGACCTAGGCCAAGCAAGAGAAAACCAAACGCGACGTTTGTAACTTGGGAGATGAACAGAAAGCCAAAAGGCATGAGTTTATACAAAAAAGGAACGTGATAGACGGCAAACGGTGCGACTGAAGAGATTACAAGCAACAAACCACTAAAATAAACGAAAATAATAAGGAAACGATGTGCTAATTTTTGTAAAAATAAAAAGGGCAGATTTTCTAAATAGTCGTTAAATCGTTTGCCCGCTTTTTGTACAAAGAAAAATAATCCTGCAATAAACGGAATGATATAGTAAAAAATTCGGTAAAAAAGGAGCCACACAAGTGCTAATTCTTCCGAAACGCCTAGTTGTCCTAAACCATAGAGCATCACTAAATCAAATGTACCAACACCTCCTGGAACCATTGAAACGATGCCGATGACAGACGCAATAACAAAAAGTGGAAATACTTTCATTAGGTCGACTGGCTCGTTCATGAGAAAGCCAATAATGATGAAACAACCGAAAGCAAAGCCCCATTCTAAAAGCGATGCAGAAATTAAAGTTAACTCGCGTTTTAATGGTAAATCTTCAAAAAGCGATTTACTTTTCCATTTCGTGACGATAAATAAAATAGGAAAGTAAAGTCCACCGCCAAGAAGCCATGGCCAGTAATTGATAAAATGATTAGCAAAGTTTGGAACTAACAACGTTGTAAGCCCAATTAAACAATAAATCGATAGTCCAGAAACTAAAAATAATGCTATTTTCGAAATTGCAAGTAGAATTTCTTTATGCGAAGCATTCTTTCCGTAAAAACTAGCTCGTAAAGAAGCACCTAGAACACCGCCAAAACCACCAATATTGGTGAATGTATTTGTAATCCAACCTGAGGAGATGACGTGCATCGTTGAAAATTTTCCTGGTAGAAGTTTAACGATAACAAAATCATAAATAAGCATGGGCATAACGGCTATTAATCCGACAATAACCATAATAAAAATGCTTTCAGGACTTTGTGATGTTAAATTTTGTTTGAGCGAACTATAATCGACCGTTGTTAAAATGTTGATGACCTCGTAGATGACAAATAACATGATAAGAGAAACAAAGACAATTTTAACTATCTTACTGTTTCGCTTCAAAAAATCATAGGCTTGTAATAATTTTTCTTTCATTTCCATTCTCCTTCGCTTGTCAAAGAATTAACGCTTTCTTTTCCCAATTCGTTTTCGAAGCGTCGGTACGCTATACATAACAATAACTCCCAAGCAACCACTCAAAGTGTTTAAAATCACATCGTCTATATCCGTTGAACGACCTGTTGGTAGCATAATACCATCGAAACCGGTAATCAGTGTCGTTTGTGCAAATTGAACGAGTTCAATCATACAAGACGTAAGAAATACAACTAAAATGGCCATACTTGCTCTTTTACAAATTTTAAAATAAAGTAAAAAGAAAGAAAGCGGTGCAAGAAGTAAAGCATTTCCTACGATTTGAATGATTGTCGGCATTGTTGGTAATGTCTGCTTGACGGTATTTTCAATTGTCGTAAAAGGTTTGAGATTGATCATATCTGTTTGAATATAAAAATTTCCTGTGTACGTACTGCTTACAAAATCCCCCAAAGCAATGTACGTAACAAGATGATGCAACACAAACACGTATAAAATGAAAACAATAAACCAAACAAAATCAATACTCGTCTTTAAAACAGCTTTTTTTGTTAAAATAAACGTAATGATAAGCAAAAACAATCCATTTGCTGCTGAATTAATTAGCTCGGGTCTGCTCCCAAATTGAAGCGCCAGTGTAATCCCGTACCCGAGATATAAAACCGGAAGACAAAGGACAAGATATTTTAAATTTCGTGCTTGCATTAAAAAGTTTCACGCCTTCCAAATTATTTTTTCTATATAGCTAGTGTAGCAGATAGGCACCTTCTTGAAAAGCGTTCCTACATATATTCTAGCTTACATTTTTGCAAGCCTAAAATTAATTTCAAAATCCAGTTGACCTTTACGTTACGTTAAGGTTTATAATGTGAATACGGAGGTGATTGAATCGTGGAATACACAATTCAAAAAGTGGCGAAATTGGCGGGTGTAAGTGCACGTACACTACGCTATTATGACGAGATTGGCCTTTTAAAACCGGCTAGGCTTGCATCAAGCGGCTACCGGATATACGGGCAACATGAGCTAGATTTACTGCAGCAAATTTTATTTTATCGCGAAATGGATTTAGCTCTTCCTGAGATTAAAGCGCTCGTAACAGATCCTACTTTTCAGCCAAAAGAGGCTCTAAAAAGTCATCGGCAGGAACTCCTTCGTAAAAAAGAACGACTAGATGCGTTGATTCAAAATGTTGAGAAAACGCTTGAAAACATGGAAGGAATGGTGAAAATGTCTGATAAAGAGAAATTTGAAGGATTTAAGAAAGATTTAATTGAAAAAAATGAAGCGAAGTATGGTGAAGAAATTCGTGAAAAATACGGTGACAAAACGGTTGATGAAAGCAACAAACGTATGCTCAATCTTTCAAAAGAGGATTTTGCGCGGATGGAGGCACTAAATGACAAGCTGTTTGATTTGCTTGAGCGTGCGAAGACGGATACGGCTTTACAGGAAGACATTTATTTAACACATAAAGAATGGCTCTCCTTATCTTGGCCAAGCTATTCGGAAGAAGCGCATATTGGTCTTGTAAACATGTATGTTGACGATGCACGTTTCAAAGCTTATTATGATGACCGCGGAGGCGCAGGAACTGCTGAACGACTCCGTGATGCCGTTGTAGCTTCACTTTAATTAAAGAGCTTTGGACATAATGAGATTTTGCCTGATAAAAAAAGTAGGCAAGCAAAAATCCAGCAAACACGCCATTTTTAAAAATGGATTTTACTGGATTTTTGCCTATTTTTTATTTATGTTCCGGACTCTTTATTAAATCATTTATAATCAGTCTTTTTTCACTTGGTTCTTAACATTTCAAAGCAAATGCTTTATTATCAACATTTATAACATCTATTTTTTAAATCCCCGAATAGTTTTATAAATCTTTCAGCGCTTTATTTGTGTTCTTAAATGCGGTATCTGCCGCTTTGCTCCATTTTCCTTGAACCGAGCTAGAAAAAGAATCCAAATAGGCTTCACTAGAGGACTCCACTTTTTGAACGGCTTCTTTCTCCATTTCCTTCATGACCTGTTTTCGTGTTTCGGAGGTAGCTTTGCTATGTGAAGCTGTAAAAAAGTGAATCAATGATTTCTCAGCTTTCTTTTTTATATCTTCTAGCCCCACTGTTAAGCTATCAATCATGAATGCCCTCCCTCCTTCTTATCAAGCAAATATGCCTCTTCATAGCGTGTTCTTTCAAGATTATAGGTCTCTGTGGTTTGATCTATCTCCTCTTCAAGTTCGCTCGTTAGTTGCCTCACGAAATAGTTTCCTTCTTCATGTGCATGTGAAATTATTGAATATCCTTTGCTTATCGGCGGCATTAATTCCGAATCATAATGAGAGGTCACATATCTTAAACGATCTGCTAAATCATCAAGCCCCTTTTCAAATTGTCTATTTTGAAAATAAATTTCCTCTAAAGCTTCTTCTTGTTTTTTGCGCACGCTTGTATAATCTTGTTCCAGTTCTTCGAGACGTCTTTGAGAAGAAAAATTCATCTTACGTATTTCCAATCTGCTGAGCGAGCTCTTGATCATTTTGCAACTGTTCAGCAATAGCGTGCTTAATATTGTTAATTAATTCATCATACTCTTTTTGAATGGTCGTTAACTCGGTTATTTTTTTCTGGTATTTCGTTTTCGGTTTCGTTCGAATACTCACTTCTGTAGCTCCACCACTCGCCAGTGCATCAAGTCTTTCGGATTCTGAAAGGGAGATTCCAATCGTCCGAGCATCTTTTAACGTATCCCGCCATAAATCATCGGCATTATCAATTGCTTTCTTATACGTCTTTTGAAGTTCATTCATATCGTATTGAATGGTCATCTTCATGCCTTGTGTTAAAGCTAGTGCTTCAGCCGCATCCAAAAAAATCTTTTCAGATCCAGATAAGTTCCCACCACTTTTAGCAAATATTTTCTTCAAATCTTCAAGACCATCAAGTTTTTCTCTTGTATTATTTTTAGCTAGTGCCGCATAACCTTTTGCATCGGTTAACACATTACCTTCTTTATCATATTGATAGCCGCCCCACATGTGTTGTTTGCCCATATCATTCATATCTTTAGAATCAACAGCAATTAATTGTCCGACATTTTCTTTATAAACCCCATAGCCTATCGTAACTGGGTCTTTAAAATCCACATAATTATAAATCTTTCCTCGTAGCGCTTCAGCCGTTTTCTTTTGTTCGGGAGTTAAAAGGGAATAGACGTTTGGTCCCTCATATAGAAAAGCACCGCCGATTCGCGGAATATCTTTTTCATCAATATCAGAAAGTGCATACTGTCCTGTCATTGAACCTAAAGAATGGGCATAAACATAGTGTTTGGCATTGGGATACCTATTAAGTGAATTTTTTAGTGTATCGGCAGCAGATTTTAATTGTGGTGTCACAACTTTTCCGCCTGTATGCGTCAAAATTTGTGCAGCAGAAGGGATATCATTCTCTAACCAGTCTTTCCAAACATCTAAAGGTTCTTTTTTCCATTGACCTAATTCAGTAGATCCTCGATATAAAATGGTGACTTCTGTAACCTTTTCTCTTTCGGCCAGCGAAGCATTAGGTGAGACAGTTTTCTCTGTATTTGTGATAATATAAGCTTGTTCCCCGGTTGCTTTATTGTCAACTACTTGAGAAACCTTGCCTACAGTTGTCTTTTTGCCATTTATTTTTACAGGTTCACCCACTTTATAATTAATGTACTCTTGCTTAGCAATCTCAACCCTCAATTCATCATTATAATTTAGTCTTGACATGTTACCCCTCCTGAAGTAATTTTTCTAAACTAGCAGAATTACCTCCTCCTGAATCTTTCAACTCACCTTCACTATTTTTATCCAAAATAAAATAGACATATAAACTTTTTTCATTATTAATGAATAAAGTCACATTTATACCGCCCATAGGGTTTTTTTCTATGCTTCCATCATCAATTTTATATGTCTTTATAACACCTTGATTTGTTAGAGCATTCTCATCTAAATTTTTCAAACCATTTTCGAAAACTTCTTTAGCCTCCTTGCTGTGTACGACTTCATTCATATCTTCATCCAACTTTTTATTATCCATGTACATCTTCCCTCCAACAATTGCTACAACTGCAATAATAATGACAACGATAGTAGTAAAAATAATCCATCCCTTTTTCATCTCATTCCTCCATCTATTTACGTCTTTCTCTATCAGAAACACTTCTTATAGTATACAATAAGAGGCGCTTTTTTGAAATTAAAACCCAAACTTTTGAGAAAGTTGTTGGTCTTGTTCTTCCACAGCTTGGGATACCTATTAAGTGAATTTTTTAGTGTATCGGCGGCAGATTTTAATTGTGGTGTCACAACTCTTCCACCTGTATTGGTTAGGATTTGTGCAGCAGAAGGGATATCATTCTCCAGCCAGTCTTTCCAAACATCTAAAGGTTCTTTTTCCCATTGATCTAATTCAGTAGATCCTGGATATAAAATGGTGACTTCTGTAACCTTTTCTCTTTCGGCCAGCGAAGCATTAGGTGAGACAGTTTTCTCCGTATTTGTGATAATATAAGCTTGTTCCCCGGTTGCTTTATTGTCAACTACTTGAGAAACCTTGCCTATCGTTAACTTATCGTCATCTATCTTAATTTTATCGCCGACATGTAAAGGGTCATATTCCTTTCTCGCCAAATCTACTCTCTGGGAATCATTGAGATTATTCTTCAATATCAATTCTCCTCCGTTAATTTTTCTAGTTTCTCAGAATAACTAATTCCACTATTTCTTATTCCTTTATCTCCTTTATCTATAGTGAAATTTACATGCAAATTTTTGTTATTATTAACTATTAATGTTACATTTATTCCTCCCATAGGATTATGCTTAACGCTATCACTATCAATCTTGTATGACTTAATACGACCTTCTTCGGTTAGAGCTTCAGAATCCATTTTTTTTAAAGTTTTCTCGAACAAATCTTTAGCCTCCTTACTTTGCACAACTTCATTCATATCTTCATTCACCTTTTTATTATCCATGTACATCTTCCCTCCAGCAATTGCTACAACTGCAATAATAATGACAACGATAGTAATAAAAATAATCCATCCCTTTTTCATCTCATTCCTCCATCTATTTACGTCTTTCTCTATCAAAAACGCCTCTTAATGGTATACAATAAAAGACGCTTTTTTGAAATTAAAAAGCCAAAGTTTTGGGACAGTTGTTGGTCTTGTTCTCTCACCACTGTCACTGTTTTTTGAAGTTGTTGTTCGATTCGATCCATCACATTCGCAAACTCCGTTACTTTTGGTTTCAATTGATTAAGCGGAGCATCAAATCGTGCAAACGCTTGCCTTTCCTATTTACTCCGAAGTTGTCCTTATGTTTGCGATAAACGTTGTAACATTTGTTCAATGTCATGTGGCACTTGTTCCATAAGTTTTCGCACAATCTCGTAATTCTGCTGGAGTCATTCTGATTTGTCCAAGCATGAAACTCTTCTTTATGTATTATTTTCTTTCAATTTTAAATGTAGCATAACCTTAAAGCTTTGTCTGTGAACATTTTATGAACTTTCATATAAAAAAACTTTTATCAAAAGAGAAGATCTCAAAATATTTATTTAAAGTGAGTCAGAATAACATATTTCTAAAACTCGGAAGTTTTTCTGACATTTCGTAATTACAATACTCGTTCCTAAAAGAACTTCCATTCTGATAGCTCCTTTCTTAGCTTCATAATAAATCTTAAGCATTGAAAAAGTAAGTCAATTTTTCATTAAATTATTTCTCAAAAACAAAACATAAATCCCGGTAAATAAAAAACAAGCATTAGATTTCGCATTTGAAATCTAACACCTGCTTTTGCTCAACAAAAAAGACCACCTATGTTAGAATTAAAGCGACAAAACCAAATTCAACAAGGTAATCTTTTTGTATAAACAGTAGAGCATGAATCAAATTATTTCACCGCTAGATTTAGAAAAAATTAGAAAAAGAGGATGTAGCTATTGCCATTCATTAATGAAAAAATAGGCAAAAAATCTTTTTTTCGATTTTCTACCCATTTTTCAAATTCAGCAAAGATTTATGTTCCAGATTCTTTTTTGCTGTTATACTGTTTTTTATAGTATCTTTTGTATAGTAAACTTTATGGAGGCTTTTTATATGGCAAAAAAAACAACAGATAAAAAATTGCTCATCAAAATTTCGATAGCCGTTGTACTCGGACTTTTAGCTTTTGATGCGATTATTCTTTGGGCTTTAATGCAGTAAATTTTAGGAGGAAAAAGATGAAAAAGTGGTTACTAATCATCCCCTTTTTATTTATTTTAGGTGGAATTCCATTTGCTAATCGTATTTATCCACTCATTTTTGGCGTTCCGTTTGTTTTGGTGTATATTGCAGTGGGTGTTATTCTTTCCTCTATTACCGTGTTCCTTTTGTATAAATGGGAACACGACGGGGAGGATAATGTATCATGACGGCGCTTTTTATTATTTCAGCTTTTTTTATTTTAACGATTATTTTAGCCATTCGCGCAAAGCAAAAACAAAAAATGACACTTGAAAATTGGGCGGTCGGGAACCGAAGCTTTAATACCGTATTTGTCTTTCTTTTAACGGCTGGTGAAGTATATACAACGTTCTCATTCCTAGGTGGAAGCGGCTGGACATACTCAAAAGGTATTTCGGCAGTTTATGTCATGGTCTACATTGCTCTTTCTTACGTCTCATCTTATTTCTTACTTCCACTCATTTGGTCATATGCGCACAAACATCGCCTTGTCTCACAATCAGATTTTTTTGCTAAAAAATATAACAGCAAATGGCTTGGTATTATTGTTGCTATTGTTGGGGTTATCGCCATTATTCCTATCATCGTGATTCAGCTAAAAGGTTTAGGTATTATTGTTTCACTTACATCCTACGGCAAAATCCCCATGAACCTTGCTATTTTCATTGGAACATTCGGTATTATTTTATATTCTGTCCTATCAGGGATTCGTGGTGTTGCTTGGATTTCCGTTTTAAAAGATTTTATGATTTTATTTGTTATTGTCTTTATGGGTATTTATTTGCCACTCCATTATTTTGGTAGCTACGGCGAACTTTTCGCACAAGTCGCGGAGATAAAACCAGAACTTTTAACATTTCCCGAAACTACCTATACTGTAACTTGGTTTATAAGTACCGTACTCTTTTATGTTCTCGGTTTTTACATGTGGCCACAAGTATTTGCATCTACTTTTACTGCTAAAAATGCAAATACTTTTAGAAAAAATGCCATCATCAGCCCAATTTATACGTTAATGCTATTATTTGTTATTTTCATTGGGTTCACGGCCGTTATTAAAGTGCCTGGCCTACAAGGCGATGAGAGCGATCTTGCGCTCATTTTGCTTGCCATTCAAAGCTTTAATCCTTTTTTTGTGGGTATCATTGGGGCTGCGGGCATGCTCACCGCACTTGTGCCGGGCTCGATGCTTCTCATGACTGCCAGCACCTTGCTTTCTAAAAATATCGTTTTTGGGTTGAAAGGAAACGATAACGAGGAGCGTGTCGCAAAGCTGTCCAAGCTTTTCGTGCCGCTTCTTGGCGTTCTTTCCTGTGTGTTTGTGTTTCAAGGTGGAAATGCGCTTGCGGCAATTCTTCAAGTAGGCTATAGCCTTATTGTACAACTTTGTCCGGCTCTCTTTGCAAGTTTAATGAAACGTAATCCAGTTACAACTGCAGGCGCCATTTCTGGAATCGCAACGGGGATTTTAATTACCATTTTTGTGAGCAATTATAGCATGACACTTGCGACGCTTTTCCCAGATTTACCGCGTGCAATTAGTGATATTAATATTGGCTTTTTGCCACTTCTTGCAAATATTTTGGTTACTTTCAGCGTTAGTCAATTTACGAAAGGTGAGAATTTTAGGCATTAAAAAAAACTTGGTACGATTACCAAATTTTAACTACTTTTCCAAAAATATTTTTACGTTTCACCCAACCATTAACAAAGCCATGATTATTTGAAATTTGAAATTCCATTTCATTGTTTCGCGAACGCACGGCAGAAATCAAATGCGTGTAGTAGTTTCCTCTTACTTTACAAAAAACAATCATTTTTGGTTCTAATAAAGTTTGCTCATTTACGGGCTCTAAACTAACTGGCTGATTTGATTTAATGATTGGCAACATGGAATTACCCGCTTCTTTGTACTTCTCAATAAACTTTCCATTTTGAAGTAAGGAAGCGATGTAGCTTGCCTTAGACATATTTTCTCCCTCCTTTATAAGTTTAAAACTATCACAATGCTCACCAATTGTAAATAAAAAGCTGATACAATTCTGTATCAGCTTTTTACTTTTTTCTTTTGATTGGATTTTAGTGACAGTTTCACGACGCACTCCACATGACTAGTCATTGGGAACATATCAACTGGCTGTAAGTAACGAATGCGATAGCGTTTTTCGAATAAAGCTAAGTCTCTAGCGAGCGTTGAAGGGTTGCATGACACATAGACAAGTTGCTTTGGACGAGCGCTTAAAATGGCTTGTGTTAAACTTGCCTCAAGCCCAGTTCGAGGTGGGTCAACAATGACCGCATCAGGCGAGTAACCTTCATTTCGCCAATTTTGAAATACTTCCTCCGCTGTGCCAGTCACATAGTGGGCGTTTGTAATTCCGTTTTTAAGTGCATTGTTTTGTGCATCAGTAATGGCTTCAGGAATAACATCCATGCCACGAACTTCCTGCACTTTATTAGCAAGAGAAAGCCCAATTGTCCCCACCCCGCAATATGCATCAACAATTTTTTCATGACCTGTTAGTGTAAGCGCTTCTGACACTTCCTCATATAAACGACTCGTTTGTTTTGGGTTGAGCTGAAAAAAAGCACGCGCCGATAAATCAAACTGTAATTCATTTAACTCCTCTTCAATGCTCGCTTTTCCGTCTAAAAGAAGTGTTTTATCTCCAAAAATTAAAGAAGTCTTATCAGCATTAATGTTTTGCATTATCGATACAATTTCTGGATGGCTTATTTTTATTTCAGCTAAGATTTCTTGTTTTTTTGGAAATTTTTCACTTGTCGTAATAAGAACAAGTTGCACTTCCCCTGTCTGAACACCAACCCGGACAACAATTGTACGGATGAATCCTCGACCAGTTGCTTCATCATACGCCGATATGCCGAACTTTGTAAGTAAATCGCGCACCGAATTTGTAATTTCAACCGTCCGCTCATCTTGTACGAGACAATC
This sequence comes from Listeria tempestatis, assembly GCF_963575625.1. Lineage (NCBI taxonomy): Bacteria > Bacillati > Bacillota > Bacilli > Caryophanales > Listeriaceae > Listeria > Listeria tempestatis. The sequence continues at coordinate 22,751 of NZ_CAUYTK010000017.1, forward strand.
ACTTGTTGGCACAAGTTCATGTGAATCCGCACCAAAAAGTCCCGTTACGATAGCACTCGCTCGATTTGTTCGCGCTTGAAATTGACTTTTATTACGATAGCGAAATGGATTTTCCATCCCAATTGTTTCGCGAATTTTCATTTTATCAGTGTCAAAGGTTGTATGTTTTTTTAACGCTTGGATTAAAATGTCTTTTTTAAATTGTAATTGTGCTGGATATGACACATGTTGCAACTGGCAGCCACCACAACTTTCATATACGGGACATGGTGCTGTGACACGATTTGGCGATGCTTTTCTGATTTTGCGCACCACGGCTTCACTGTATTTCGGCGCTGTTTTCGTCACCTTTACGACGACCTCTTCATCTGTCAACGCGCCTTTAACAAAAATAATGGTTCTTTTAAAATAGCCAATTCCTTCACCGTTAATTCCCATTTTTTTGATGGTAAGTGGAAATTCTTGTCCGACCTTGATTTGCGCTTCACTCAACATGCTCTCCTCCATTTCATTCTTTCTTATACTATCAAAAATTACGGGCTTTGTCATGGTTCGTTTTTGCTAAAATTTGGTACAATAATGATATCAGCCTTTGATTACTGAATGAAGGAGGCTTTTTGAAAGGATGGAAAAAAACGTGATTGTACTTGCTGGAATGATTGGCGCTGGTAAAAGCAGCTATACGGAGCTCATTGCAAAAGAATTGGGTTCAAAAGCATTTTATGAAAGCATCCAAGATAACCGCATTCTTGAAATGTTTTATAACGATCCAAAACGCTGGGCTTTTGCGCTACAAATTTATTTTTTAAATACTCGTTTTCGCAGCATAAAACGCGCCCTTTTAGACCAAAATAATGTGTTAGATCGAAGTATTTATGAGGATGCGCTTTTTACAAAAATTAATTTTGAAGAAGGAAATATTTCAGAGCCGGAGATGGATACGTACTTAGATTTGCTTGATAACATGATGGAAGAGATTAGTACGCTTCCGAAAAAGTCGCCTGATTTGCTGATTTATTTGCGTGGAAGTTTAGACACTGTTTTAAAACGCATTAAACGACGTGGGCGCCCTTATGAACAAATCGAGCTAAATCCTGCCTTATTAGACTATTACACGACCTTACATGCGCGTTATGATGATTGGTTTAACTCCTATCATCATAGTGAGACACTTGTTATAAATATTGATGAAATTGATATACGTAAAGAAGCAGATGCAGCTTATTTCATGGACTTAATTCGTGCTAAGTTGAAAGAAATTCGTTCATCATAAAAAGAGTTCGGGTCATAAATAAAAAATAGGCAAAAATCCAGTAAAATCCATTTTTAAAAATGGCATGTTTACTGGATTTTTATTTACCTACGTTCTTTTTTTTATCAAACAAAATCTCATGATGTCCTAAGCTTTTTTTTAATTCATTTCGCCAGCTATCTTTCGTCGCCTTAAAATTAAAAGTGTCGCATTAATTTCGCCACCAATCATTAAAATTATGCCTGTTAGGTAGAACCATAACATTAAAATAATAATAACCCCGATGCTGCCGTAAGTAGCCGAGTAGTTCGCAAAGTTATTGACATAGTATGCAAAACCCATTGAGGTAAGCGACCATCCGACTGTTGAAAAAAGAGCGCCTGGTAAGATTTTAAACAAATGATTTCGTTTCGCTGGTGCAACCCAATATAAAAAAGTAAATACAACAAAAATAACAACAACCGTTACTAACCAACGAATATTATTCCAAAAATCCATAACTTCTGGTGAGGCGTGTAGGTGATCAAAAATAAACAAGCCAATTTGTTGACCAAATACGAGTAAAATCAAAGTAATTGCAATCGTCGCTAACATCGCGAGTGTAAAAATCATTGATACAAAACGCTTAATAAAATAATTGCGCCTATCACTTACGCTATATGCTTTGTTAAGTGCTTTTGTAACAGCATTCATACCATTTGAAGCTGACCAAAGTGTACCAATAATCCCAATTGATAACAAACCACCATTTCGGTTTGTCAGTAGTGAATCTAAATTGCTTTCCAAAAACTTAATAATTTCTTCTGGGGCAAATTCCTGAATTAAATTAAAAACAGCATCTTTATCGATATTTAAATAAGCGAGTAAAGTCGCAGCAATTAAAAGCATTGGAAAGATTGAAAAAAGCATATAATAGGCGAGCTGAGCAGCGCTTCCAGAAACATCATTTTTTCCAAAACGTTCGGCAATAATTCGGATAAAACGATAAAGCGGGTGCCTCATTAGCTTTTTCACCATAAAAATTCCTCCTTTCAATCATTTTTCGATACCTTTAACACTCGCACACCATGCTATTTTATGATAAAATGCTTTTTATTACGAGTAAAAAGGGGCCAAGTAGTATGAATTTAGAAAATCCCTCTCAAGAAAATGTGGATTTTATGTTAAAAGAGATTACGTCTAAATTAAAAATGGTAAATAGTGGTGTTTTTGAAAATTTGAAACTTGAGAGCATACATTATGATAAATTACTTGATTTATATACTTTAATTCATCGCAAAAAATTGATTAGCCCTAGGGAAATGCAATTATTTGCTGAAGAATTAAGCTTCATTCGTATTTAAGTAGTTTTCCGCAAAATCAACAAATTCTTTTAAATCAAATATTTTAGACGGGGCGAGCGCAATTTCTTTTTTGTGACTCCCTTTTTCTTTTTCAAAAACTTCGCCAATTTTTAAGAACGCTTCGCTATTATAATCCTTTTCTTCAAACGTTTGAACAACCCGCGCATTGTTTTTCAGCAGTGTCGCTCGGTTCATTTTATTCGCCACTTTGTTTGAACGCTCTTCCGCCAGATGAAGCGATGTGTTTGAATCATTATCAACACCAAACAAAACGATTTTACTCCCCGCTATTTGATACAGCTTTCCTAAAGGAGAATTTTCCCCAAAACCGTGTTCTAAAGAGTGGTTTTCAAGAATTTTTGTTGCGTCTTTCCCCCAGGCAGTGAAGGAATAAAAAGGGTGATTGCTTCGCGACACCTCTGGAAGCGCTCGGAATGTTTCTGCAATAACCCCCATTTTGTAGCTTGGCGTGCGGTTTGCATCAAAGACTGGCATTGTCTTTCTAATTTCTTCCCACCATTCTTTTGGTACTGGCGGATTTTGCCAATTTTCTGGGTCGGATAGGCCTCCTGTTTGAGCAGGCATGACAATCGTTCCTTTTGTAGTGATGACGGTTTGCAGTGCATCGATAAGGGTAATCGCACCCCCGCAAATCCAGCCAGCTTGTGACAAAGAAGCGTGAAAAATAATTGTATCCTGAGCTTTTATGCCAGCTTTTCTAAATTCATTTATGAGTCGTTCTTTTGTGAACGGCTCTTTTGTTCTTTGAATCGTAAGCTTCTCTCCCATATTTCCCCTTCTTTCTTTAAAAAAAACTGCAACACAATTTATGTTGCAGTTTTTAACCTTTAGTCGTTTTCACCTTGATACGTTAGAATTTCTGGTCCGTTTTTTGTAATGGCAATAGTATGTTCATATTGTGCAGAAAGCGAGCCATCAACAGTTCGTGCTGTCCAGCCGTTGTCATCCATTTTGGCACGCCAACCCCCTATATTCACCATTGGTTCAATTGTAATAACCATACCTTCTTTTAAGCGCGGTCCCTTTCCAGGCTCTCCGTAATGTGGAACTTCTGGTTTTTCATGTAAAGTTGGACCGACACCATGGCCGATGAAATCACGCACGACACTTAAATTTTCACTCTCAACATATGTTTGAATGGCATGGCCAATATCTCCAATTCGATTTCCAATTTTAGCTTGTTCAATTCCAAGATAAAGTGATTTACGTGTTACTTCCATTAGATGTTTCACCTCATCGCTTACTTCACCAACAGCATACGTCCATGCTGAATCTGCAAGCGCTCCGTGATAATTCACAACCATATCGACCGTCACAATATCACCTTCTTTTAAAGGTGTTTTGCGCGGAAAACCATGACAAATTTCATCGTTAATACTTGCACATGTTGCATATTCATATCCTTCAAAGCCTTTTTGCTCTGGAGTAGCTCCTTGGCTTTTTAAAAACTTTTCTGTAAACACTTCAATATCCCAAGTTGTAATACCTGGTCGAATTAATTTCGCGATTTCTTGATGTGTGGCAACTAAAATATCACCAGCACGTTTCATTTCGTCAATTTCGCGGCGTGATTTAAGTGTAATCATTTCGTTTTCATCCTCCCTAAAAAATCCACTATTCTTTATTATAACCTCCTACTATCATAAAATAAAGTATTCTATAAAAAAGGTTGCACAATTTCATCGAACATTTATAATAGAGTTATTGGTGAAAACTTTATCAAGCTATCCATTTTTTCACATTATGAATAGCTGTTCACAAAAATTTTAGAAAATGGTGGTTAGAAGATGGCAAAAGTGATGATTGTTTATGCAAGTATGACTGGAAACACTCAAGAAATTGCGGACATCTTAGGTGAAGAATTAGAAAAATATGATATTGAAGTTGAGATTGAAGAGTGTATTAACGTTGAACCGGAAGATTTGCTCGATTATGACGGAGCACTTATCGGCGGATATACGTATGATGACGGTCAGCTTCCAGATGAATTTGTTGATTTTTATGAAGATATGGCGGATGTAGACTTTTCCGGAAAAGTTTGTGCCTCATTTGGATCGGGGGATACATTTTATGATGAGTTTTGCTTAACAGTCGATCTTGTTGAAACCCGATTAAAAGAACAAGGTGCAACCGTCCCTGTTGCTGGTCTAAAAGTAGATTTAGACCCAGATGAGGAAGATGTTGAACGCGCCGAAGCTTATGCTAAAACATATGTCGATGTGCTTTTAGGCTAAAAATCTAGATAAAAGAACTAAGCTAGCAAATGCTTAGTTCTTTTGTTTACTATTGATTTTGATTTTTAAATGATGGAATGAATACAAATAAAGCTAAAATGATACATATTGCGCATGTAATAGGACGAATAAATAAAATTGACTGATAACCTGGTTCGATAAAAAAGCCTGCTATCGCAAGCACTCCCCAAATAACAACAGCACTTAAACTTAAATAGCGATTATTTCTTCCCAATATGTATAAAATACTCGCGCTAACCATAAGCCCTGAACACACGTAGCCAAACCGTCCCATTTCTTCTGCAGAAACACTAAAAATGTTAACTAATACAACATTTTGAGTATTTATCTGAAAAATAAAACCCGTAACAGCAACTATAAATGACAACACTGCAATAAAAATTCTCATAAATTCCCCATCTTCTTTTTTTACATACATTATACCAATTTTTATGTAAAAAAAAATACGTTCGATGAAAAGTTCAAAATATTGTCAAATTTATTCATATCGTTTGTTTTTTCCTTGATTATTACTTATTATAATTGAGAAGGAGGGATTGAGATGGCAAATGATCAAGCAACACCTAAAAAAACGAATGCGAAGAAGCCAGTTCCTGTTAAACTAATTGTTAGTGCAATTTTAGTTGTTTTTATTATTATTTTTGCAGCTGTGAATGCCGAAAAGGTTCGTGTAAACTTTATTTTTATGCATGTCGAAATGCCGTTAGTACTCGTGATTTTATTTTCCACATTAATTGGTGCTTTAATCATGTTTGGCTTTAGTTATTTCAGAAAAAAATAGTAGATTAACCTGTACAATATAAAAATGTGCAGGTTTTTTTGCGCAATCATTGCTTTCCCAGTGATTTTGAGCTACTATTATCTTATTGAAAAAAGATAGGTGTGATATATTGTGACAAAATTTAATGAAAAGTTAGACAAGTACGCTGAACTAGTTGTTAAAGTTGGTGTGAATGTTCAGCCAAATCAAAAAGTTGTGATTGCTTCTGGTGTTGAATCCGCTCCTCTTACTCGTTTAATTACGAAACATGCATTTGAAGCAGGTGCAATGGATGTCATTGTAAACTGGACAGATGAAACAATCACTCTTGAGCGTTATAACCATGCTCCACTTTCTGTTTTTGAAACGGCTCCTAGTCACCGAGTACAAGAGCGAACTGAGCTAGCTAAGGAAGGCGCTTGCTTTATTTCAATTGTTTCAGAAGATCCCGATTTACTTAAAGGTGTGCCTGGTGAAAAAATTTCTGCAAATCAAAAAGTAATGGGACAAGCACTTAGCGAATTCCGCGAACTTACGATGGCAAATGTTGTAAGCTGGACCGTTGTAGCGGCTGCTTCTCTAGGATGGGCACAAAAAGTGTTTCCTGATTTACCACTTGATGAACAAGTTCCAAAACTTTGGGAAACTATTTTTGAAACAACACGTATTAATACGGAAAACCCCATTGAAACTTGGAAAAAACACGATTCTACTTTAAACGCTAAAGCAAATGAATTAAATGAAAAGCAATTTAAAACATTACACTATACAGCTCCGGGAACTGATCTTTATATTGGTTTACCGGAAGACCATGTTTGGGTTGGTGCTGGTAGTTATAATGCAAAAGGTCATGAATTTATGGCAAACATGCCGACTGAAGAAGTTTTCTGCTGCGCAGAAAAAACAAGTGTAAAAGGTTATGTTTCTAGTACAAAACCACTAAGTTATTCTGGAAACGTGATTGATAACTTTAAGCTTACTTTTGAAAACGGTCGTATTGTAAATGTTGAAGCTGAAAAAGGACAGGAAATTTTACAAGATTTAGTAAATACAGATGAAGGCTCTCACTATTTAGGTGAAGTTGCACTTGTTCCGGATCCGTCCCCTATTTCTCAAAGTGGTATTTTATTCTATAATACGTTATTTGATGAAAATGCTTCAAACCATTTAGCAATCGGAAGCGCCTATGCATTCAACATTAAAAACGGTGAAAACATGAGTCGTGAGGAACTTGACGCACGAGGTGTTAACACGAGTTTAACGCATGTCGATTTCATGATTGGTTCTGATAAAATGAACATTGATGGCATTACAAAATCAGGTGAAACGATTCCTGTATTCCGTAATGGCGACTGGGCATTTTAAAATCCTTTTCTTATAACATATACCGCGTAAAAGCTCCCTCCTGCTAGCAATTTCGGGAGGGGCTTCTTTTATTTTAAACAGAGAAAGAAGGTATATGATGAAATTTTCTACATGGGATATTAATTTAAAGGTGCGCCTTTTCGGGGAAGCACTGCTTGATATTTCTTTTTGGACAGTGTTCCCTTTTTTAACCTTATATTTTTCAGAAGCGATTGGGCGACAAACGACGAGTTTGCTTCTTATTGTTTCACAGCTTTTGGCTGTTATTACTGCGTTACTTGGTGGCTATTTTGCGGATGTTTACGGGCGAAAAAGGATGATGAGCATTTCTGTTGTTGGTGAGGGGATTGGCTTTTTAATTTTTGCGATTGGTGCACTTTCATTTGTTGACTCCCCGTATCTTAGCTTTTTTGGCTTTACAGTTGCGAGTATTTTTATGGCCTTTTACCAACCGGCAAGTCAGGCGATGATTGCTGACGTCGTATCCCCGGAGCATCGTAGCCATGTTTATTCAGTGTTCTACATGATGATTAATATCGCTGTTGTCATTGGGCCAATCATTGGAGCTGTTGTCTTCAATAGCTTTACTGTTCAAACGCTACTTTCGATTACATTTTTTGATATTGTACTGCTCTTTCTTTTGCAAAAATTTGGTCATGAAACGGCGCCGCTCGCGCTAAACCCAGTATTAAGAAAAGAACAAGCGAGCAAAAATATTTTGACGGTGTTACTTGAGCAAATTAAAAATTACAAATTAATTTTCAAAGATAAAATATTTTTCCTTTACATTCTAGCTGGTGTTATTATTTCGCAATCCTTCATGCAACTTGACCTTTTGTTCCCGTTATATATTAAAGAAGTCATTGGTGCATCAAGCTTGTTTAGTATCTCGCTTAGCGGCGAAGAATTATTTGGCGTCGTCGTATCTATTAACGGCTTTTGCGTTGCGGCACTTACTGTTTTTATGACACGCTGGATGACGCGTTACAAGGAAAAATTTGTCTTTATGAATTCCTCGTTCCTATATGGCATTGCCATTTTATGCTTTTCACTTTCGACAGGTGCAATGGGCGCCATTTTCGCAATTATTCTATTTAGTTTTGCCGAACTTATGACGGTAGGTATTCAGCAAAATTTCGTTTCTAAGCTAGCACCAGAAGACAAGCGCGCCATGTATTTTTCAGCGGCGGGTCTTAGATATACGCTAGGAAAAGTCATTGCGCCACTTGCAATTACACTTGCCACATTCATTGGGTACTTTTATACCTTTGCACTTATTGCAAGTTTAGCTTTTATTAGTGGGCTGATTTATTACGTCATGTATGTTCAATATGAAAAAACACAACTTTAAACATATTGCGGCAGTCGAATTTTAAACGATGGTCGCGATATGTTTTTTATTACAGAGATTACGGCGAATTTACTTTCTTCAAAAAAAGAAATGGTTCTGATTAACTTTTCTTATCATAAGGCTCAATTTTGTGCTTCGTGTAGGAATTTACTTTATACTGTTCCATAGGGCCTTTTGTGCCGAGTATTATTGTTAAGGAAAGTTAGGTGTTAAAATGTTTGGGAGTACAACTATTGGGATTGATTTAGGTACAGCGAATATCCTTGTTTATAGCAAATCAAAAGGTATTATTTTAAACGAACCTTCTGTGGTAGCTTTAGACACACATACGAAACAAGTTTTAGCAATTGGAACAGAAGCTAAAAATATGATTGGAAAAACACCTGCGTCTATCGTTGCGGTACGGCCAATGCGAGATGGAGTGATTGCAGATTTTGATATTACTAGCGGCCTACTTCAAGAGATTATGAGGCGAATTAATGCAGCAGGCGGTGGATTTAAAAAACCGAAAGTGATTGTTTGCACACCAACAGGCGCAACTTCCGTGGAACGCCGTGCGATTACGGATGCTGTTAGTAGCATGGGCGCACGCTCTGTCGTTTTAATCGAGGAGCCTGTAGCTGCGGCAATTGGTTCTGACCTCCCTGTAGATGAGCCACTTGCGAACACCATTGTCGACATTGGTGGCGGAACAACTGAAATTGCGATTATTTCTTACGGCGGTGTCGTATCTAGCACCTCCATTCGAACTGGCGGCGACCATATCGACGAAGAAATTATTGCGTACATCCGTAAAACGTATAACGTTTTAATTGGTGAATCTACGGCCGAACGCGTCAAGATGAATCTCGGTTACGCCCCAATTCCTCATGCAGAAAAAACAATGGAAGTTCGTGGTCGTGACTTACTTACTGGCCTTCCAAAAGTGGTGGAGATTTCCTCAAATGAAATTCAAGATGCCATTTCTGAACTTCTAAATCGCGTTTTAGAAGCGATTCGTCTAACACTTGAGAAATGCCCGGCAGAATTAAGTGGTGATATTGTAGACCGCGGCATTGTGTTAACTGGTGGCGGGGCACTTATTCAAGGTTTACAAGAATGGCTTGTGAAACAAATCGATGTTCCGGTACATATGGCGCCAAGTCCGATGGAATCGGTTGCGATTGGCACGGGAAAATCACTTGAGTATATTGAAAAATTGGATAAGCTAGTTGGAAAATAAAAAACGCGTGTGAACCTAGTTTCAATATGGTTCACACGCATTTTTTTATTCTCTTGTCAACTTGCTCTTAGTTTGATAGAATAAATTCATTGGGCTTTTGTCCTGATAGCTCAGTAGGATAGAGCGACAGCCTCCTAAGCTGTAGGTCGTGGGTTCGATTCCCTCTCAGGACATTTTATTTAAAAAAGTGGTCGCACGCGCGACCACTTTTTTTGCTTATTTCTCCACCAAACGAAAATGTTGCCAAGGAAGAATATTTTCAAGCAAATAGCGTTCTTCTGGAACGACACGTGCCACGATATTCGTATTTCCTGAGTTTTCCATCTCTTGGAGTGCAATTTGCATTTCGCCTTTGTAACGCTCGTAGCCATTATTGTCGATTGTCACATCACCTAAAGCAAGTTTTTCCGTATCATGAGCTGGGAAATCATGTGTTTTAAAGTTTACACGTGTCATCGTTGAGCGGATAACATAAGCGGAGACGTCCCCACGGTTAAAGTGTTTTTGCGTCAACACAATTTCTTTTTCAACATCAGTCGTTTCTGGTAAAAATTCAACTGCGATTTGTAATTCGTTGCGATTTAATTCGCCGAGTGCCTTTAGCTCCTCTTCTGAGGCAAACATGTTCCCTACAATTACATCGTCAATTAAACCCGTATTCCATAAATCTTTTGCTTGAACCGTAATATCCATACCGCGATGTTCTTCAAGCGTTGGAAGTCCTCCGTCTACAACAAACCACGGACCATATTCACCAATATTTGAAGAAACAAAAGCGGCTGTTCTTAAATTCAAATCTTTAAATTGTTTACTTGTACGCAAGAAATGCTCACGAGAAAGTGCTGTATAGCGTCGCGGATAAAAATTGTGACAGCCAATGATATTTGAAACATTCGCTTTATAAGATAAAATGTTTTCAACATAACGTGTTCCATTACTAATATTTAATTCAATCATTAAATCGTTATCATCAAAACTCATGGCAGCTTCCTCAGCACCAGAAAATCCTAAATCAAGACGCAAACCCGATAATCCAAGTTCTTTAAAACGATCAAGTTGTTGATACGTAATGTTAAGTGACTCAAAAACAGTCGGATCCACGTCAGCAATCACTTCATATCCGAGTTCATTTGCACGTTTGCAAATGGTTTCTAATTTCGCAAACTCTTCTTTATCATTCGCCGAAATTAAACATGTAAAAATACGACTGAAACCGTATTTAGCAGCCGTTTCAATATATTGAAGTGAGTCTTCCAATGCCACATGTTGCGGGAAAACCGAAATTCCTAATTTTCTCATAGTCAAAAACCTTCTCTCCTCTTATTTTGTACGATATAGTTCAACAATCTCTTTTGCCAAGTCTTTAAACGTAATCGCATTCATCAAGTGGTCTTGTGCGTGTACAAGTAACAGCGATACCTCTGTCTTTTCACCGCGCGCCTCTCCTTGGATTAAAGCCGTTTGTGAATGGTGTGCCTCTAACAAAGCTTCCTCCGCTAATTTGATTTGTTCGTTAGCTTTTTCAAAATCCCCTTTTTTTGCTGCATCAATTGCGAGCATGGCATCGCTTTTTGCATTGCCTCCAAAAACAATAAGTCCCATAATCGTTTGTTCTAATTCCATTTCAACACGTCCTTTTCTTTAATTATCCGCTTGCATCATTCGAAATGCTTGGTCTAATACTTTGTTCCCGTCCATGGTTCCAAAGTCAATGCTGTCAATTATCTCAACCGGTATTTCAAGTGGATCTAATTTTTTCTTTAAATTTTTAGCTAAAAAACGAACTTGCGGTGCGAGTAAAACAGCATCTGTATCTTGAATATGTTTATGAACATCAGCCTCAGCAACAGCAAGTACTTCTGTGTCAATGTTTCGTTCAGCGCTTGCCTCAATCATTCTTTTCACAAGTAAACTGCTTGACATTCCTGCAGAACAAATGAGCATAATTTTTTTCATGTTAACCCTCCGAAATCGAAATTTAGCATCGACCTATTAAGATGCAAGTTTCATGCCAATCTCGTTATTTTTAAATGACCGCTTTATCTTCTTTTTCCATTACACAAAAACAATGAAAGTGTGTAGTTTCCTACACACTTCAGCATACTTTTAGTCCGCAGCACCAATCCGGTTAGCCAGCATCATTTGTGTGAGGTAGGCGATTTCGGATTGTGGAATGGTAATATTGTACTCTCGCTCTACATTTTCCATCATCTGTTGAGTGACTTGCATCTCCACTAGATGGTTTTTTGCGAACTCATTAAAATCTGGAAACTCACGGTCAACAGCGCCAAGACGCATTCGTTCAATTAAGAATGCCAGATGTAAAATCATGCCAATGTCGACCCCTGGTTCTAAAATTAAATTAAGCTGAATTTGTAGCTCAGAAATAATTTTCCGTAAGAAATAGACAAGTTCTTCTGCTGATTCAACAGCGGTTAAATTTCCGTTTAAAGAAGCAATTAATTTTTCATAAGGTACTTCATCATTTAAGATTCGCTTAATGATGTCTATACCGCCATCAGAGAATACTTCCAGCGCGCTGAAAAAGGGAATATCTCGGTATTGGAATTCAACAGAACCCATGATAGCTAAAATATTATACTCCTCCATCAGCTGATCGATTCGCTCACGGAATGCTTCTTTATGCAGAAACTGTAGTACAATAATTTCCACTTTGGTTTGATCAATAAGTGGCTCCACGCGTAAACGAAGTTGTTCAGCAACTCCTTCCCCGGTAAAGCAAGTAAAAATAACTGCATTTTTAGCGGGTTTTGCTCGTAAAATTTGTGCTTTATACTTATTTTCGAACAGTTGCTGACAACTTTGATAAATATCTTCGAGACCCCTGCCAAGTGAAGCCTTTCGAATTGCTTCAAGGACAACAGGTGTGCTAGCCATCGTGACCGTTTTTGTCCGAACACCAAGCTCTTCTGTTAACATATTTCCAAAAGAAGCAAGGGACCCCATATCTGAAAGAATGAGTACACCTTTTTGTGGATCAAGTTTCACAACAATTTTTTTCACTTTTTCATACATTGTCTTTACTTCCATCGAAAGTGGCATATCAATCGCCGTACCACTTTCAATACTTAGAAGCTCTTGCACAGTTTCCACCATACTTGTTGCTGCTGAACGTCCGTGCATTAAAACTAAAACTTCAACTTGTGATTCACTGACAAACATTGACTCAACCACTTCTGCTGTTAAAAACATCGTTAAGAAACCAATTTCATCAAATGGAATTTCAATGCCTAGTTCCTGCTCAATTAAAGTAGAAATATCAATAGCAACCTGGAATTCTTTCGGATATTTTTTACGTACGTTATTTAAATCTGGATGGATGATATGCTTTTGCTCACGAATTCGTTCAATTGTGCTTTGGAGATGAAGCGCAAAAGCAAAACGCATTTTGTCATTGTATTGTCGCTCTAGACGATTTGTTGCCACTTCATAAACACGCTCAGTAAGACGCCAAACTTCCGGAACAACAATTTCTTTTGCCATTTGCTGTGTTGGCAGTTGTACCATATAATCGTGAAAATATTGGTCGACATCAACATAGAGGGCTTCCTCAAGTTCCGACTGGTTTTTACCTTCTTTAATTAGTTCATCTGCGCGCTCTTGAATGGCTTGATAGACATCGTTTACGTCCATATATTTCGCTACACTCTCTTCACCAGCGTCAGCAAATTTAAAAATTGTTTTATTCACATCAATGAGACGATTTAACTTCTCAGGCTCGTCTTTCATATGCAATAAACCTTTTTGCACATGAATAGGTAAATCATCCTGTTCGATTAAAATGTAGTTTGTCGCTTTCGTTTTATAATGTAAGAACGCTTTCGCACACGCCAATTTTAGGTCACGTTGCAATTGTCCCACGTTGGCGCTTGCATGATAAAGTAAAAAAGCAATTAAAGCTTGACGATGCACGCGAATGGGCTGATTTAAACGGCGAGCTTCTTGTTTTAAGAAAAATTCAATCAATTGATAACGCTCTTCCAAATTGCGTTCTGAAAGTGCTGGCAGTGTGATTGTCATTGGAATCCGTCTTGTGAATGTTTCAAGAAGGAAATTGTCTGGCGATTCCGTTGTCGCCCCAATAATTTGTACCTGTGCGGTATGCACTTTTGAACTTTCACCAAGCGGACGATACTCCCCCTTATCAATAAAGGTAAAGAGCATTTCTTGTCCTTCTGGTGGTAGACGATGAATTTCATCTAAAAAGAGAACCCCTCCGTCAGCTTTTGCGAGTAAGCCTGAACGTGTTTCCTCAGCACCTGTATAGGCGCCTTTTAAAACACCAAAAATTTGACCGAACAAAAGTTGCGGGTTTTGTGCATAGTCAGCACAGTTAAAAGAAACAAATGGAGCCGTTTTTGGAATCATGGAAGACTCTTTCGCAAAATGATACATACATTCTGCAAAAAGCGATTTCCCAGTCCCTGTTTTTCCTAAAATAAGTGTATGAAGACCATGCGGAGGATATAAAATAGCTGCCTTAGCTTGTTGAATGCTTACTTTTAAGCTGTCACTTGCACCAATCAAACGGTCGAAAGCACTCGTTTCATTTGAGCTCGTTTCATGTTCATTCTCTATTTTTAAAGCTTGATAAAAAACTGGTTTGCCAGGTAATTTTTCAATTTTATTTTCTTTAAATAGGTCATTCAAGTATCGACTGGCATTTGCTCGGTCCATACCTAGTTCACTAGCGACATCGCCAGCCGAAACTTTTTGATTCATCGCATTTAAATGTCGTAATACTTCATTTTTTCTACTTGACATGCCCTTCGCTCCTTTAAAAACTCATTCATCCTTATTATACTCGTTTTTGTAAGCGCCTTTCAAGTTGTTGAAAAAGTGCCTACTTTTTCTTTGGTGCTACACCAGGCATAAGTTTTCCCTTATAGAAACGAACAAGCTCTCCAGTTTGATTTATGCCTTTTAAATATTGCTTGAGCGTTCTTGTTTCTCTTTCATTTACAAAACTGATTACAATTCCAGTTTTTCCCATACGACCAGTTCGTCCAGAACGATGCACATATTCTTTTGCTGTTTTTGCCAAATCATAATGAATTACATATGGTAAGTCTGGGATATCTAAACCTCTTGCTGCCACATCGGTCACAATAAGAAAATTTAGTTCAGCCTTTTTAAAAGCTTGCAATGTTTTTTTTCGCACATCACGGCGAATGTCGCCATGAATTCCGGCCGCCTTCACCCCGTCATACGCGAGTTTTTCTAACAAAATATCCATTCTCGGTTTATCGCGAACGAAGACTAAGGCACGCATATTTGGAACGTGCTCAAGCCTACGGATGAGGGTAGCTTTGTCCCGGTTTTCGACTTCCATGTAAAGGTGCGATACGTTCTCATTCGCACGCTCAACAGGTGTTGCTTCAATGAAAAGCGGTTTTTTCTCGGTTTGTCTAAAAAATTGTTCAGAATCGTCTAGTTTCGTTGCCGAAACGAGGACCAATTGTCTGTCGC
This sequence comes from Listeria tempestatis, assembly GCF_963575625.1. Lineage (NCBI taxonomy): Bacteria > Bacillati > Bacillota > Bacilli > Caryophanales > Listeriaceae > Listeria > Listeria tempestatis. The sequence continues at coordinate 37,810 of NZ_CAUYTK010000017.1, forward strand.
GCATGCTACTAGCTAAAATTTCCATTGTGGCTTTAAAATTTTCTGCAAGTAGCAATTGGTCCGCCTCATCAAGCGTGATTGTTTTGACTTCATGCATCTTGATTTTCTTTTGTTTGATGAGTTCTAGTGCGCGCCCTGGCGAAGCCACAATGATTTGCGGTTTCTTCTTTAGCTTTTCGATTTGGCGTTTGACGTTTGCCCCGCCAATAATTGGTAATACATGGATACCTTCAGGTACCCACGTTTTAATTGTATCTGAAATTTGCATGACAAGCTCATGGCTTGGAGCCAAAACGAGCCACTGCGTGTGTGGTTTTTTTTCTATTTTTTCAAGAATTGGTAGCGTATAGGCAACTGTTTTCCCAGTCCCGGTCGGAGAAATCGCAATCACATCGTCTCCGTTTTGAAGCGGCTCATAAATTGCGGTTTGAATATCAGTTGGTTCCCCGTACTCATGTTCCAACCATTTTTCCTGCCAAATTTTTTGCATTTAAAAGCTCCTTTTTTCATTCATTAAGTAAGCTCATCATATCATAAAAAACGAGGTAAAACCATATGGTTTTACCTCATTTATCCAACGGAACCCCCTCGAATGAGCGAAGTATAGATGATTTCATTTTCAGTTTCTTCTTGTTGCAGTAACTTCACAAGCTTTTCGGCTGCGACTGCCCCCCATTTGTACTTGGAATAGTCGATGGTCGAAAGGCGCGGATTTAGATAGGCGCCTACGTCACGGTTATCAAAACCGATAATGCGCACGTCACGACCGATGACAAAATTTTGTTTAGCAAAATAGCGATACATTCCGATTGCCATATTATCGTTTAACGAAAATATAGAGACAGGCTGTTTCCATTCGCGAACAATTTGGGCGGCGGCAAGTTCGCCGGAAGCTTCTTCAAAATCGCCTTCGATCACATGAACTTTTTCGCTATCAAAACGCGCAAGTTCCGTAAGCGCGGTGTCAAAACGGACGTTGCCGTCAAACGAATCAACTGGTCCTTTGATAACATAAAAATCACCACTAAACCCTTCTTTTAGGAAATCGACAGCGAGAGTGGCGCCACCTTTGTTATCAAGTAGGACTTGGCGTATGTTGGGGTGCGCAAGTTCGCGGTCAAGCACGACCATTTTGTGGCCGCGATTGGCGTATTTTAAAATGTCTTCCGTTTTAAAAGTCGCATCTAATATAATAGCGCCATCAATCATTTTTTCCGGTAAAAAGCGCTGCGATTTTTCCCCACTGAGCGCAATAAGTTCATAATCTAGTTTGCGCAGCGTTTCAGTGAGTCCATCAAGAAGCGGCCCGTAAAAGGCGCCGCCGTAGTTGGCCAAATAGGCGCCAATAATTTTTGTTTCGCGCGTTTTCAAAGTACGTGCCGCCATGTTTGGAACATAATTTAAATCGTCCGCAATGGCTAAAATGCGTTTCCGAGTTTTCTCCGTCACCTTCGAACTTCCATTAAGCGCATAGGAAACGGTGGATATAGAAACGCCAGCTTTTTTTGCAATATCTTTAATTCCAACCAAATAAATCGCTTCCTTTTCGCCATTTTCTTATATTATACACAATTTCTTAAATACTGGTAAACAAAATCTCAAGCTCATGTTCACCTCTTTCAAGTTCCTCTTTCAGAATGAAAAGAGCGCCCTCTCTGTAAGGATTACGCAAAAGCTTACGCCGCGTCTCTCCTCCGAAAGTGATCCCTTTTTCTTCGCTTATCTTGAAAGTGAGGTGTAACAAGCGACCAGAAAGCTCAATTGTCGCCTTTAGGCCATCTAAATCCCGCGGCAGAACAGGATCAAATTCAAAATGATTTTCCGTTTCTCGAATACCTAAAACAGAGCGAATCAATTGGTTCAAGTAAATGCCTGGACCACTTGAGTAGATGCGCCATCCGCCTTTTACAGGAATGTTTCCTTTTTTCACATTCGCAAAATCATCTTGAGCGGCATAGCGGTCAAGGAAAGCCGCATCAGAACTACTAAAATAAGTGTTGCTTTGGCGCGTAGCAGCGTTTGGTACAACTTTAGCAATTTGAATCGGATTAATCACGTCTAGCATGCGGAATGCGCGTGCATCACCTATCTTTGCAAGGGATTCAACATAACGAATGTGCGCGTGGACATATTGCAAACCGACCTCACGTCCGAAGTTCGCCGCTTGCTCAGCCCGCTTAAAGTGCTTACTCACACCGCCTGCATAGTGGGCAGGTGCACTCATTAAACGAACCCCGTCAGGATGGAGCAAATGCTTTTCGATAATATCAAAATTTTTCTTACGCTGCTCATCACTCACAAGTTCTGCGATGACACTTCTCGTTAGTGGAATAAGACGGTAATCAATTTTCGTCTCCGAATCTTGCGGATGAATCATAAATTCCGCCGTCGTTTCATCTTTCATGTAAATAAAACCTGGAATGACATCTGTAGAGCCAAGCATATATTGGTTAAAATCACGCTTAATAGCATCTGCAAGCTCCGCATAGTGTTTTCCTTCTGGCATTTCGTCCCCCAAATGTTGCATAACTTGGTACGTTAGCGCAACCGTCCAGCTAGAAACCATCCGTTTTTTGAGTTCACTATTTGCCGGTTGTAGTGTGTCGTCCCAGTCACCGTCACCGTAATTGGAAAGCGAAGTCCCCTTCATAAAGCGACTTTCAATTGTCGCTACAGCTTTTTCGATGTGCGCCTTTAATGTTTCGTTGAAGTCTGTGTACCCTTTCGTTTTCGCCGAAATAAACGGAATGCTTTCTTCCAAAATGGTTTTGTCTCCTGAAAACGCAAGGTAATCGCCTATCATTTTGAGCGGCCAGACGATGACGTCGCCGTGGCTTTCTTCTTGCTGAATATCCACATACTCATCAAACATAAACCATTGTGGCCAGTCGCCTGTTTCAGCATATTGGTGCGAAAATACTTTTAAAATAAGTTGGCGCAGCACCTCTTTTTGTCCTGTTGCTAAAAAGAATTCAAACGGTCCCTGTGATACGTCACGTGTCCCCCAAGCCGCGCCGCTACCTTGCTCAAGCCCGTGTGGTGAAGCATAGTGAATTAACATTTGGTGCGCATACCAATAAGCCGTCAAATTATACTTTTCAGCAAAATCTGAGCTATGAGAAAGCTTGAGCTGCGAAAGCAATTCATCATAAAACTTCGCAAAGTCTTCTTCTTTCTCAGCAAAAAATTGACCGTCTAATGTAGCTTGAACTTCCAAGTGGGCGCTTTCTTTCCCTTTGAAGATAAAGCAATCTAAATCGGCTGTGCCAACTGCTGCATCTGCAATGAAACGTTCATCCGTTACTTCATCAAAATTGCCAGAAATGTGATACGCTAAATCTGGATACCGTGGATTGTTTTTCGGCCGATAAATAAGTTTGCCGTCTGATTCTAGCCGTGAGAACTCATTCTCATATTCATTTGGTCCCATGCTGACCTGATTCGTCATCATGAAATCATACGCTTTGTTCTTTTCTGAAGTTATCGTAACAAGCACTTTTTTACTGCCACTAGAAAGCTTCGTTTCCACAGTGAGCGTATCATCTGCTAAAATATAAATCCATTTGGCACAGTTTGGTTGCATCTCAAACACACTTGGCATCGTAAGTAAATGTAACCCGTCTACTCCGCACAGATAAATTCGTAAACCACTCGTCTGTAGCAAATTCAGTGCATTTCGTTGATGCGAACTAAATTTATTCATATTCGTATTCCCAAGCGTCACATGCGATTGGAATACACCCGCCATATAAACCGTTGTCGCAAGCGTACCAGAAGGTTCCAGCAAGTCAACTTGGTCAAGCAAGATTGTACCGTGCGCACGCTCCACGAGGCGTTCTTTTTCCTTTAAAACAACATGCGTTTTTTCTGGAGTAAAAAAGCTTAGCGTTTTGTTTTCTGCTTGTTCTTCAAATTGGCGCACGGGATAGTGCGCCTGAAGCCAATCTGCCGAAGCCGTTTCACCTCTAACTTCCGACTTTCGTTCGTGGTGCCATATCATTTTTTCACCCGTTTGAAAATCGTTCTCTTCCAAACCATCAAAAAGCGCGTTTAATTTCGCTTTGGAGGCTACTGATGAAGTCGCTTCCTTTTGATTTCGTGTTAGTAGCCCATAAAAGCATGTTTTTTCCTTACCTTCTAAAAGCTCCGTCTGTAACCCGACTAGCGCCATCTCATACTGCCATTTGCGATTTTTTAGACCTTGAATAAGTCCTTCAGGTGTTTCCCCAAGCTTGACACCCGTCCCGTAAAAATCAAATCCGTCTGTCACAAAGCGTGTAATTTTACTTAAAGCACCAAACTCGGCGCCCGGAAATTGGTTCCCTGCTTGCGGCTGATTTTGTCTAGTTAAAATAACCTTCCCGCGCTCTGTATCAAGTACATGATAATCAATATATTGCGCCATATATGCCTCATTCGTTCTAACAGCCCCAACATCAGCAAGCCCCAAATCTTGAATATAAATTAAATCATATCTTCCTGCGACATCCGTTTCCACTTCATAAAACCAGCCATCAGCATGGATATGAAAAGTCACAGCGTAATTTCCAATAGGTAACACACCCGCATATTGAACCGCACTCGTATGATATGAAAAAGTCGCCTCCTCATTTAATAGCGGATAACTTTCTCCATTTGCACGCAAGAAAATTTGCCCTAAACGCGTTTCTAGCGGATTCTGTAAAACTTGATTAATTAGCACCCCGTCATACAAAAGCGCATGCAGGTGCCCCGTTTCAAAAAATTTTGCTTCAAATTGACCTTTTCCAATTGTAATCATCTAACCACCCTAACCTCAAAACTTTTCACATCCACACTGCTCGTCCCGATAAACAGACGATGAAGCCCAGCTTCCTGCACACGACGTAAATCTGGTAAATAAAACGAAAAATCCTCTTTTGTTAAAGCGAAAGAAAGTGTCGTTTTCTCACCTGGTTCGAGGCGCACTTTTTGAAACGCCTTGAGCTCTTTTAGCGGCCGTGAGACACTCGCCGTGACATCTTGTAAATACACTTGAATGACTTCACTACCGGCACATTCGCCCGTATTTTGGACTGTCACTTTGACATGTAGTGTGTCAGAAAGCGCAATTTGATTTGCGACTTCTACATCGCTAAGCGTAAAATTCGTATAACTTAATCCAAAACCAAATGGAAATAGCGGTTCATTTGGAATATCCAAATACTGTGACAAATATTTTTCGCCCGCATTTTGTTCCGTTTTCGGGCGTCCTGTACGCAGTTCATTATAAAAAATGGGAATTTGCCCTGTTGTTTGCGGTATCGTCATTGATAGCTTCCCAGAAGGATTTACTTCACCCGTTAGTAAATCTAAGATGGCGTTCCCTGCTTCTGTTCCTGGGAAAAAGACATCTAAGAATGCTTCGGAATGGTCGATTAAATCGTGAATATCAAGCGGGCGTCCGTTGAATAAAACTGTTACAACTGCTGAATTTGCTTTGGCAACACGCTTTGCAAGCTCATACTGCGCCTCTGGTAAACGAATTGTCGCAAGACTTGCCGCCTCGCCGCTCCACTCACTTTTCTCACCTACACATAAAACGACAACGTCCGCATTTTTTGCTACCTCTTCCGCTTTTTGAAACACGGTTTCCGAAATATGCTCATAGTCAGTGGATACAATTTCCGTAGCGCTAAAATGACCCGGAAAGGCATCCGCAATGGATACCGCATCTTTTTGTTCTCCGTATACAACCCAGCCACCAAGAACATCTTTACTTTCTGCAAGCGGCCCTATGAGTGCAATTTTTTTGTCTAAAGCAAGGGGTAACATGTTAGAATTATTTTTAAGAAGCACGGCTGATTCAGTCGCGACTCTTCTTGCTACTTGGCGGTTCCTATCAGACAAAATATCTTCGCCCCGCGAATCCTGTTTTAATCCCCGATAAGGATCTTCAAAGAGCCCAAGCTCCTCTTTTAGTACGAGCATGCGCATCACCGCTTCGTCTAGTAGCTCTTCTGCCACTTCACCTGTTTCAACAAGTTCTTTTAGATTAGTGATAAAGCACTCTGTCATCATTTCAAGATCCACGCCTGCTAAAAGAGCGCCTTTTGCAGCTTCTTTCGTATCTTCTGCAGTTCCATGATTAATGACTTCTTTCACCGCACCCCAATCAGAAATTAAAACGCCTGAAAAGCCCAGTTCCTGCCGCAAAACGTCTCGATTTAGCCATTTGTTCATTGTTGCCGGAACGCCTTCAAGCACATTAAAAGATGTCATGACCATTTTTGCTCCTGCTTCAAGCGCAGCCTTATAAGCCGGTAAATAATTTTGGTAAAATTCGCGCTTACTCATATCAACCGTATGATATTCGCGTCCTCCTTGCGGTGCTCCGTATGCCGCAAAATGCTTCACACAAGCAGCTAAATGTGTATAATCTTCCCGTAAGTTTTCCCCTTGATAACCATGAACCATCGCCGCGCCCAGGCGACTATTCAAATATGGATCTTCCCCTGTAGACTCCATAACACGTCCCCAGCGCGGATCTCGAACTAAATCTACCATTGGCGAAAACGTCACATGATGCCCGCTTGCTGTCGCTTCAAGTGCAGAAACCCGTGCCATTTCGCGAGCCATTTCCTCGCTAAAAGATGCGCCGAGTGCGAGTGGAATAGGAAAAATCGTTTTATGCCCGTGAATGATATCCGCCATAAAAATAAGTGGAATTCCTAGGCGATTTGTTTTCATATGTGCTTCCTGAATTTGCAGCATATCTTTTTTCGAGCTCGACCCTAGAACCGAACCCGCATTTTGGATGATGCTTTCCGTCAAATTGAGTTCTTCCATCGGTCCAGTAATTTCTCCTTGCATTTCAGTTCCTTCGAAGAATATCGGTGAAAGTTGCATCATTTGACTAATCTTTTCATCAAGTGTCATTTTTTTAAGTAAGTCTTCCAACTGATTATTATTCATAACGGCCTCCTAAACTTCTTTTAAAATCGAAACGTTTCTATATAAATATAACAACAGTATAAGCGCTTTCTTTTTTATAGTCAATCATTTTTATTGTTTCACAAGAATTTATACCCGATTTTTGTTTTTCTACTATTAAAATGCTGAAAAACAAATTTTACATCCGTTTTAAATTCACCTTATATAAATCCTTATATATAGCCATTTATTTATCTTTTTTTACTTTTTTAAGAAAAAACAGTTGAAACCGATTACATTTCATATTATAATAACTCTATCGAAACGTTTCTATAAAATTCCAAGTTTGTGAAAATGTGTCATAAAAACGGAGGTAAAAATAATGAAGAAGAAAATGAGTATTGTTTTGTCTGTTTTAGTTTTATCCTTAAGTTTAGTGTTAGCAGCTTGTGGTTCTGGAAGTGGGAGTGAATCTAGCGATAAAGATACGCTTACAGTTTGGGCAATGGGAGACGAAGCTAAGTCATTGAAAGAATTAGCCAAAGACTTTACAAAAGATAGTGGTATTGATGTAAAAGTACAAGTTATCCCTTGGGCAAACGCACATGACAAATTATTAACAGCAGTTGCATCAAAAGAAGGACCAGATGTCTTGCAAATGGGAACAACTTGGATGCCTGAATTTGTTGAAGCTGGTGCTATTCAAGATATTTCGAAGGAAGTTAAAGCGAGTGAAAACATGAATCCCGACAAATTTTTCCCAGGTTCGGTAAAAACAACCGAATTTGACGGCAAATACTACGGTGTTCCGTGGTACGCAGAAACGCGCGTTTTATTCTATCGTACCGATTTACTTAAAGAAGTAGGCTACAACGAAGCGCCTAAAACTTGGGATGAGCTTTCCGATGCTGCTTTAAAACTTTCTAAACGTGGCAAAGACATGTATGGCCTTAATGTAGATGCAAACGAGCAAACGCTAGGCTTTATGTTTGGTCGTCAAAACGGTTCTGAACTGCTTACTGATGACAATACAAAACCTGTTTTTAATCAAAAAGAATTTGTTGATGCTGTAAAATATTTAGATTCATTTGTAAAAAATGGTTCTGCACCTAAAACTGATTTAGGAATGGATGCCGCTCAAACATTTGGCGGTGACGGAATTGTACCAATGTTCATTAGTGGACCTTGGATGGTTAACACGGTTAAAACAACAATCCCAGATATTGAAGGGAAATGGGCAACTGCTATACTTCCTAAAAAAGAAAATAACATTTCCAGCCTAGGTGGCGCGAACTTGACTGTCTTTAAATATTCTAAGAAACAAAAAGAAGCACTTAAATTTATGGAATTTATGAGTCAACCAGATATTCAATTAAAATGGCTAAAAGATACAAATTCTATGCCAGCAAGTAAAGCTGCTTGGGAAGATAAAACATTAAAAGAAGACCAATTCTATCAAGTATTCGGTGAACAAATGCAAGATGCCGAACCAATGCCTCTTATTCCAGAATTTGAAGAAATTGCGCAAACTTACCTCAAAAACTGGGAACAAATTTATCGCGGCGGAGCTGATCCACAAGAGCAAATGGATTCATACAATCAACAAGTCGTTGATATACTCAAGAAATAAAATACCGCGGGGCGCACTTTGCCCCGTTTTTTCATAAGAAAGGAGCGCCATGAAACAGTTTTTAAATCGTCATACACCCTATTTCTTTATTTCGCCAGCGCTAATTTTACTTATTCTTTTTTCCCTCATACCGATTGTTGTAGCTTTTGTCATTAGTTTTACTGACATTAACTTAACAGGGCTGGCAGACTTTTCAAAAATTAATTTTATTGGATTTGAGAACTACGTTAATATTTTGCAAGATCCAATTTTCTTGAAATCTATTGGGAACACACTATTTTATGTTATTGTTGGTGTTCCACTTGTTATCGTTTGTTCGCTTGCCATTGCGATTATGATTAATTTTTCTCAAGCAAAGATTTTCCAATTTTTCCGCTTAATCTTTTATACTCCGTCAATCACTAACGTTGTCGCGGTTGCTGTTGTTTGGAGTTATTTATACAACCCGCAATTTGGGCTTTTTAACTACTTGCTGTCGCTCATCGACTTGCCGCCAGTTCCGTGGTTACAAGACCCTACGATTGCTAAAATTTCTTTAATTATTCTTGCTGTATGGCGGGCCATTGGTGTCAATATGATCATTTTTTTAGCGGCCTTACAAGGAATTCCAAAAGAATATTACGAAGCAGCGCAACTAGACGGGGCAGGAAATTTCCAACAGCTCTTTAAAATTACTGTACCGCTACTTAGTTTTGCAATTTTCTTTGTCAGTGTGACGACATTAATTGGCTGGTTGCAATTCTTCGAAGAGCCGTTTGTTATGACAAAAGGCGGACCGCTAGACAGTACTAATTCAGTTGCCCTTTTCATCTACCAAAATGGCTTCCAATTTAGTAAATTTGGTTATGCGGCGGCTGGATCATTCATCTTATTTATTGCAATTATTATTGTGACTCTGCTTCAATTCCGTTTACAAAGAAAAAACAATACGATGTAAGTTGAGAGGAGAAAAAAATGAATCCATATACAGAGAAATCACGTATGTCAAAACTAATTGTTATTCTTATTTTAACGATTGGCGGATTTTTTATGATTTTGCCGTTCATTTGGATGGTGCTCTCCTCCTTTAAAACGGATGCAGAAATTTTAAAAATTCCTCCAACAGTTTGGCCAGAAACATTTACTTGGGAAAACTTCAAAATGCTGTTTATTGAAATGAATTTCAGTGTATATTTGAAAAACACCCTCATTATTGTACTATTTTCTTTCATCGGTCTATTCTTCAATGCAATGGCCGGTTATGGTTTTGCTAAATTTAAGTTTAAAGGAAAAAATAAACTATTTTATTTAGTACTTGCGACTATGATGATTCCCGGACAAGTCACAATGATTCCGGTTTACTTAATTTTAAATGCTATGGGACTTACGAATACAATGACTGGTATTATCCTTCCAGGTTTAGTTGGTGCTTTCGGAATTTTCCTATTCCGGCAATTTATGTCCACCATCTCAGATGACTTGCTTGAAGCTGCCCGACTAGATGGAGCTAGTGAATTTTATATTTTCTGGCGCATTATCATTCCCATTTCCCGACCTGTTTTAGCAGTTCAAGGAATTTTAACCTTCATTGCTGGCTGGAACTCATTCCTATGGCCTCTCATTATTGCAAATGACGAGAAATATTATACACTTTCCGTAGGTTTGCAGTTACTAAAAGGGCAATATAGCAGTAATTATGCTTTACAAATGGCAGGCTCCACTTTCATGGTTATCCCTGTTATCCTGATTTTTATGATGTTCCAAAAATACATTTTAAAAGGGTTCAATGTTTCGGGGATGAAATAATAAATAAAAAGGTCAAAAAACAAGTGAATGGTTTTTTGACCTTTTTATTTTGATGTTGGTGGCTTAAAATTTTTTACCTATCGATACACCTCTGATACTCTTGCTGTCTCTGCTATTGAATAGCTAGAATATATGGAGGCGGCCTATTTGTCCATAACAGAATCAAAAAATGTACCTGACATTAGATTGAACATTTATCCACGATACCACCGGCTTTCTGTTACTCCACTTTCTTTACGAAATTCTTCATTGTATTTTTGAAGCAAGTAGCTTTTCACAAATTCCGGATAAAAGAATCGTAGAGGAACAATAATCAATAACGTAACGACGATAAGCCCTAATAGCATCTGACCAATTGGGACAATTACTGTAGAAATCCAAGATGAATCATTTAATAACCAGAACTTATTCATTCGATATAATTGCATCCCCCCGATTAGAATGACAACTCCATAAATAATAAACTTATCCAAAAATTTCCCTAAAAAAGGGAGCTTTATTCCTTTATCAAAACTAGTCAGCTCCTTCATTTCTAAATAAAGAAGATATTTGTAGATAACATAGATAACCAATGTGCCTCCAACAATCGCACTAGTTACTTGAATGATAATTTGCATTATGTAGGCATCTTTTAATCCACCAGAAAAAGCAATTAGTATAAACCACAATCCAATTGAAAAAATTAATGAAATTATACTAAACATGATAGAACAACATGAATAAAATCTTGATAAATAGTTTTCAGAAAAACTTTTAAAAATAATCTTAAAAAAATAAATAATGGTAGTCAAAACAACTGCCCATTCGAGTATGGCAGAAATCGGATTACTGACTACCCATCCCGATAAAGTACCTGCCATTAAGATTTCAATAATAATAGTAAGAGCAAATATCAAGTATCTAGCAAATATTAAGTTTTGTTTTAGTCCCCTTTTTATAAATGTTTGATTGACCACCTGTTTAGTTTGATCAAAATCAATCTTTTGAACCTGCTCTTGTATTTGTCTATTAAACAAAATTCGTGTTAACTTCATTTTACACCCCCATTTTCATAAGGAGATTTATTTGAATTAATCCCTAAGTTTATTTCTTTCAGATTAAAGTTTGGACTTCTGCATTGTGGCTATAGTTCTTGGCAAAAACAACTTATGTGGAAAAAGAAAACACGCACGAATTTTTCCCCATTCATTTTAAATCAGTATTTTCCTATAAAGGGTTGAATCACTTGGTCACATCTGGTTTTAAATATATTGGACTGGGGTCAAGATTCCATAATTTTTATCCTCTTTTTCTTCATAGCTCACTTTATTTTTCGCCATACCATTCTTTTTCAGTGAATTCATATTCTTTTCTGAAGTCTTCAGAGTATTTTTTATAAATACATCCATCTACAACAGTCGTTGCATTTAAAAGTAAAGTAGGCAATAAAGTAATTAGAAGTACAATGATTATCGCAACCCCTATAAGAACTACTGATAAAATTGTGCCCATAAATGTGCCATTTAGGCCTACGAGAAAATCTGGGTCAGAGCCACTCAGCCACCATTTATTCACCCTGTATAACTGCATACCTGCAATAGCAACAATCATAAAACTTACCAAGATAATAGATAATGTTCGAACTAACTTAATAGGTCCTCTTTTTTTTAACCGCTCTTCATCTATTGCCAAATATCTCGTTTGTATTATTTCAAGTAACTTTAATCTGATTACATAAAATGACAGAGTATATCCAGCTACCATATAGAAAAAAATAATCACTCTATTTATAATGACATTTTCCGATATTTCTACGCTAGAAAGATAAAAAATTAGGGCAGTCTGTGTAAATAAATACATGGCCACATTATACAAAGCCGCTTTGAAATATAGACTACTTTTGAAATAGGCAATGACAGTTGCTAAAATAATGATAGATGCAATAATCGGAAATAAGAACCAATTATTGCTAGAAAATAGGCAAACTACCCAAGCAATCACACCAAAAATGAATATCTTGACTGTTTTGGGTAATAACTCCTTTCCAGTCCCATTTAATGTTGTATAAATCTGATGCATTGAATTTTTTTCCAGTGATTGTTCAAAAGAAATTTCTTCTACTAACTTTGAAAATAAACTCATCGATTTCCCCTCCAATTTTCTGAAGGAGCATTATTTGTTCCTACTCCCTTTTTATTTTGCTTTGGTTCATATTGAGTTTTAGGGTTAAAATTCGGACTGCCACTTTCTGGTTGAATACCGATTCGATAATTTTTATCAGTTTCAATAATTTTATGTTGACCATAATAGGTATATAAATTGTCTAACCATTTACGTTTATTTTTTTCTGTTCCAAAACCAGATGTTTTTATTTTCTTTCCTGGCAAGTCAAAACCAAATAGTTTGTCTGTCCACAAAGTTAAATTTCCTTGTATTAAAGTATTAGCAGCCCCTGCTGCCGCACCAACAGGCCCACCATATTGTACACCTTCTAATGGTCCGGCATTCCACAGGAATAAATTAATTCCACCATACAGGGCTTTGTTCACATCTCCATAAGCTGGGCTCTTCGGATTAATGTATTCATCATAAGCATACGCAGTAACACTTAGGGTATCTCCAACATAGCCAATTCCCTCTTTTGCAATCTTATGTGTCTTTATAAATTCTGAAACTGACCCTAGTTTTTGAAATGCCTCTAATCCTACTTTACTAGTCGCTACAGTTTAGCACCATCACTTGTTTTGGATAAAATATTAGTTGCATAATCAATTAGTGCTAGGACAGTCTACCCTTTGCTCACTTTATTTTTCGCCATACCATTCTTTTTCAGTGAATTCATATTCTTTTCTGAAGTCTTCAGAGTATTTTTTATAAATACATCCATCTACAAATACAGCTAGCTTTTGTTAGGTATTAGCAACTTGTTTAATGAGATTACCTTTACTATTTGACGTCAATCAGATAGTAAAGGATCCTTTTATTAAATGCTAATTTTATATTTTTCTTCAATCCTTTTTAACAAAGTATCTTCATTTCCGTAACTATTGCCAATACAATCTGTTAAATCTTGTCCATACTCTTCTCTAATTTTGTTATCCCATTCCAACATACACTTATTAACTCCTTCGTGTTGCTTATCAGAACATCTTACGACTAACGGATATATCCAGTCTATGTTATCACAATCAATACAAATAAAATATTGTCTATTTTCATCATAACTGATAAAAAGGTTTTCTATATTATTCTTTTCATTAAACTTAATTACTTTTTGTAGTTCATCTTTATCATATTTTATTCCCATGATTTGCGACAAATCTGTCATTACTTCAAAAAGATATTCATTTGCGAAATACATCTCGTATTGAAACATGTTTATCCTCCAAACTATTTTGTGTATTTTACAACAGCATTCGTGTTAGGAAACATTTCTTTAAACTGATTAATATCATCACTATTCACTTTTTTCGTATCAAAAATGCCGTTACTATTATGCAAAAAGTATAATGACTATGAAAAAGAGAAGCTGCATTAATTTGGCTTCTCTTTAATTTTGTTAAAAAATTAATACTTATGTTCATTTATTATTTAAAATTTGTTTCATAATTTTTTCTTTTTCACTTTTTAAATCATAAAAGCCAATATGAACGCCATACATGGTTGTAACGATATTTTAGTTAATTTCTGAAGAAAATTATTAATATCAACTTTTCATTCATACTCCAACAAGATTTTTTATTAATGCTATACAACCCTAATTTCTGTTAAAGTAATTCCTGTAATATCATTATTTTCAATCAAGTTTTTGAATTTTTCGGATACGAAAATAGGAATTTCTTGTCTGTTTGATAGCTTAAACACATCTGATTCCTCTACTTTTTTTTCATAAATAGCGAATTTACTTACAGTGTAAATGGTTCCTAAAGTCGAAAGTTCAGTAGAAAAATACTCTGATTCTTTTAAGCACAAAGCATCTACTAATCTAATTATGTTAGCTATATAATAAGTCATTTTCTCTGTGCCTGATTTTTCGACTATTTCTATAGGCAAAAATTGAATTTCTGTGCTTAGACTTTCTAAAAGTTTCTTTAACTTAAGTGATACTACAAACCATCCCTTATCATTTGCCAAGTAGTCTGTAGCCACACTACCTTCTTCTTTATTAAAAAAGAATTTAAAATTACCATTCCATCTATCAAATTTCTTCCCTGTCATTAAGTCATTTTGTTGGATTCCAAAATCATTCTCATAATGACATATTATATCATCGCTTCGAGTCATATCTAACGATAATTTGTAATATTTCATATCGAAACCTCCTATTTTTGCAACCAATAGTCTTTATATAACATATCTGGGTTTGAAGCAATATTTTTCTTTAAATTTTTATATAGTTCTAAAAAGATATCTTTGTCTCCTTGTGCAATACTATCAAATTGTTTCATATTTTCTAAAACATAGTCATGATAGGCATTAGGATGTCTTCCTTGATGTGGTAAAAGTTCCTTATTCCAAATATCATCTAAACCTAAATCATATTTTTTTACTATCTCCTCAAACTGCGGGGTATAAGTTTTATTCTTATTTGTTGCATAATGATGCATTTGTTCGGGTTTTTGAGGTTTAGGTGTCTCTTTAATAATATCATTTGTAGCCCCACCTGCTTTATCAAACGTAACACTCCCCCGCATCGCAGCCACACTCAATCCTAATCCCATCACTGCATCTGTGAGACCACTTTCATC
>NZ_CAUYTK010000018.1:0-43410 GCF_963575625.1 Listeria tempestatis
TTTTAGTATACCATTCGAACTGCTTTCAAATTGTGACTACTTTGTGAATTTTTTTGGCCTTTACGCATTAAAAACATACTAAGATAAGAGGCAAGACCACAGCTGTGGTCTTGCCTCTTATCTTAGTATGATAGAATGAAAGTTGTAACGACAGAGGTTGCGCCTCTATATATGCATCAAAATTTCTTCTGGTGTCTCAAAAATAAATTCGGCTTTTTCAAACCCTTCTTTTGATTTGGCTCCCCAAAGTGCGAGACCAAAATGAGCACCGGCAGCGTGCGCACAGGCCATGTCATACGCGGAATCGCCAATATAAATGACGTCGGAAGGTTTTAAATTCAGCATTTCAATATTTTTAAGCAAAGGTGCTGGATGAGGTTTATGTTCGGTCGTGTCGCTCGCGCAAACAATTGCATCAAAGTGATGATCGATGCCAAACGGATAAAAACCTTTTTCCATTTCCACCGCATTTTTGGATGTGACAACGCCACTTTGCGGAATCGCTTCGAGCGCCTCTTTTATGCCTTCAAAAATTTCCACCTCATGAATGAGCGATGCTTCGCGTTCCACCCATTTCTCAAAAACTTCATCTTCGTCTAAAATATCAAGTTGGGCGAGTGCTTTTTTGCCTGTTATCCCTAAAACAAAACGCAATTCATCTTGTGTATAGGAAAGTCCTTCTTCATGCAAAACAGATTGAAGAGAATGTAAAACCGCTTTTTCCGTGTCTAAAATTGTACCATCAACATCAAAAATAATCGCTTTATACATTTTTATTCCTCCTTTACTTTGCAAAAACATAATGATGATGCGGTGTATATTTGCTGCGCTTCATACGATTTGGTTCTTGCATGCCGTATCTTTCAGCCCGAAGTTCATCAGCAAATGGTTTCAATTTGTTTGTGCTATCTGCAATTTCAAATCGAGTATTATCACAAGAAAACGTTAAATATTGCCCACTTTTTTCTGGAACAAGTGCAATGTTCCGTAAACTCGCAAGCGGATATGTGTGACGTTTCCCTAAACCATAACTATAGTTTTGCTCAAAGACTAGATAATCACGCTCCACATAAAATTCTCCGTACTGATATTCCATACCAATTCCTGAATAAACCTTGCAAATGCCTGACACAATCATTATTTCCGCCCCCTTCAAAGTCTCTACCTAAGTTGTACATGATGAAACGGGTTTCATGTCAAGCGTTTTCAATTAAAATTTTTCAGACTGATTTTCGAACAATTAGAGTATGCTCAATTCGCTCTTTTCTTACTTCTTTTGAATAAAATATGGAAAAAGCCGTTTCGCCTAATTTTTTTAGATTGTGGTCGAGCGTTGTAAGGTCAAGCACGAGTCCAATTGGCAAATTTTCTTGCCCTAAGATAGCCAAGTCTTCTGGCACACGAAGACCTTTTTCGCGTGCATAGACCATAATCCCCGCCGCGACCTCATCGCCATTTGAATAGATCGCATCTGGTTTTATGCCACGTTCTTCAAAAAAATATCGGGCAGCCGCTATGCCGTCTTGAACTGTGTAGCAATCATTCAAGGCATATTCTGCCGCTTTTTTTTGGAACACTTTCTCAAAAGCACTCATTTTGTGTCGCGTACTAGGGCTTATGCTTCTAGCACGTCCATTCGTAAAACAGACGTCACGATATCCTTTTTCCTTCAAAAAAAGAAAGCCTTCTTCGTATGCTTTTGCGCGGTCGATGTAGGCACACGAAAGCTCAGGGATATCCGTTTCCTCGCTCACAACGATGGGGCCATACTCTGCGTACTGCCGAATCAGCTCCAACGTGTTCGCCCGGGAGGCAATGATAATCCCGTCAACCTGTTTTGTTTTTAACATCATCAAATATTTTTCCTCTGTTTTCGCGTCATATCCAGTTGGAAAAAGCGTCACCGAATACTTTTTTCCAAAAGCTGCATCCAAAACGCCGTTTACAACCTTATCAAACCACGGATGATCATTATAAGGCAAAATCACACCAACTGTGTTTGTTTTGCCAAGCGCCAAGTTTGTCGCGCTTCGGTTTGGTATGTAGTCAAGTTCCCGCATCACTTCTTGTACACGCTCTCGCTTTTCGCTCACTACATATGGATGATTGTTTAAAACGCGTGACACAGTCGTCACTGAAACTCCCGCCCGCCTTGCAATATCCTTAATGTTTGGCATTTTATAGCTCCCTCCTATACAAAAAGCAGGACAAATCGCCCTGCTTCTGGCAAACTTAGTAAGCCATCATGTTTCGCTCGGTGTTTCTATCTGACCTTCTTGAACGGGGTTAACTTCCACGCGAAGTGAAATAAGACGAGCGTCTTTAATTTCAAGCGCTGTAAACGTAAACTGTTCATATTCTGCCACTACTTTTTCCCCGTCGTTTGGAATACTGCCTAGAAGCGTGAGAACAAATCCAGCAATAGTATCCACGCCACGAGCAGGAAGTTCCACGTGAAACATGCGACTAAAATCATCTAACGCAAGCATCCCGTCAAGCTCATAAGTATGGTCATTTATTTTTACAAATTCATTTGTTAAATCATCATATTCATCGTCAATATCGCCGACAATTTCTTCTAGTAAATCTTCAATTGTAATGATTCCCGCAACACCACCGTACTCATCCATTAAAATGGCCATCTGATTACGTGTGCGCTGCATATTTTTAAGTAAATCATCAATAAACATTGTTTCTTGTGCAAAGTAAGCTTCTTTTACCAGTTTTTTAACATCAACATGATCAAAGCCAACTTTTCGAGCCTCTACAAAATAGTCTTTTAGGTGCAAAATACCATAAACTGAATCCTGATCTCCCATATAGACAGGAATTCGCGAATAGTTTTCCTCTAGCAATAAATCACAAATTTTTTCTGGTGGAAAATTCACATCAAGCATAAAGGCATCTGTTCGCGGTACCATCGCTTCACGGGCATATTTATTATCCAGTTCGAATACACCACGTAACATGCTGAGCTCTTCTTCCTCAATAACACCGTCTTTTGTACTCGATTCCATAAGCATTTGCATTTCTTCACGCGTCATACGGTCATCTTCTACCGCATCCGTCATACGCGTTAATTTCACAAGCGCATTTGTCGAAAGCGACAATAATTTTACGAACGGGCGAAGGACAGTTCCAACAACACGAATGGGTCCAACCGAAAAGCGAGCAATCGTTTCAGATTTTTGTAAGGCAATTCGCTTCGGATAAAGCTCACCGAATACTAGTGTAATGTAAGAAAGAATAACCGTGACGATTATTATCGACATTTCTTTAGCAAATGCCCCGCCGCCTAAATAGGATTCAAAACGAGTCGCAATGCTTGTCGCTGCCGAAGCACTTGAGAAAAAACCAGCAAGCGTTATACACACTTGAATTGTCGCTAAAAAGTTACTTGGATCTTCAATCAGCGCCATAAGTTTTTTCGCTTTCTTATCACCATTTTCAGCCTGGTTTTTAATCCGACCTTTATTTAATGATACAAGCGCCATCTCTGCCGAAGCAAAAAATGCATTGAGTAAAGTTAACACCAAAATAAGTAATAGTTGCAAGATAATCTGCTGACTCTCGGGGTCAGGTGACATGTAGCCGTCCACTCCTTATAAAAAGAAAATTTTGACTGAGAAATACTCCCAGTTACTCAAATTCTACCACGCTCTATCCTTTTGGTCAAAACTGCGCGCTTCATTTTCCTTAAAGCCTTCCAAATACTTGCAGCGCATCCGCCTGAATCATTTCAATCGGCGTGGCGCTCTGAATCGCCTCCTTGTTCACTGCAAAAACCGGCACCGCATTATTTCGATAATCAATTAAATTGCAAAATGGACTTACTCGGAAACTCGTTCCCACAATGACAATTAAATCCGCATTTTGCATTGCTGAAACAGCACCTGAAATTACATCTTCAGAAATTCCTTCGCCGTATAAAACGATGTTTGGACGGATTTCACCGCCGCAATCCTCATGAAAACGCGATTTTAAATATGACGCAGCAGCAATCGTTGCCCCGCAATTTTGACAGTAGCAATCATAGAGGTTGCCATGAAAATCAATTACCTTTTTAGAACCCGCTTTTTCATGTAAACCATCAATGTTTTGTGTAATTACCGTTATCTCTTTATCCCGCGCTAGTTCAGCCATCTTCATGTGTATCCCATTTGGTTTTGCCTTCGGATAATACAAGTTTTCCTTCACAAATTTATAAAATACTTCTGGTTCACGATGTAAACAAGTAACACTCAGTAAATACTCAGGATCTTCATACCCTTTGTACAACCCGTCTTTCGAACGATAATCTGGTATCCCAGAAGGCACCGATATGCCCGCCCCCGTCAAAAACACAATTTTTTTAGCAGTAAAAATAGCCGCCTGAAGTTGCTTGACATTTGCCATCTTCAAAACCTCTTTTCTCTCGTAAATTGTTTCATTAAAAATAGCCAATCATCTAAATTTAAATGATTGGCTATCATTATATCATTTTTTTTGGCTACAAAAGTTCATTTTATAGATTATAATTTACTGATTGGAATCCAGCCGGCCATCCCGTCCTCATTGACGCACCACGCAAAGCCGTTTAGTTCGCGATTACTTTCGACCTTATCGCCTGGTTTTACAGCGAGCTCACGCGCTGAGTAGTCTTCAGAAACGGTAGCAGACTTTCCGCTTTCATCCCAAATAAGTATTTGTTTTGGTATATAGCCTTCTAGACCATTTGCCTTTACTTTGCAGAAAATCCATCCTGGGTATTCTTCATCTTCTTGAAAAGTCCAAATCCCTTCATTTTTATGAGCAAAAAGTGGGTTTGTCCGTGTCATACGATGTTCTTTTTTCACAAGATATGTGCGATTCATTTTTTTGCTGCCTCATAATCTGCTAAAAATTTCTGAATCCCTGTGTCTGTAAGCGGGTGTTTTAGCATCTGTTCAAACACTTTGTACGGAACTGTAGCAATATCTGCCCCTGCTCGCGCACACTCGGTAACATGGATGGGGTGTCTGATGCTTGCCGAAATAATTTCCGTTTGAATATCATGAACAGCAAAAATTTCAGCGATATCGCGAACTAATTCTAACCCGTCCTGACCAATATCATCAAGGCGCCCTAAAAATGGCGACACATAGGTTGCGCCTGAACGCGCCGCTAGAAGTGCCTGTGCTGCTGAAAAGACAAGCGTGACATTCGTTTTAATCCCTTCGCCGTTTAACACTTTCACAGCCGCCAATCCTTCGTCTGTCATTGGAATTTTCACAACCATGTTTGGATGAATTTTTGCAATTTCACGACCTTCAACAACCATTTTGTCTGCTTCAAGACTTACCACTTCACCGCTAATTGGACCATCTACAATAGCCGTAATTTCCTGAATCACTTCACCAAAATCGCGGCCTTCTTTTGCGATTAACGACGGATTTGTCGTCACCCCAGCGATAAAACCCATTCGGTTAGCCTTTTTAATTTCCTCCACATTCGCCGTATCAATGAAAAATTTCATGCCAATTCCTCCTTCATTTAAAACGCTTTCAAATTACGGTTCCATTATAACGCAAATTTTACAAAACAAAAAAAGATACAGCTTGTCACATGCTGCATCTCAATCTTCTACAATTTTGATTTATCCAAAACTAATAACGGTTTTGGTTTATTACGAACAATTCCTTCTTTAGTTAAAGCTTGAATTGTGCACGCGACATACTCGCGAGATGTACTTGTGTAACGCGCCAAAACTTCCTGAGTAATTTCTTTCGGCAAAATAATACCATCTTGTGAAAAAGTTCCAAGCTTATTCGCACACTGGAGTAATGCTTTTCGAATCCGCTCTTCTTTTTTATAAAAGCTTAATTCCGAAAACTCTCTTGATTCATTTATTTTAATGCCCATTTGAGCTAAAATGAAATTGCGCTTTGGATCAATCTCTTCAAGAATTTCACTTAAAAATTTGCTGTCAACTTCCATGACTCTTGCCTTCCCAAGACTTTGAATACAAACTTTTGATTCAGAGCCATCTGAAAATATATGTTGCAGGCCAAATGTATCTTCTTTCTGCAAAAAGCGAATAATGGCCTGTTTTGATGATGCTCCGTGTGCTGTTTTAGCCTTTCTTTGAATGAAGACACCAAAATAGCCCTCTAAGATAAAGTAAACTTTCTTTTTACCTTCGTCTATGGTTTGGAGAACATCTCCTTTTTTGGTAGAGAAAACTGAACAATTTTCATTGTACCTCGGATGCTCATAACAAATTTCTAATAAATTTTTCAACTCTAAGTTAACATGTTCGGTTTTAACAGAAAACATAGGCCCTCCTTGTAAACGCTTTTAGTTCTATAAATTATAACATACTTAAATTGGCGCAATGTTCTGATTATACAAAAATTTATTAAACTATCGTGAATTAAATCACTTTATTAGTCGATAAATCTATATTTATAGCTGATTTTAGACGAAAAATGACCAATAATGAATTATTTGTGACAATTTTCCACTAACATTTCTTAAAAAATTACCACTTAAGCATGACGCGCTGTATAAAACTTCTCTATATAATAGAACGGGAATGGAGGAAAAAATACATGAATAAAAAAACTATTGAAACGACTTACACATGGAGCAAATTTTTTAGCCTTCTCGGTTCAGTAAAGCCAGCAAATTGGATTATTGGTCTAGCTTTAATCACAAGCATCATCACAACCATCGCTGGACTTGTTGTACCACTTTTTACAAAAAATTTCATTGATGGCTTTTCGTTATCACAAATAAATGGCAGTTTGATTGCTATCATCGTCGCTGCATTTGTTCTTCAAGCAATTGCAAATGGCTTCTCTGTCTTCTTACTTAATTATATGGGGCAAAAAATGGTCGCTACCATTCGCACTCGTTTATGGAACAAAATCATTCATTTGCCAGTTCCTTATTACGATAATACGAAAACTGGTGAAACAGTGAGCCGAATGATTAACGATACTGTTTTACTTAAAGAACTCATTGCCGACCACTTACCACAATTTGTTACAGGGATTATTTCAGTAATCGGTGCTGTCACCATTTTGCTTTTTATGGACTGGAAAATGACACTCGTTATTTTAATTGCCGTTCCTTTTACCGCACTAATCGTAGCGCCACTTGGGCAGCGAATGTTTAAAATTTCAAAAGGACTTCAAAAAGAGACGGCTGACTTTACAGGTATGATTAGCCAAACGTTGTCAGAATCACGTTTAGTGAAGGCTTCAAACGCGGAAGACTTAGAACAAAAACGCGGTTCAGAAGGTATAAATCGTCTGTTTGGATTTGGTATTCGCGAGGCAAAAGTGATGTCCGTCCTCGCTCCGCTAATTTTCTTTGTCGTCATGGGGGTTATTGTGGCCATCATTGGTTATGGGGGTATTCGCGTTGCTTCCGGGACGCTTTCAACCGGAACGCTCATCGCCTTTTTGCTTTACTTGTTTCAGATTATTGTACCCGTCACATCATTTGTCACATTCTTCACGCAGCTACAGAAATCAAAAGGAGCCACCGAACGTATTTCACAAATTTTAGAGCAAGAGAGTGAAGAACTTCAAAATGGTGTTGAAGAAGATATTTCGGGTAAAAAAGTTCATATTGAAGATGTGTCATTTGCCTATACAACTGGTGACACCATTCTTGACGGCATTAACTTTACGGCAAACCCGGGTGAAGTCGTAGCTTTTGCTGGCCCAAGTGGTGGCGGGAAGTCGACCTTGTTTGCCCTGTTAGAACGTTTCTACGAGCCTGCAACTGGCGCGATTTATGTTGGCGATACACCGCTTACAGCGATTTCGACCAAATCTTGGCGCTCCCAAATTGGCTACGTCTCACAAGAAAGCGCCATGCTATCAGGTACCATCGCAGACAATTTGACTTATGGCTTAAACCGTGAAGTAAGCGAAGACGAATTGTGGACCGTCACCAAATTAGCTTACGCCGATGAATTCATTCAAAAGTTACCGGAAAAACTACAAACTGAAGTAGGTGAACGCGGCATCAAACTTTCTGGCGGGCAGCGACAACGAATTGCGATTGCACGTGCTTTCCTCAGAAACCCTAAAATTTTAATGCTAGACGAGGCAACAGCGAGCCTAGACAGCCAGTCCGAACAAATCGTACAACAAGCGCTTGCGAATTTAATGGCTGGTCGGACAACTTTCGTTATTGCACATCGTCTGTCAACCATCGTATCGGCAAACCAAATTCTTTTCATTGAAAACGGGCGAATTACAGGGCGCGGAACGCATGCCGAACTAGTTGAAAGCCACCCGCTTTATGCCTCTTTCGCCGAACAACAATTGCAATAAAAAAAACCGCAAGACATGCTTTGCGGTTTCTTTTTTAGACTTAATTTTCTTCGCTATTAAATGCAAATTTACTCACAATAGCTGCAAGAGCACCACCAACAATTGGCGCCACGATGAACAGCCAAAGTTGCGAAAGGGCTTCGCCGCCTGCAAATAATGCTGGTCCAATACTTCTTGCAGGGTTCACTGATGTTCCTGTTAATGGAATACCTAATAAGTGAATTAAAACGAGTGTTAAACCGATAACTAGACCTGCAAACGGTGCGTTTCCATTTTTCCCTGTTACAATTAAAATAACTAAAACAAAAACGAAAGTTAGAATAGCTTCTACTAGAAACGCTCCTGAAGCGGTTAAATTACCAAAACCATTTTGCCCCAAATTTGTAGTGGCTAAGTCTGAAGAAATTAAGAATGTACGTAGTGTTAGTGTTGCAACAATGGCACCTAAAATTTGTGCTACTATGTATACTACCAAATCTTTTACAGATAAACGTTTATTGACAAACATTGCGATAGAAACAGCCGGATTAATATGACACCCAGAAATGGTTCCAATACTATATGCCATCGCGACAATCGATAAACCAAACGCAAGCGCAATGCCTGGAATACCAATACCTTCGATTCCACCACCTAAAACAGCAGTCCCAGTACCAAACAACACTAAAACAAAAGTTCCAATAAATTCAGCAATTGCTTTTCTCATCTCTTTCCCTCCTTTCCAATTTAATCAACATGTTTAAAAATACCATAAATTCACCTAGAAAGATATGGATAAGTTGTGTATTTTTCAAAACAAAAAAGTAGCCTTCTAAAAAAGCTACTTTTAAGGTTTAGCAATATCCATTTTTGTTCGCATTTCATCATCTTTTTTACTGCCCGAAAGAACAATCCCCGCACAAATCAAGCCAAGGAATGTTGCTGACATGGCCGAAAATAGAACATGCCCAACGAAAAAGATATAAATTAATGTAACGACTAGGGCAAATGTATAAATAGATTTCATTTTGCGTTTAAAAGCTTGGGAAATAAAATATAGCATCATAACAATGAAAAGAATTGTGCCAATAAGCCCCATGCTGAAAAATAAATCAAAGAAATCCATTTCAACGATGCCTAAGCGACCAAATTTCTCAAACCGATACTGGAATCCTTGCCCGCCAAAGAGGGTGAACTTAAAGTTTGGATCATTAAAAAAGAGTTTGGCTGCGCCTTCTAAAAAGACATTTCTAGAACTAAAAAGTAAGCGAAATAAGTCTCCTTCGTACACTCTATAAAAATATTGCATGCGCGTAACCGATCCTGATACAAGCTCAGTTGCAGATGGAATACCTTTAAAAAATATCCAGATTACCGCAAAAATGGCCGATAACCATACAAACGCTCTTTGAATATTCGAATGATAATGTTTTTTAAAGATTACTCGAATTAAAAGGTAAATGACAGTCAGAACCGCGTATACAACAACCGTTTTTGTCGCCAAAAGGAATAGGCTTACCACATTTCCAGCAAAAAGCAAGAGTAAAAACAGTACCTTTTTTCCCCATCTTTTTTGCAACTCTTTAATAAGGACATGTGTAGTCATGGTTAATGTAATAATAAGCGCAAATGAAATTGAGTTTTGTTCAAAGAAAAAGCCTTTATATCCCGCACCTGCTGTTGAATAAGTTTGACGCCCAACGCCTAAAGTATATGGGATTAAAAGTTCAATGGAAAGCAAAAAGCCGAGTGCAAGAAATATATTTTCGAAATTTATTGTTTTGAAAATTTCTCTTCGTTGATACACATAATAAGGTATTAGCACCCATAAAAAATATTTTATATACACGGAGAAATCCGCGAACATAAATGATGCACTAGTATTCAGGAAAATTCCTTGCAAGAAAAACATCAACAAATTTCCGAGTATAAAGAAAATGGTTAAATAGGTATAATACGTTTTTGGAAGTTTCTCAATTATGATCATGAAAACTAAGAATGAAAAGTAACCAAAACGATAGACAACACCTACTGGAGTAGATGTACCAGCTGCTAGGAAGAAACCATTTATCATATCTATAATTGGGCAAGCCACGGTTAGTATTATAAAAATATATACATTTAGAGGTCTTTTTTTAATGGTGATTACATCCTTACATGTTTTTATTTTTATCTGTAAATTTTCCCATTCTCAGTATAAAGCAAAGCACTTTTACTCACAATATGACTTTACTCTAAAATGAAGAGTCTACAGCCATTTGCACTCACCCCTTTCGCGCAAACGACCCTATAATACCCATTAGTTTCTGACACATTATTTTCACAGTGCTACGATACACCAATGAAATTATGATAAATATCGCAATTCCTATGAAAAAAGAACTCCATACACCCTCGGCAAAAGTCGCATAAAAAGCATATCCTACAAGCATGGCAATACTTGCATATAATTGAACTAACTTATAACTCACCTTAAAGTGCTTTAATGAAAAGTAAGTTCTTAGTGAAAAGAACACGATATAAGATAAACCCGTTGATATCGCAGCACCAGTCGCACCAATATAAGGCACAAGTAATAAGTTGCCGGCAATACCACATAAACATACTAAAGCTACAATAAGAATATGCAATTTTGTTTTTTTATAAAAATTGATACCTACCACTGTCACTTCTGAAATCGTATATAGTACCGGAACAAAGACTAAGAACGGCATAATCTGTGCGGCACCACCATATTCACTGCCAAGCAAGAGTACAATAACATCTTTAAACATAATTACTAACACCGCGATAATAAGCATTGCATAACTTACCACTACTTGCATGTCTCTGAAAAAGTGCGTATTACTCGGATTTTCCTTAAATTTCTCGTAGCTTAAAGGCACCCAAAATGCAGTAAAATTAAGTTGCAACGTATTTAAGATTGTTACAATTTTAAAAGCTGCAGAATATAAGCCGATTTCAGTATAGTTAGACCAATGTTTGATTGCAATTCGGTCAATGGATTCAAATAACATCGTCATTAAAAGTGTAATCATTAGTGGAACGCCGTACTTCAAAATATCAGATGAATGGCTTTTTATTTTAAGACTTCCTTTTTTAAAGAAATTCCAAAACTTATGTTCCACTCCGATAATAACAATCGAAACGACTGCCATACTAAACATATAGGCATAAATAATAACTTCAAATTGATTTCCTAAAAAGAAGGCAAACATCAAAATTCCAGCAAACTCAAGCGATTTACTCAAAATAAGTTTAAAGGAAAACACTTTACCTTTTTGCTGCATTCTAACAACTACGGACGCATACGTGTTGATTATTCGCAAAAAGGCATAGAGAATAAGTAATAACACGAGCCAAAAACTTACATAGGAAAAGATAAAACTCGAAACATCTTTATAAAAAATCAATACACCGACTGATAAAACTAGAAAGGCAGCCATGGATAGCTTTAAGCACATCAATAATAAATACTTTCGCTTATCTTCTTCTTCTTCATAAAAAAATCGATTAAAACTCTGGTCAGCGCCTAATAATGCCACAGCGCCTAGTATTTCAGCTGCAAGCAAAAACATAGACACTTTACCAAATTGATCTGGCGAAATTAGTCTAGTTGCAATTGGAGTACTAATGAAACCAATAATAAGTGCTATCCAGCTTCCAACTGAAATTGATAAAAATTTATTTAAAATGCTGTTACTTTTTTTCATACCTAGATGTCCTCTCTGCAATATCCCTTCAAGCAAACTTCGAGATAAGCAAACAACAAGTTGGATACAACAATTGATACCGTTAAAGAATATATGAAATTATTCCATATACCCTTCCATAATTCTCAAAAACGCCATAAAGCTAATAATTTGGTCTTTTTCCATTGAATTTCCCGACTCAAATGCAACTTTACAATCGTTCCTCAATTCTTCATCTTTAATTAAATGGATATTTTTCTTAAATGATTCTTGATAAAAACGGCTTAATTCTGGATTTATTTTTGCCCAGTAGTCAATCGGATTCATATGATTTTTTGAATTCAATTTCAAACCAAGCTTGATTTTCAAAAGTTTAACAAATGCAGCTGGAATACTCGTCCAAGGAATGGATACACCTTTAACCGTAATTAATTTCCGACTAATCTTCCCTTTCACTTTATCGTAAACAAAATTAGCTGCTTCTGGATAATATTTATTAATCCATTTAATGTAAATGCTATGCCCCGTCCGGTATTTAAACGGCATGGTCAGAGCAAATGACATAAACTCAACATCCGTATACGGAGAAATGGCTTCAGTTGTTTTAAGAAATGGCTTTAGTCCAATAAGATTACCAGTAAAACCACGATTATACAGTTTAAAAATCTCTTTATCGTTTAAATGAACGGAATTCTCTTCCGTATATTGAACTTTCTCAATCAATCGAGTCGAATTCGCACCTGCGCCAGGATGGAAGTCTTCTTTTCTACCTTTTTCATAATACGTCCCTAATATCGCACCGCCTAAATGACCCGTATGAACAATACCAAATTGATCCATGTTTAAAGTATTAGCCATGCTAAGCGTTGGTGTAATACTACAGCTTTGGCATCTGCCACCTGAAATCTTAACCGCTTCTTCAAAGTATTTATACAAATAAATCCCATTATCAAGCGACTTGAAAATCCACTCATTTTTTAGTTTGCCTGCCATTTGCTTAGGAATCGTTTCATCCATATAATCCGTTTGCGAAAAAGTATAGCTTAAAGTGTTTGTATAGCCCATATCATGCGCAACCCAAGTTGTCATTCTTGAGTCTAAACCGCCACTTAAAGCCGCTATATGCTTGTAGCCATATTCCTTATCCTTATCAAAAGAACGCTTAACAGAATTTCTAAAGAGCTGATTAATTTTAGCCATTGCCTCTTCCTCTGTCATATCAATTGGTGTATTATCAATTTCAAAATAACACTTTTTACTAATTCCTTTAGCTGAATATTGCAAATAATGTCCTGGAGTTAAACGAAATACTTCTTCAAAAAGTGTTTCATTACATAATGTATAGGAATGCGTAATCATGCTATACGCCGCATTTTTATTTAACTTAAACCTCTTCCCCGTATGCTTATGAATCAATTTCATAAGAACATCCACATCGGTACCAAAATACAAAATATCTGCTTGTTTATCTAAATAATAAAAGACTTCTTTATTTCCAATATGGTTCGTATATAGATTAAAAGTATTGGCTTTTTTATCTAAAAACACTCCTGAAAAATGACCTCGAAACTCATCAAAGAATGCTTCAGCTCCAAGCTTCGCCATTTTCTTTGTTAAGGAAAACATATCCCCATTTTTAATTTCATATTTTCCCATTAAATCAATCTTATTTAAAATTACTCCATCAACAATACAAAATGTTTCTTCATCTTGAGAGAACGTTTTATCATTTTCAAATTTTTTAACTGTATTTCTAAAAAAACGACCATACAAATGAGGTGCGTTTATTGTCTTTTTTTCTTCAATAAGGTTATCGTTTGTATCAAAAATATCATAGATTTCAATATCATTTTCCAATGCTATTTCTTGATTTGAAATAAATCCAAAAAAACCTGGCATATTAGGTTGACCTCTTTTCTTTAGCGGTAATAATTAACCTTGTGTTAAAATATACTACGCTGTATAATGCTTGTCAACGCGATTAAGCCCTTATAAATCCCTATAAAACAAACTGTCACATTTTCGCCCCATAATGAAGCCTATTTTTATGAAAAAACTACTAAATTGTGATTTCCGCTCTTCTCAAAATATACATAGAATGATAAAATGTAGCAGTAACTTTTCTTTGTGATAAAAATAACAAGCACATGCAAAAAACATAATAATACTTGTTTCACAAAAATATTAAAAAGTTTTACCTCTCTTCATAGCTCTACACATAACTAAAAACAACTAGAAAACACTTAGATTCATTTTTAGTGTTGCTAAAGTCTGGAGGACGCAATGGAAAACAGCTTAGATGTAAGACAACTATGGAATTATTTCAAAGAAAACAAATGGATACTCGTAATTAGTACATGCACATGCTTATTCACCATGATATTGTATCTTTACTTTTTTTCTCCCCCCGTCTATAAAAGTGAAGCAGAAGTCATTATTAATCAGGCTACTTCTGTGAAAAACCCCGCTGATGCGCAAACGGTACAAGCTAATTTACAACTTGTTAGTACATATACATCCATTATGAAGAGCCAGCGTATTTTGACACAAATTTCAAAAACAATGAATAATAAGTACTCCGTTCATGAATTACGTCAAATGGTTACCATATCAAGCCCTGCAGATTCTCAAATTATTCATGTTAATGTGGAAGGAACAAATGCAAAAGATGTCGTTAAGATTGCAAACGAAACGATTATAGCCTTCAGCAAAACCATTCCACAAATTATGAAAATCAATAATGTATATACTTTATCGCCCGCCGTTTACACGCCCGAAATGGCTCCTATCAAGCCACATAAAATTTTAATGCTCATTTTTTCAGTCGCTTTTGGATGTACTCTCGGTCTTATAATTATGTTTGTCAGAAGTTTGCTTGATACAACCATTAAGACGCCTCAGGATGTGGAACAGCATTTAGGATTAGTTGTTTTAGCTTCGATTAATCAAATAGAAATGAAAAACCCAGCCACCTCAAAAAGAAAATGACAACCTTTTAGAAAATAGAATACACAAAAAAAGCCCCTAATACATTAGGGGCTTTTTTGTGTATTTATTTAGGCGCCTCAATTTTCTCGATTCCACCCATATAGCCTTGAAGTACTTTTGGAATGCGGATAGAGCCATCTTCTTCTTGATAGTTCTCTAAAATCGCAGCGACCGTGCGACCAATTGCAAGGCCAGAACCGTTTAAAGTGTGTACAAATTCAGGCTTACCATTTAATTCGCGGCGGAAGCGGATATTGGCGCGACGTGCTTGGAATGCTTCAAAATTACTGCAAGAAGAAATTTCACGGTACGCACCATAACTTGGAATCCACACTTCTAAATCGTATTTTTTAGCTGCTGTGAAGCCTAAATCAGCCGTACACATACTAAGCACACGATACGGAAGTTCTAAGCGTTTTAACACTTCTTCTGCGTTGTTCGTCAACTTTTCAAGCGTTTCATAAGAATCTTCAGGTTTGACGAACTGGACCAATTCGACTTTGTTGAACTGGTGTTGGCGGATTAATCCGCGTGTATCGCGACCCGCAGATCCTGCTTCTGAGCGGAAGCACGCACTAAACGCCGTGTATTTGCGCGGTAAATCCTCTGCTTTTAAAATATCGTCACGGTGGTAATTCGTCACTGGGACTTCAGCTGTTGGTATCAAGAAATAATCCTCTTTTTCAACAAGAAAAGCATCTTCCTCAAACTTCGGAAGCTGACCCGTTCCCGTCATACTCATGCGGTTCACCATGTACGGCGGGAGCATCTCCTCATAGCCGTGTTCTTCGGAATGAAGGTCCATCATGAAGTTTAAAAGCGCGCGTTCTAAACGTGCACCGAGCTTTTTATAGAATACGAAGCGGCTCCCAGTTACCTTGCCGGCGCCTTCAAAATCTAAAATATCAAGGTTCGTACCTAAATCCCAATGTGCTTTTGGCTCAAAGCTAAAATTGGGGAGTTCGCCCCATTTGCGAATTTCTACATTGTCATCTTCTGTTTCACCGATTGGCGTTGATTCATGCGGAATGTTCGGGATTGCCATCAAAATGGCATTCAATTTTTCGTCAATGTCTTTTAGTTCAATGTCGAGCGTTTTAATTTTATCGCCCACAACACGCATTTCCTCAATTTTTGCATCAGCATTTTCCTTGTTGCGCTTTAAAACCGCAATTTCTTCCGAGACGGCATTACGTTCTGACTTTAGCGCCTCCGTCTCCAAAATGAGTGTACGCCTACGCGCATCTAGTTCCCCAAATTTTTCAAAATCACCTAAATCTTCGCCGCGATGTGCGAGCTTTGCTTTCACTTCTTCAAAATTGTTTCTTAATAATTTTACGTCTAACATAACTAGTCCTCCTTTATTTAAATAAGATGGTTTGTATATGTGTGTAGTCGAAAAAGGGATGCGTTACTCCTTGTATTTAGTTGGAGCTCTAAGTGCTAAAGCACTAAAACCTTGGATTAACACCTCTCTTCGATCGGTCTTATATTGGAGCTCTAAGTGCTAAAGCACTAAGAGCTCCAACAAAAAACCCCCGTCCCTTTCCTGTAATACAAACATACAGAGAAGGGACGGAGGTTGATATCCGCGTTGCCACCCTAATTGAGATTGTGAAAATCTCCAGCTTCATTTGGATTTAACGGCTCCAACCGGAATGACTTACTAACAAAAAGTGTTCCACCATTCACTCCAAGACGGATTCGCAAATTTTTGTTACAGGTTTCCACCAGCCACCTGCTCTCTTTTAAACAAAAAATTTGGTACTAATTCTTGTCAACGTTTTCTTTTATCAATGTAGTTGTATTCTAAACCATTCAAGAGGATTTTTCAAGCCTTTAAATTAAATCCAGTACTTCTGGTTCCTCCGTGGGAAGATCAAACAAGCGAATCTGCTCTGGAATGATTTTCAGCACCGTAAACCCAGGTTGCCTTTTATCCACCCATTCTGAGTTGATTTGGTTCCAAATATCTTCCACTACCGCCTCATTTTGTTCCACAACAACACGCCCATTAAATTCGACAAACGCCGTTTTCACATTTTCTCCCCAGTAGCCAATTAGTACACAAACATGTGGATTGCGCTTAACTTCGTCCAATTTCGGAAGCGTATTTAGCGTTGCTGTATAAAGCGTCAACCCTTTATGAAAAAAAGTCATATATCTAGCGTGCGGATATTTATCCTTCACAGAAGCCATAACGCCGATTTTATGATCCTCTAGCACATTTAGAATTCGTTCTTCTAGCTCATTTCGCATCTCTATCCCTCCAAAATGTTAGTTTTTTATTTCATTCCACCACAACAAAAATTTCAAACTTCACTTGTGTAAGCTTATTTAATTTGCTATAAAAGAAATAGTAACGAAAGGGGGATTTCGATGTTACTCATTATTGACCACCATGATTCATTTACATATAACTTATACCAGTATTTTTTAGAGCTAAAAGCAGAAGTTGATATCGTCTTTTCAGAAAACCTACCTGATGCTGCCCATTTAAATCATTATGATGCCATTATTTTATCACCCGGACCCGGAAAACCGACCGATTACCCAGAGACGCTAGCTTTTATCGAGCGCTTTTTTGATAAAAAACCCATTTTTGGGATTTGCTTAGGGCATCAAATGCTCGGCACATTTTTCGGTGCACGTGTTGTTTCTGCCCCCGAAATTGTTCATGGCAAAACCAGTACCATCACACATAATAAAACGCGTTTATTCCGTAGTTTGCCACACACGTTTGATGTTGCGCGTTATCATTCGCTTGCGGTAACTGGTGTAAAAAGCCCGCTAATTGAAACGGCTTGGACAGAAGACGGCGTTTTAATGGCGACAGAACACGTGGCACTTCCCATTTTTAGCGTACAATTCCACCCAGAAGCCATTTTATCGGAACATGGGCATCCTATTTTAAAAAATTTTTTAGAGGTGGCTTATGGCGAATCAGTTGCGTTTTGATTTCGAAGAGCAAACATTATGTTTTAGCGAACCAAAGGAAATTTTAACGGCTTATACATATCAGGAAGTCGAAACTGTTTTTGAGCAAGCGGAAAAGCGGCGGAAAGAAGGCTATTATATCGCGGGCTTTGTGAGCTACGAGGCGGCTCCTGCCTTCAATAAACATTTGAAAACCTTTTATGCGGACGAAAAATTGCCACTCGTTTGGTTTGGGGTATTTCTTTCGCCGGTTTCAAATTTCGAGGTGCCTTCCCGTGTAAAGCCGGCTTTTGCGTTTACCGCAGATATGACTTTCAAAGAATATCAATCACGCATTGCGCGCATTCGCGCGGAAATTGCGGCCGGAAACACCTATCAAACAAACTTCACGCTACGCCTAAACAGCCCTGTGCTGGCTGGATTCGAGGCGAGTTCTGCGTACATGCATTTTCGGGAACAAAGCGCCGCAAGGTACACGGCAATGCTTACAACGTCCACACATCAAATTCTCTCTGCTTCACCTGAGCTTTTTTTCAAGGTGGAAAAGGGGAACGTGACGACGCGGCCGATGAAAGGCACGATTCGACGGGGTGACACGGCAGAATTAGATGCGGCGAGACGGAATTTTTTGGCGAACGACGAAAAAAACCGTGCGGAAAACGTCATGATCGTCGACTTGCTGCGAAACGACCTTGGCCAAATTGCGCGCCCGGGTTCGGTGCGTGTGCCGCGTTTATGTGAGCTTGAACCGTATCCTACGGTCTGGCAAATGACATCGACGGTTACAGCAGAACTTGCGGCGAAGAAATCCCTTTTTGAAATTTTCGAGGCACTCTTTCCGTGTGGTTCGGTTACGGGGGCGCCGAAAAAAAGCACGATGGATTTCATTGCCGAGCTCGAAACTTCGGCGCGCGGAGTCTACTGCGGCGCAATTGGGTTCGCGAAGCCAGATGGGGACATGATTTGGAGTGTGCCAATTCGGACGGTTCAAATTGATTCTGCGGCAAACACGGCACGCTACGGAGTTGGTGGCGGTATCGTTTGGGATTCTGACGCAAAAGCAGAATTTGCAGAAATTGAAGCGAAATCGGCTGTTCTAGCAGATGCTTTCCCACCCGTCGAATTAATTGAAAGCATCCGACTTGAAAACGGGGAATTAAAGCGGCTTCATGCTCATTTGGATCGTTTGGAAAAAAGCGCACAATTTTGGCAGTTGCCATTTGAGCGTTCTGCCGCTCGCACGCTCTTACTGGCAGCTGCTGCTGAACATGCAAATGGCGTATTTAAATTCCGAGCTGAGCTAAAGCAAAACGGGGAATTTATTTTTGATATACAGGAAATAAGTTCTAAGACACCCATTTGGACAGCCAAAATTGCCACAAAACCACTCGCACAAAATGTGTTTTTAGCGCACAAAACGACCCGCCGCCAAATGTACGAGGAGCTTCGCGAACCAGATGTCACGGAAACTTTGCTTTATAACGAAAGAAGAGAGCTCACGGAATTCATCTCTGGAAATCTCGTTTTGGAAATCGGCGGAAAACTTGTAACGCCTCCGCTTTCATGCGGCCTCCTTCCTGGGGTCTTTCGGCAGACGCTACTTCAGACAGGAGAAATCGCTGAACAAATTTTAACTTTTGACGATTTAGAGCTAGCAACACGTATTTTTTTGACAAATAGCGTCCGAGGATTTGTGGAAATTGAATTAAGATAATAAACGGCCGTAAATAGTAGGAAAAGGCTTAAAAAGACGTATCCCGATGAAAAGCCGCATGCCCTTTACAAGAATCAAAAGCTATTCCTTAAACGAGCATATTCGTATTTTGTCATAATCACACAACTTTTAAATAAAGGCAAGATAGGGCTGCTGTCAATTTGGAAAAATAACTAGAAAGAAAAAGACCGTGGACATTTTTAAACTCCACGGTCTTTTTAATCACATGTTTCTTCTATACAGCTGAAGTATTTTATATTGAGCCCTATTTTAGGGGACAGGTTAGTTAAATTTTAAGTTTTTCTAAGACAAAGTTTTTGAGCGCATATTCCATCCTATCATTGGAACTTCCAAATACCTCCATCACTTCCCCAAAAGTCTTATCAACTAATTGATACTCCAAACTTTCACTGTTTCAAACATACCAAGAAATATCATCATGCGCATAGAATAAGTATTTTTGATTATCTTCTACATCATTCCAAGCTATATTATTAAAAATACTATCTAAGTTGGCTTTTGTAGGTTTGATACCATTAACAGATTGTAAGCTATTATTTACACTGAAAACCCATTTTCTAGTCAATAGAAAATGGGTTTCCCTGGTTAATTATTTTCTTCTTTTCAAGAGATTAAACTCGCTTGTTTTTAATACATTGAAAGCATTTATAATGAGCATCATAACAATATAACACTGACAACTTTTTATTCTTCCTCTTATTGGAAAATCAAATTATAGCCCAAGCTATAAAGGGGGTGATTTTTTATCAAAAGTTTACTTGAAGCAATTAAATACCGAATAAAGAATTAATAATCGACCAAATCCAACTCCAAAAATCCTGTTCTGTATCAGTCTCTTCTGTGCTAGATTTTTCAACTATCATTTTTGTTGCTGCAGATTCATTCAAAGATATGTCAGTAGCTGTAATAAATAATTCTTGAGATGCTTTTAGATTCGATATGGATATGCTAAAATTGCCCTTACTATCTGTTACTCCACGAGCAATTATATCACCCGCACTATTCTTAACGGATATTTTAGCATGAGGTTCAGCCTGACCTGTTATATTTTTAGTAGTATCATATATTTTATTTACGACTGGGAGAGCAGGCGGCGTTTTATCCTCAATGATTACTTTTGTTGGTTTACTTTTAAGACCGTTTTTTTCAATCGTCACAATGACACTGGCCCCTGAAGGTAATGGTTCTACAGAAATAGCAAAGACTCCTGTATTTGAAACAGTTCCATGATACTCTTGTAAGACTTGACCGGATTTTTCTTGTACTACTATTGTATATGCGGCATTTTTCGATGCTTCACCAGATATCACTCTCGCTCCGCTTTCTAAATCACGAAGTTTGGCAGGTTCTGGGCGCATATTTTCTACATTTTTTAAGAAAGATGTGATTTTATTTTTATATAAGGCAGGTTGAACATTATAAGCTCCCACATGTTCGGCACCTTGTACTAATAAATAGTCTTTATAACCTTTTCCAGCATTTTTGTAAAGTATATCTAAGGAAATGGGGGGGATAAACCAGTCAGCCTCACCATGTATAAATAACTTTGGTAATGTTGACTTAGTGACACTGTTTAAGGGTGAAACTTGATATAAATCAAACCCAAGAACAGGTTTTATTTGTCGTTCATTTAAAATTTGAATTAATCGATTTTCTTCATTATTCCAATCTATTTCATTAAGAAGAGGTATATATTCGAAATATTGCGTCAATAAGTGCAATGTATCTTTTAATTGTTGCTCAAGTGAATAATAGCCGCTATCTTCAATATAGGCTTTTACATTTTTGTGAGGAGTTTCTTGTGAGAGCATTGTGGTTGCAGCTCCCATAGACGCTCCGAATAAAATAATTTCTTGGTGTGGCTTTAGGCTAACTTCTTGATCAATCCATTTATTTAAATCTTGCTTTTCATA
Source organism: Listeria tempestatis (assembly GCF_963575625.1). Lineage (NCBI taxonomy): Bacteria > Bacillati > Bacillota > Bacilli > Caryophanales > Listeriaceae > Listeria > Listeria tempestatis. The sequence continues at coordinate 21,554 of NZ_CAUYTK010000018.1, forward strand.
ATAGCCAAAGGTAATATAGGTTCCCTCACTTTGGTTATGAGAACGAGTATCTGGTAAAAGTATGTTATAGCCTAAGTCGGAAAATAATTTAGCCTGTTCATAGATAGCGTTTGACGGTGCTCTATAGCCATTATGTACAATAATTGTTTCATCCGAATTATTATCTATATAGGTTCCTACTAATTTAATATTCGTTTTGGTTATTTCATCATAAACAGTTAAAGTTCTTGATTTTTTATTTTTCAGTAAATTAAACCAATTATTTATTTCACTAGTATTAGAACTGCCTCCTATACTTGCGATTAAACTGAAAAGGGGATTCTCCCTCTTAAATGCAAAATCAAAAGCTAAATCCACTAATGCATTTTCGACTTCATTTCCAACAATAGTACGCTTTTTATTCTGTAATTTCTTGGTTAATTCTTGGTTAATTTCATTAACAATTTCTTGTTTTTGGGGTGAGAGTTCTTCTATCTTTTTATTTGCGGACGAAAAAGTCTCTTTTGAAGTTGCTTGATGATTATCTACTTCCGCAAATGCAGTGGTTGGTACTATGAATAACAATAAGCTACACAAACAAAATATTTTTTTAAACATTTAATTCCTCCTCTTAATATGAAAGTTCTTTGAATGCTCGAGCCTTTTCATTTTAGCATTTTTTTGCCTGATTTAATGTGACGTTTTTTAGAAGTATTTTGAAAAAAAGGGGGTAAAAGTACACATTAATCTATTGACAACGTTTGTAATATTCAATAAAACCATTTATGGTGGTTAGATGATAAAATGAAAAAGAGGAATAGCGTAATCATTTCTAGTCCATTTTGAACATCTCTTTCAAATTTCGGAAACAAACCCGTGAGTCGCCGTGTTTTTTAATATTGGCTTTCTTTTGACTTCTCTTTTTAAAGCATAATGCTTCCGAACCACGCCAAATGTATGGTCGGGCTCTTCAAAAATACATATGATTTGTTGTGCCAAGTATTCGTTCTCTTTTTCTTTGTTAGCTTTTATTTTATAAGGACCTAGCTCATTTTCTCCAACTTTAGCACAAGAGAGATTGTTTTCTTTCGCTTCTAAGTTTCTAGGTTTTTTCGTTTCAAGCACTTCTTTCATGATAAATATTCTCTTTTCGAAGCTTGTTTTATTTATAGTCATACAAAAACACTCCCCATAAAATCACTAGATTTTTTGTTTTCTAGTGCCTATTTTATGGGGTGTATATCATATTTCAGTATGTTTATTTTTTCACCTATTCAATTGAAACCACTTTTTTCTAGGTTAAATTCATTCCTAGATATTTGCAGATGGCTGATTGTATCTGCTCAAGCGAGGAATCAAGGATTTACATTTGTTACCTATAGGCAATCGCGTGTAGGTTATTAAAACATGATTCTCGCCCAACCCATTTCAAAAATTCGTACCTATCCTCATTCTGGTGCGTTGTTTAACGACCAAGTCAACGTACTTGTATAAGATCCAACTTTATTACCAGATGGAATAGTTAATGTAACAGAATTTGTGCCCGTATTTGTCTTGAACTTCCCTTTCCACGATCCCATACCGCTATCAGCAGCTGCAGTCATGATCGTTTTCGCAGAGGTATCACTTGTTCCAAATGTTTGTGTAGCCCCTGTTGGCAAGCCAGATGTATTCGTTTCATCAACAGCTTCTGGTAATACTTGTCCGATTGTTAAAATCGTCCCTATTAATGTTTTTGTTTCATCTTCATTATTTTTAAAAGATGATGCACTCAGCTTCAATGTCCAGCCAGCGCCCGAACCACGATTATCCGATATCTGTACGAATGGATTCGTATTTTGATCTGTTAATACAAGTTTAGAACCCCCTACTTCCGCTTGACCAAATAAAAAGTTTGGCACGTAGTCAATACTTAGCGGACCTTTATTGCCTGTCTCCTTACCATCTCCTGGTTGAATAGGTTCATTAGGATCAACTGGTGTTACTCCTTCTCCTGCTGTAATAAGCTGTACAGTCCCCGTTGTGCTAGCAGTTGATGTTTCTACTGCCAGCGCAGTACTGCCAACGTTTGCAACTACAGTAAAGCCAATTAGCGTCCCTGCTATAATCAATTCTTTTTTCATTATACTATTTCTCCTTTTTATAAATTACGGCGCCTCAATGATTTGCCATTCAATCGCAGCCCGATAATCATCTGCGTATGCCCACGAAAAGAGCTGTACATAAAATCCTGCTGTTCCTTCTTGATTTAAAGCTATCCTTCCTTCTTGACCAGCCGCTACATCTAAAATCGTATTTCCAGCAGTATCAATTTGAATTCTTTCACCTTGATCATTTTGATAGTAAAACGTTTCAGGTGGCAATATGTGCCCTGCTTGGCTAACAAACCCTGTTGTCTCACCCTCTACAAGTGCAGTTAATTTAGCTTGTAGACGCCAACTTGATTTTTCAAGACGCGTATCTTCAATCGTAACCGGACCAATACTGGTCACTTTCGAGGCGGTAGTTTGTTGCGGAATAATCGCATCGATGGAAAAATCTTCGGGAGCTTGTTGAAATGCAATTTTACCATCAACTAAAATCGACTGTTGACTTGGAGCGGATGTATGCTGTTCCGCATCCACAGCATATACTTGCACTGTATGGGAACCGTAATCTAGATCTGCTGTATTGACTGTCCATTCGAAGCTTTGCGTCTCTCCTAATATAGGATTTTCTTTTGAACCAAGTTCAACTACTGATGCATCATCAATCTGATAAAAGAATTGCACTTGTTCGCTGTCTAAATCATGCCAATCCACTTTAAAAGTTGCATCACCTCCCTTCAGTATTTTATTTGTTTCATTCAATAAAGTAAGCTGTACGGCTGGTGCAAACTTTTTCAATAGTTTTTTCGTGATTATTGCCGTCTGTCCCATTAGATTTTCAGCTGTTACTTGGAAAGTATGCTCCCCATCGCTCAAGCTATCGATTTGTGCTTTAGTGAGCGTATAGAGCCAATCCCCATCTGTATTCGTACCATCAACCGTCTCTGTTTTGACCGTTGTACCGTCAATCGCATATGTCAATATCAGTTTGCCTTGGTTAGGATCGTGGAACGTACCATCAATAGTTTTCATCTCATCTGTATCGACGACTGGTACATCAGCTGTTTCTGTAAAGGTCAATACAGGAGGGAGATTTTGAGCCGGAATGAGTTCAAAAGGGGCAGCTTGATAAACAGCATTATCACCTTTAAATTCACTATTTAGATAAATAGCAGTGTTCGGCGTTTCAGTCGCGTAATGTCCTTCATAGCTGATTGCAATTTTACTTGGAATTTCACCACTCAAATCTAAATCTGGACTAATACCATCACTTGGAAATTGCAAAATACCATCCGTCCATGCTGAGTCTTCCATTTTATAAGAATCCAAAGCCATTTCGCCGAAATAGGGCGTTACAGTGATGGAGCCAGTATCTAAAATAAAATTTGGGTCATTCATCAAAGTAGCCCTAATGTTTTTCCAAGTTTGTTTACCATCAATATATTCAACCGAATAGGTCAACCGGACTTTTTCACCTACATGGATGGCATCACCAGAACTCATTTGTTTGTTGCGCGTGAGATTTTGAACAGTGATTTGTGGGTCGGCCTCAACTAAAAAGGGAACTTTCTGGAAAACAACTTTTTGCGGAGCGGAGTATGTACCAGTCGCTCCTGTAAATCCCCAAAGCACAGAGGTATTATGTGACAATACATTTGTATAAAATTCCTCGTACGGAACATCTACTACCTGTGTATCATCAATGATGTACTGTAATTTTTCTTTTTCAGCATCCCAGTTCACATCCAACTTGATCCACTTATCGCTTGTAAGCAAATAACTGATTGGATTGTAATGGCTGATATTGCGTTGTGTTTGGAACCAAGACCACCAAGAGCTATACTGCGTCAAATCTCCCGGCCAGAGGTAAGCGATGTGTTGCCCTTGGTTTGTTGTCGGCAAACCTTGATCATACCAACCATCCGCGTCCGCTTGGTTGTTGAACAAGTCAAATTCAATTGCAAAACTATTTGGAATTCCAATTGAATTTTCATCACGTTGATTTCCTAAATAACCAATCGCTGATGCGCCGTAGGTGAACCATTTTGGTGTTTCATTATAAGCTTGGAAAACGAGCGCCATCCCGTCCCCCACTTCATTTACTTGTGGACCGAAATATAAATAACTTGTCAAACTAAAATTTTTCTTAAAATCTAACAAGTTTTTTTCTGTACTCCAAATAGAACCGATGGCATTGCCCTGATTAGGTGTAATGGTAACAACACCATCACTACCTACCGACGAAGTACTTTCTGACTTGATTTCAAAAAGCCCCGTCAAATCTTGTACGTGTGTTGGTGGCACTGCCGCTGCACTAGTACGAACTGCTGGCATGAATATCATCATAAAAACAATTAATACACTAAATTTCTTGATTATTTTCCCCATGCTTTCTTCTCCTTCTAAATAACACGATTGCAGCAATAATTAGCAGAATGCCGATTGCAATAATAACAGCTTTTAAAACGGGACTGAATGTGTCTTCCAAATCCGTTTGTTCCTTAACTTGATGAATCTTATTAGCAGAAATAGTAAATTTTTTGCTAAAATTCCACGTTTTTCTATCGCCTGTGATAGTTAATTCATAGATATATTCACCTGGCGGAAAAGCCTTTAACCGAACACCTTCTAGTAAGCGATACTTTGAGTCTGGTGCCATTGAAAATATTTTGGGAGATATGGTATGGACAACACGTCCGTTTTTCGTCTTAATCGCCCCCATCAATTCATAATGCGAAATAATACGAGATGCTTGGTTAATAAGATTCACTTGGATGTTCGGTGCATGATTCCATTCCTTCAATTGCGGCTCACCAAGAATAAACTTTTGTTTCACTGGTTGGTCTTTTTCACTAAGTTTACACCCTATAACATATGCATAACGATTCTCGATTGTGACACCTGATTTTTCAGATTTCCCGTTGTCAACTTGCTTCTCTTGAATGTAAAACCCACCAAGGATTACACCGCTAAACAATTGTTTTGGCATCTCAATATAGTACTGGACTATTCTTGTTTCGCCCGCTTGTAATGTTACTTCCTTATCACCCGTTACAAGTTCTTCAAACGAATAGGTTAACGATTCAGCCAATTTACTTTTTTTATCACCACTGTAATCAATATTGCCACCTGTTCCAGTCCTTGCTGTATTTGCATTGACTGATAGCGTAAGTGGTTGATTAGACGTATTATGCATTTTCAATTCGACTTTTTCTATTTTCCCTGGTTCAACACGTAAATCGTAGTAAGAGACGTCATCGTTAATTTGTTGTGGTGATTTAATGATTTCAATATAATAAGGCATTTCTGTCTTAGTATTCGTTGCCTCAATGAGTTTTGGAAATAAGAGGCAAGAAACTGCCACAAATAACAATGTCACAACAAAGATAACGATTGACAAAGTTATACGGCGATATGTTTTTTTAAATTGCATATTTATTTTCCTCCCTTTTCTTGTGATTCTATATAAAGCATTGTTTTGCCTAATATGAAACGGTACATGTATAATGATAAATTAATTACATGCTGCTTTTGTCCTTTTACTCCACAAAATTAGCACTTTGGGTAAAAAAGCAGAGTTTGATATGAATATTTTTTAGCAGAAGATACTATTCTGCATCGTAAGTTTATTGAAACTAGCATTTTAGAACCCATACCTCTTCCAATTGATGAGTCCACCTCAAATGAAAACCATCCTGGGACATCTCTCAAAAAGTATGAAATGGCAACTTAACCAAAGATGGGCATATGAACACTTTTGTTAATCTAAACTATGTGGCACAGCCAACAAAAAATTAACCCTATCAATTTCTGAGTGTTAGTACTCTTGAAACTACAATATGAACATATTAAATAATTTTAAGCCCGTAATGAAAAATAAAAGAACCGAAGACCAAGTAATTGTGCCATTTTTAGAAATGGGCACTGCTTGATTTTCAGTTCTTTTCTTTAATTATGTTTCTTATTTGTTTTTATTCTCAAAGTTAGGCTAGCAAGGACTAGCGTAAGTCCAGCTAAAATTAGAAGCGGAGAATTCGTATCTCCTGTTTTCGGTAAACTTGTCGCTTGTTTCTCAACCGGGCTTTTCATTACAACTTTTTCATTGGTTGGCGTTACTTTTATATTGCTTGTTTTTTCATTTGGTGGCGCAACGTTTATGTTGTCCACTTGTTCATTTGGTGGCACTGGTTGATTTTTCTCAGGAGGTAATGGTTGTAAAAGGGGTTCTTTTACTGTCACGGTAATGGTTTTTTCAATTGTACGTCCGCCTGTATTTTCCACTGCATAGGTTACGCCGTACACGCCAGCTTGTGATGTATCGACGTTTGTTTCCTGTACGCGGATAGCGCTTGTCAAATCGCCATCAGTAGAGTCATTTGCAGTTGCGTACTCAAGCGGATCGAACGCATCGCCGACATATAATTCCACGTCACTAGCATCAATTGTAAGGTCGCGCACTGTCACATATACCGTCTTTTCTACACTGTCGCCGTCTTTATCCGTCACACTATATTTAATCGGATATTTTCCAACCTCATGAAGGTTCACCGCACTATCATCGACAACAATCTGGTCTGTAATATCACTTGCGTCATCGGGATCTGTCGCTTGAACACCTTTCATTGGGTCAAAACTTTCGCCAATATAGACTTCACTATCGAACGCCTCAATTACTGGTGCTAACGAATTTGTCACAATTACATTGAATGCGCTTTGAACAACTGCATTTTCCGTTCCATCATATCCAAAAAAGCCATTCATATTCGTTACCCTAACTGAGACGGGATAGATGCCCGGAACATCCCAGTTCACATTGGAACTATCCGCGGAAAATAGCATATCATCTTGGTGATAAAGACGAAATTGCGTTAAATCGCCTTCAAAACTGTCATAGGCCTTTGTTACACCTTGCCTGAGGTTTGGTATCGCATCTCCAATACGATAATAAATATCTTCTGTTTCAACAGCTATCGATTCTTTGATTTTCCTAAGTTGCTTATTATTTGCATTCTCGTAAATATATTGAATGCCACCAATGACTTCATCGCTGCCTTCAAAGCTATACCATGCATAGTCACCTGGATTAGATGTAGCAGGATCTGATGATCGTAGTACAAAGCTTGTATAATAACGCTCTTCAGGGTCATTAAAATGCATGTAGTTAACATCTGTTCGAGTCACTTTGTCAAATTCATAGTAACCGTTTTGATCTGTTATCGTTTGTCCGATTAGGTTACTATTTACATCGTATAAAAAGACTTTAATTCCACTTACATTAGGATCATTTGGTGCAGGTGAATTAAATGACCCTTTAACGCCATGCTCCGTTGTTAAACGTTCAAATGCTTGACCGTAAATCTTAGGGTCTTTGAAATACACAGTCGGCACGTAAGACATATCCGATGTATTTGTACGATTGTCATCGCGCCCGGTTGCAAAATACTGACCTTCCGCCTGATGTCCCGTTGTTTGATTAAAATCAGCCTCTAGTAATGTTGATTTCTCAACACTTTTCGCATTAAAAGATAGTTTCACTCGTTGCGTCGTGGTATCCCAGTTCACATCTTGAGTTACTTCATACCTTATCCAACGATAACGATTATTTTCACTAGGAGTACCTGTTTCAAAATTCACACCATCATTTGAATATTCTACCTTCACATCCGCGGGCGTGATACCCCCTGTAGTCACAATTTCAGGCGCACCAATCAATTCGATTTTTCCATTTTTATCCAAGTGAATGGTTTGTCCCCATGTTTTATAATTTCCTGTCATGTTCATTTGCGCTTCATACGTCAATGTATCATCGTCTGTATAAGGGAAAAAGGTAAGCGCTTTATTGGTCGGGCTGGTAGATACTTTCGATTTTACGGTTAGTCCTGCTCCGTAGCTCCCAGATGCTGCTTCCGCTGAAAAAGAGGATGGGAGTAGTAACACTAAAATGCTAAAAATACTCACTAAACTAATAAATTTTTTCATGATATTCTCCTCAAAAGTATTAAGTCAACACCTAATATATCGACTTTGTGACAAATTAGCAATCTATTTTTATGCTACTGTATAATAGACTACACATATTTTTTAGACAAACTGATTGAGGCAACAAGACTAATGATAAATGTGTCTATTTTGTGAACATTTAACCCAAAACTTATTGTTTCACCCAAAAATTGGTATTTTTTACACTTTTTCGGATATTCATTTTGTTTGTAAGAGTGATTTTCTATCGACTAAGAACATCGAAATAGACTACACATATCTTATGCTATAATAGTAAGCGAATTTATACCTATTCGAACTGCAACCAAGGGGGCGTTTTTTATTAAACGGTTATCAGTTATATTTTTTTTCATACCTGTCATTATACTTTCTATTAGTGTCTATAATGGATATCGAGACTATCAAGCTAGTCAAAAAGAAAATTTAAAAGAGGCTAACCATCTGCTTTTATTTGACAAAGGGAATAAAATGCTAGTCGTACCAGACAATGACAATCTAGTTGCGAATTTATATGACGTTAAAGAGAAAACCATTGAAAAAACTTTCTCTTTCGATTCTGATATTTTTAAACAAGCCATCCCAAGTTATCAAAATGGCACATTTGTTATCGCAACAAAAACGAAAGATAGCGAGCTTCAACTTCATCAAATTGATGCAAGCGGCAACTTGAAAAACATCCTTTCACAAAAAATCATGATGGATGGCTTTTTAGAAAGCAATAGTTATCCTTACCGTAATCGTCTTGTGCTTGAAGCACAAAATAATGCTGATTCATATTATATTCAAGTACAAAACGGGAAAGCGACTACTTTAAATTTAGCTAGTGACAAGCGCCTTCCTGCAAGGCCAACAAATATTTCCCTAAATTACGGGGTGAGCGCAAACTTTTTACCGACTTGGCGAGTGTATTTAAAAGATGATTCCACCGTACAATTAAGTGGTATTTTAAATACAAAAAATACGTATTCCATCACAAATGAAACGAGTGAAGTATCTATCCAAAAATCATTTTTAGCAGATACTGGACTAAGCAAAAACCAATTACTCGGGGTTAATACTTCATACCCTAAAGAAATTTACCATCTAAGCCCCACTGATTTTCATGCCAGCGAAAAACTTGCGACGCCAAAACCACTTTATCAAGCACTCATTTTCCCACTAAATTCAAAAGAAAGTTTACTCATTGGTTCAAGCACACAAGACGAGGAACAAGGTGGCATAACCGCATATTTATATAATGAAATAGATGGTGCTCTAACAGACGTTAGCCCACTTTTTGAAAAAGCAAATTACAAAGACTTAGCCGATACAAACGCGCTTTTTTATAAAGTCGAAAACGAGAAAGAGCTATATTACGACGGAGCGGGCAAAACAACTGGCATGTTCGATTTGGCAACAGGTAAAGCGAGCATCATTGAAGCGGCAGATGTTAGTTCGTGGCCTCAAAAAACAACTACCAAATTAGGCGCATTCGTTCAATTTCTAAAAGAGCATCCAGCGCTGGCTATCAATTGGTTTGTTTGGCTTTTCATTCCGCTTATACTGCTTTTAGTAATTGTTTTCAGGAAACTTTTCTTTGCGTTTAGACGTAAGAAAAATAAAGAGGGCACTGTTATTTTGCCCGCTACAATTTTGTCCGCAAACGAAACCGGCGTCTATATTAATAATCAGCCTAGAGTTCGTTTTTTACTGCGCTTTCTCTACAAAGGCAAAGAAAAAGAACTTGAGGTTCACCGTGTTGTTTCGGTCCTTTCTCAAATTCAGGTTGGGCAGCAAGTGATGATTCACTATAATCCGAAGAAAAATAAAGCTATTTTCATGGATGAGGCTGATATGACGGAAGGCGCCACAAAAGAAGTGCGCGTTCCAAGTGCCACACTTACTGCTGTGCTTTCATTTGGAGCGGCAAACCGCGGGACAGCTGTTGAACTTGAGTTGAAAGCAAATGGTAAAGTGTACCGCGTTCCTGCCACCGAGCCAGAAGGATTTCGTTTTGAAATCGGCAAACTAGCAGAATTAATTGAAGTGGGCGGTGTTACCCGTTTGCTCGCATATAACACCACATATGAGAAAAATGATAATATCACGCTAAACGCTACTGTTACAGCTATTAAGCCTCTTTCGGCAACGGTTTTGGGACGCAAATTGACTCTACTTGACTTAAGCGTTCAAGCAGGCAATACGAGTTTTCCAATCCAAAATAGCCAATTTATACCTGAAACGATACCATTACAGGTCGGGATGGTGCTTCCAATCAGTTTCACGCAGGAAGACTTTTCTCTAAGAAAAAGATTAAGCCAAGCAAAAGAAGGCTCCGCCGTTATATCTTCCGTGAACTATCTCGGCTACACAAGAAGCGAACGACCTGTCGCACGTGTTGAACTTGACATAAAAAGCCGCCGCTATACTTACATCGGAACTATCGAGCCCACCGCAAGCCCCCGTTCTGGTGACGCTGTTTGGGTACAGTATGATGAATCACACGGTGATGCTATTATCATTCGCTATAGCTAAAAAATTCGCAGGTTTCTAGAAAATAGCTGTATTTGCTTTTAGAACCTGCGAATTTATTTTTAACCAGTGAGTTATGTTAGAATAAAAGAATATCAATAAAAAAAGGAGTGAAGCAGGTATGTATGGTATCCATCAAAAAACGCCTGGTGCAAAAATTTTTATCTTCATCACCCAGCTTATTTATCTAGTCTTGGCGTTTTTTATCCTCTATCAAGATACTACTTTAAGTAGCTATATACGTTATACGATTATCATTTTCCTACTAATTACTTTCCTTCGCTTAAATGCGATGCTTTTTATCTGGTTACCACGCGGAATTAGCTGGAAAGAGGCCACTGGGAATAGTTTGGCATTTGCCATTTACTACATCGGTTTCCCCTTATTCACTGTATTCAGTCAGACTAGTTCCAATGTCACCATGTATATTACAGGGATAATCCTCTTTGTAGCCGGCAGTCTGATTAACACACTTTCTGAGTTGTTACGAAAACCATTCAAAGCTGACCCTTCAAACAAAGGCAAACTGTATACTGGGGGGTTATTTAAATACGCCATCCACATTAATTATTTTGGAGATATATTATGGGTAGCAGGATTTTCATTAGTTACTTTAAATGTTTGGGCCCTTTTTGTTCCGTGTTTCTTGTTCCTCATGTTTGTCTTCTCTTACATCCCAAACGCCGACAAATATTTACTCCAAAAGTACGGCTCTCAATTTGAGAATTACCAAAAGCACACAAAGAAGCTTATTCCTTTTATTTGGTAAAAATATAACTATTCTTTGCATATAAAAAAGCAGATATTATATCTGCTATAGTAGCCTTTTAACCAGTATGGGTTGCGTTTCCTTCCTGTGCTGGTTTTTGATTGGATTCTTTTTTTCCGTAAATCCCTCTTCGTAGCCGCTGAATACGCCCCTCCTGAACAAGTATTTGCAGATGATAACGTACAACTCCTCCAAATGCAACTTCTAATTCTGCTGCTCGTACAGGACCATTCATTTCCACAAGCTTTTGGATTTGTTTCAATTCCTGCCTATCCATCTCATCTTCCCTTTCTCTAAAGGATCTTATTATTCCGTTGACTATACCCGCTTTTTAATCAATGTAACAATAAACAGAAAAAAATAATGCCACAAAATATTTTCGAATAGCGCACGCAAATAAGCATTTTATGATGCGTAGCTTCTGATTTCACTAAGTTCATTCTTCTTTCTTAGATACAGTTTGTTTTATATAAAAAATCATGTAGAGCATACTAAGTGTTAGAACAACGATACTTTTTGATACTAAAATGGTATCAACTGGACTTGTAAATAGTGCATAAACCAGTGGAACAGTGACAATGAACTTTAATTTAACATTTGTGGTTGGAAGACTTTTCACAATATCTCTTAATACCAGTACAAATAGAGCGATGATGAGAATGCAACCTATAAAACCGACTTCCCCTATAATCATAGCCCAATAAGAATCCGTCGCGAATTGTGGATTACTCGGCGCAAGCCCCCATACTCCGTCAAGACCATACTCAGAATAGTAGGGCGAATAATTAACACGCGCTGAATTTGAACCGAACATACCAAGCCCACCACCAAGCGGAAAATAGTTTTTGGCAATCTTCATTGAAGTTTGTAGTAAAAGACCACGTGCTTCCTGTGTCGCTCCGAAAAACTGATCCATAATACGATCAAAATTAAACCAGACAAAAATACCACTAAGCAAAGCAATAAGCCCAATCGGAATTCGTTTTATATAAGGAAACAGAAGCAAAAGAAGAAAGAAACAAAGATAAAAACCGATGGAAGTACTTCTCCCTGCGATAAAAATCAAAATAAAATTAAGCAACAAGTAAAAATACGGCGGTTTCTTTTGATCCACAAGTTTAAAAAAAGTAGTTAGCGTGGATAGAATCAAAATAACCAAAGCAAATTGAGCAGGATGTCCAAAACCAAATGAATACGTTTGGATGCCAAAACGAGTATCAAATGGCTCCAAAAGAGGCACAAAGAAATGGATGACGTACACAACTAAACAAGAAATTGTAACCAACCAAGCTAAGAAAGTAAAGAGCGGTTTGGTCGATGTAACATCAATGTTTTGAAATAAATATTTGCCACTTAAATAAAGCAAAATAAATTTGACAATACTGAAGAAAGTGAGGAGTTGCTGCGCAATTGTATTTTGATGGAGTGTAAATAAATTAGGCATAATCGCCATAATGAAAAATAAAAATAGAACTCCGATTATAGTCATTTCGCTCCTTGAAATGATTTTTTTCCCCTGCACAGATTCATAAATCGCTTTAAATAAAGCCGCAATAAGGAAAAGTACCACAACACCATTTTCTACCATGCCTCCAGTAGGAATGAATTGGGCGATAAGATTTGAAAAAAGAGCAAATAAAAATAATCCGATGAATAAGTGCATATATGATTCTCCTTAACGCTCATTTAACGTCTTTTTTTTAATAGAACCTTAATCAATCGATAACATTGAATAAATAATGGAAATTGAAAAACAAGTACGAGTATACTCAAGCTAAATAAAATTACTGTGGACGGGTGGTGACCAAAAGAAAGATAACTACATTCAATAAGGAGTAGGAATAAAGAACCGAAAAAGCTCCATTTATGCATCATAAACTGCAATTGTTTTGTTTGAAGTGCTCGAATAATCCACGTGACGAAAAAACCGACAAACGTTGCGATAGATGCTGCTAACACACCAAATTTTGGCACAAATCCAATTGTAATTGCCATCGAGATAGCACTTCCAATAAAAGATGTTAATAAAAGTTGCCGTGTTTTTTTCGTAATCATATAAGAAACTTCAATGAAGCTTGAGAAGCTTGAAAAACAAGCAGCTAAAAGTAGAAACGGAATAAAAATCCATACACTATGATAGGCTGGGGCAAATAGAGACGTCACAAGGGGCTGAATGATGCATAATAAGATGGCAACTCCACTAAAAAATAAAGATGAGTAGGCGGAAAAAACCTGTGCGAAAAAATGATTTTGGTTTTCTTTTTTTTCTTCTAGTGCGGTTAAACTCCAAGCTTGGAAAAACACCGTATGAACTAAAGATAAGATGCTTGGAATTTTAGCTGCCACCGTATATAAACCGGCTGTGCCGATACCTAAAAACCAGGTGATAATATAGCGATCAGCAACTTGCAAGAGCCACCAGAGTAGCGAATTTGGGATGAGAGGTATCGAATAATGAAGCATCTTTTTCAGGAGACTAAAACGGATACCTGACCACTGGAAAAGCGAGATAACTCGCCCGCAAGCTAGGAATATGACATTTCCTATAAAAAAGGAAAGTACTTGGGAAAATAAAAATCCTGTTACACCCATATTCAAGTATTTTAGGCAAATGATATTACTTACAAGTAAGACAACGGTTATGACTAAACCTGCTACCGCGTATAGTTTTAACTTATTGACGGAGCGTATTTGTTGTTGGAGGATAAAGTAAAGAGACTGACAGGCGATAAGTAGCACAATCAAAAGAGCTAGGATCGAAAAACCGCTTATGAGTGTGAAAATTAGGTAGGTAATGGCAACAAGTAGCATACTGAAAAGCCATACCCCAATAGCTGAGCTAAAGGTTCTTTCCTGTTTTTCTTGCTCAAGGTTAAAGCGAAATAAGCCATCTGCAATACTTAATGTTAGGATTGGAAGAATAACTGAAACGGACATAACAATCAAGTCAGCTAGACCATATTCTTTTGGAGTTAAATAATAGGTGTAAAACGGGACGAGAAGAAAAATAAGCAATTTACTGCCAATATTCCCAAGTCCAATGATAAAAATATTATGTCCAAGTTTTTTTAATGATTTTCCGTTATTCACTTATGCGTCACGCTCCGTATAGTAGTAATCAAGTTTTTTCATCTGTGTGTTATTAAAAATGGTCCCGATAATAGGGGCGTTCGCATCTTTAAACATTTTAATCGCTTTTCGAACTTCTTGTTTTTTTGAATAACCATTTTTAGCAACAAATACACAACCGTCTACCCATTTTGAAATTAGGAGTGCATCTGTAACTGGCAAAACTGGTGGCGTGTCAATAATAATAACATCATAATGTCCTTTTAAGATACTCAGAAGTTGCCCCATTTTTTTTGAGTTTAAGATGGCATAAGGAGAAGAAGGGCGCGTTCCAACTGGAAGGATATCAAATTCACCTTGAACAATTTCTACAATAGCATCCTCTAATGGGATGGATTGTGAGGAACCAAGTAAACCAGTTAAACCCATTGATAAATTTGCTTTTGGAAAAACGAATCTTAATGATGGTTTGCGTAAATCTAAATCAATGAGTAATGTTTTTTTACCACACTGTGCATATGTTGCTGCCAAATTAGAAGCTATCATCGTTTTACCACTATCTTGAGTTGGCGACGTCACTAAAATGGTTTGGAATTGCATATCAATATTTAGCATCTCTATATTCGTTTTAATAGTCCGAAAATATTCTGCTTGCTCTGAAGTTGGGGCATATAAGGATACGAGTCGATTTTTCAAGTCACGTTTATCTGTTTTTTTCATCTTCATCTTGCCATCCTCTCTTGCGGGGTTCATAAACTTTAATTTTTCCAACAGAACCTAGTAGCGGGATGCCTAACTCTTCAAAATCTTCTTCGCGTTTCATTTTACTCGAAAAGATAGTTTGAAATAGCAAATGGATAGTCCCGATAAAAAAACCTCCAATAAGACCAACAAAGCCAAATAATAATGGGTTTGGAAAAATGGGTTTTTCAGATGTTTTTGTTTCAGCAAGGGTAAGTAGCTCTAAACTACTTGTGCTCACCATTTTCGGTGTAACTTTAATAAATTCTTTTGCAGTTGTATTGGCAATTCGCGCAGCTTCTTTTGGGCTGTCTGTTGTAACCATAATATTAATGACTTGCGAATTTTCCTCCGTTGTAGGCTGAACCATACTTTTTAGTTCGCGGACAGAGTATTGTCCGTCTAGGTCACGACTAACTCGGCCCAATACTTTCGGACTCATAATAAGTGCTTTATACGTATTAATCATTTGTAAATTAGCTTGAACTTCTGAACCCGCATTCGTTGTCTCACTTGACGGTACAACAATGACTTGAGACTCCATTTGATAGCTTGGAGTAATTAAAAACAGCGAAATACAAACTGCGGTAACACACCCTAATAAGGTCCAAATAAAAAGGAGCCATTTATGTTTGAAAAACAACTGCCAGAGTTCACTTAAATTAAATTCTTGATTCAAGTTTATCACGCACCATTTCTTTAGTCATTGTAGTTTTATATTCATTATGCCAAGCCTTGTTATAGGCTTGAATGGAAAATTGGTCATTCACGGTTTGACGCGCATTAACTGATAACTCTTGTCGCACATTTTGATTTGCTAAAAAATAATCAATTTGTTGAACCATAGCTGGAATATCTCCAGCCTTTGTTAAAAGACCATTTCGCTTATTTGTTAATAATTCTGGAATTCCACCAACCGTGCTAGATAAATTTGGAATCCCAGCTGCCATAGTTTCTAAAATAGCCATGGGAAGCCCTTCATGATAAGAAGGTAAAAAATGAAGGACTGTTTCTTCTAAAATTGATTTTTTATCTGTAACCCAGCCACCTAATGTAACATTTGGGATATGTTCTGTTTGAATAATTTGCTTCACTTTATCAAGTTCCCCGTCCCCGTATAATACGAATTGATACTCTGGATGGCGTTTATAAATTTCTTTCGCCACTTTCAAAATATCATAACTTCCTTTTCGGTTACCGATGCGACCGAATGTTACAATTTTTTTTGTGTTTGAATGGTAGTAAGACTCACTTGGAATAGGAACAGCGTTTGGAATAACTGTAATATTTGTTGTTGTTAATGTTTCATAAAAGCGACGCCACTCTTCACTCAGTACCACAACCTGATCAGCTTTATTAAAAATCGAACGAATCCATTTTTTAATAAAAAAGGGGCTTTCCTTGTAAAACACATCGAATGAAGAGGCGTGCATGTGTAAAATAACGTGACTTTTTTTATAACTCCCTAGTAAAAACCATGCTTTCCGGAAAAAACTGCCTTTTTGGGCAACGTGCAGATGCACAATATCAGCTTTTTGTTTGCGCATTTGAAAAAAAGATTGACAGGCGTGTTTGAATCGGTACAAAAGAGAACCGCCATCCCATGAAGAAAGGTAGGTTATTGTTGTATCAGCATAATCAAAGTATTTTTTAGAATTCTCGATGACCGTTGCAATGCCACCTTTTGCGGAACTATTCGGACCAATCATTGTAATCTTCATCGTGTGCTCCTTTTCTCTGCTAGTAAATGTTTTAAAAATATCAAATTTCCAATGAAATAACGTTTAAACATACGACGCGGTTCTTGAATGAAACGCCATAGCCACTCACAACCTATTCTTTGGAAAAATTTTGGTGCCCGTGTTGTTTTACCAGCCATAACATCAAAGCTACCACCAACTCCCATTACAAACGGAACATTCATTTGATTTAAATGTTGATTAATCCAAAATTCTTTTTCCGGACTAGAAAAAGCAACAAACAACATATCTGCATGACTATTTTGGATGGCTGTCGCAATTTCCTCTGAATCATCACGGTCAAAATAGCCGTTCTGATAGCCCACAACACTTGCGCCAGGATAGCGTTCAACAATGATGCGCCTTACTTCCCGAACAACTTCTTCAGTTGCGCCAAGCAGGAAAATCGAGTAACGCTCTTCGCTTGCCACTTCAAGTAGACGCATCATCAGATCAATTCCTGTTACGCGCTCTGGAATTCGTTTGCCAAGAACTTTACTTGCGAGAACGATACTCGAACCATCTGCATTGATAAGTGGACAAGCATTGACAATATCACGTAATGCTTTATCTTTTTGCATTTGATTAATTTTCCCTGCATTCACCACAACATGTTGCGTAGGAATTCCTTCTGCAATAATCATTTTGACTCGTTCTACTGTCTCGTCCATTGTTATACCGTCCACGTAACTGCCTAATAATTGAATACGCAACTCTTCACATACCCTTTCCAAAAATCGTAATTTCTTTAAATGTTAGGATCATAATTTTTAGATTAAAAAAGAGGTTTCGTTTTTCGATATACGCCAAATCAAGATTAATCATCTCTTCAAAGCTCAGCGAATTGCGTCCACTTACTTGCCATAAACCCGTACAACCCGGTTTTACAAGTAGCCGTTTTTTGTCACGATCTGAATACATGACATATTCGCGTTCGAGTGGCGGACGAGGACCAACCATACTCATTTCCCCTTTTAATACGTTGAAAAATTGAGGAAATTCATCGATACTCAACTTCCGAATGATTTTGCCCACCTTTGTAATGCGAGGATCATTTTTCATTTTAAACATGTGTCCCTCTACTTCATTTTCTGCCATTAACTCAGTAAGACGTTTCTCGGCATCGGTATACATACTTCGGAATTTATACATCTGAAATTTTTTACCACCTATCCCCATTCGAGTTTGTCTGAAAAGAACAGGTGCCTTAGGATTTTCTAGTTTAATAAGCAACCCTGTAATGAGCATAATAGGAGAAAAAACCAAAAGAGCGAATAATGCTGCGCATACATCTACAAAGCGAATAAGAATATCATTAGCTGGACTTTTTTTAAGCGTGTGCGGAAATATCGATGTATCTTTTTTAGTATTAATATACATATTCATCTTCCTTTTGTTTTATTTTTGATAAATTCCCTAAATTCAGATATATAGAATCACGTACATATTCTTGAACCACATTTTTAGTATCTAAAATGACTACTTGTGCCATTTGTTTCGTGAATGTTTCGTCTAGTTTTTTAAACTCCTCATGATCTGTCAAAACAAGCAATAGAGAGCTATCAGTCATCGCAACTTCTTTGGAATCAGAATATGCGGGCACATGTGGCTCAAAAATACCCACCTCATATTTTTCTTTCAATGCCTCCATAATTTCCATTGCAGGACTTTCTCTTATGTCATCAATATTGCCTTTATAGGTTAAGCCTAAAACGCTAATTTTATTCGTCGGTGCAGCCGCCATGATTTTGTCGACCTTCGCTTCGATAAATTTCGGCATCGATACATTGATGGCTCTCGCCGTTTGAATGAGCGGAGATACTTCCGGCGCCGCCGCAATTACAAAATAAGGATCAACAGCTAAGCAATGCCCGCCCACGCCTGGTCCTGGCGCATGCAAATTAACACGGGGATGTAGATTCGCCATTTCGATAACTTTCAAAGCGTCAATATCAAGTTGTTCTGAGATTTTGGCTAGTTCATTGGCTAGCGCAATATTTACGTCACGGAACGTGTTTTCCATCAGTTTACTTAATTCCGCCTCACCCGCTTTAGCCCGAATGAGTTGTCCTTTAACAAATGTTTGATAAATTTTCATTGTTTCGGTTGTGCAAGTCTCTGTGATTCCGCCAATAATACGGGGATTATGAATCATTTCATGCATAATATTTCCTGGCAAAACGCGTTCTGGGCAATGAGCAAGAAAAATATCTTCACCAATCACAAAGCCCGCTTCTTCAATCATAGGTTGAACAATATCCTCCATTGTTCGCGGGGCGATGGTTGATTCAACAACAACTACATTTCCTTTTTGGATAAAAGGGAGAATGGCATTAACGGCTGAAATCAAATAGCGATTGTCACAGCTCTTGTATGCATCATCTCGATTGGGAGTCGGGACAGCGATGATAAAGGCGTCTGCAAAGCTCGGTTCCGTTGCGGCTTCAAAAAATTGATTTTGAACAACGTCTTTGAAAAGTGACTGTAAACCTTTTTCTTCAATGTGAATGTGCCCACTATTTAGTTGATTGACAACGTCTTTTTTTGTATCTACCCCACGAACCTTTATTCCGTGGTTAGCAAAGACGATTGATGTTGGAAGTCCTATATATCCTAATCCGATAACATTAATTTTCATTGTATGAAAAACACCTTTCTTTCTATAAGTTGCCCTTTTTATTTTGCAGGAACTTTGAGTTGCCACTGCGCCATCTTTTTACCTAGCGGCTCGTAGTATACCGTGACAGATTTTGAACCCGCAGGAATTTCATAGTATCCTGTGCCCGTTATGCTTTTGTCTGCCTGAATAGCCGTGCCGAAGTTTTTTTCTTCTAAGCCATAAACCGAATATGTCTTCCCACTGTCGGTTTTAACTTTAAAATCATTAGCTCCCACACCACCTTCTGTTTTACTTGTGTTTTTTACTTTAAATGTAACTTGTAGCATATCCTTCTTATCAGAAGACTCACCAAAACCTGTTTTCACATCTTGTACAGTTATTTGTAAGTCATTAGAAGTTTCTACCATTTTTCCAACTTCATTTTTCACTTTAGGACTTTCTTCTTTTGAGTTATTGGAGGTGCAGCCTGATAAAAAGACTACTATAGCAAAAGCAGTTAAGCTTAGGATTATTTTTTTCATGTATAAAAGCAACCTTTCCATGATGAGAATCTTTTTTTGAATGTATTTAAAATCATGTATCAATATGATTCGTTTTCAAATGAATATTTAATAAGTGAAAAGGCCCCACAAAAGGCGGGCCTTTTCGATTGTCATTAGTTTAAAATTGTTACAGGCTTTTCATCCATAAGTAGCCCATTTTTATCTATTAATTGGATTTTTACTACATCCGTTGTCGAAGAGATTTTATTTTTCATTCCAACATAATAGCTAAAGTTTCCGCTAGAAAGCGTTCCACCTGCTGGAAGAGCTGTGCCATTTACGATGACACGAATTGTTTTTCCTTCACCCGTATAAGTTCCTGTTAGAGAGCTTGTTGATAGAGAGAAAGTGGCAGGAGTGATAGTCCCAACTGCTGGTTGAGCAGCTAATAATTGGACAGATTTAGAATCTAATTCACGACCATTTTTATCGAAAGCTGCAATGCTTACGACATCTGATGCAGATTTAATCTTGTCACCAATCCAAAAGCTTAGACGACCATCAGCAATAGTTCCACCAATATAAACTGTTCCATTAATTGTCACCTTAACACTGTTAACTGCACTGGAAACATTGGCTGTTAAGAATGTATCACCTGGAACCGTGTAGGCATCAGGTTGGATATCCCCATAAATATTTTTAATGTCAACATCCTTCACATCCAGTTGTTTGCCATATGCGTCATATCCATAAATCTTAACAATATCGCCAGAAGATGTGATTTTGTTACCAATATAGAAGTTAATACTTCCGTCAGCTACTGTTCCACCAGTGTAAATATTACCGTTAATAGATACTTTGACAGATTTAACATCACCAGTATAACTTCCTGTTAAGAAGGTATCCTTTCCTGCTGTAAAGAGGTCAGGTGTCACTGTTCCTGTCGTAGTAGAAGAAGCACTTGTAACATTGACAGCTTTTTGATCAAGTATTTGGCCGTACGCATCGAAGGCTGTAATTCTTACAATATCATTGGCAGATTTAATTTTATCCCCAATATAGAAGTTAACTTGGCCATTTGTAACAGTACCACCTGCATAATCTACACCATTAATGTTGACTTTGACTGTTTTCACATCGCCTGTATAGGAAGCTGTTAAAAATTTATCTGTTGGAACGGTGAACGTATTCGGTGTAATCGTTCCAGAAGTATTTGGTTTTGTGACACTAACTGCTGATGTCGCAATCTTATTCCCATTCCGGTCAAAACCGTTCACAACAACTGAATCCGTTGTGTTTTTCACTTTATCCCATGCATAGAAGATGAAAGTACCGTCAGCGTTCAAAGTACCACCACGGTATTCAACGCCTCCCACACTGACACTTAGACTTTTCACATCGCCAGTGAATGTACCTGTGATTGATTTATCAATACCAATAACAAAAGGATTAGCATTTACTGTACCTGTTCCAACTTGACTGTCATTGGCGTCTAACAATGAAACAGCAGATGTTGCAATTTTGTTGCCGTATCTATCATAACCATTCATGATAGCTGGTTTCGTTTTATCTGTAATAGTATTTAATGCATAGAAGGAATAAGAGCCATCACTATTTAATGTTCCACCTTTATATTCCATTCCGTCATAAACTAAACCAAGGGAAACCACATCACCAGTGAAAGTTCCTGTAACTGATTTATCTTGGTGAATCGTGAAGGTATTCGTTGTAATCGTTCCAGTTCCTGGAGGATTTGGCGTATTGTTTGCAACAATTGAGCCTGTTTTAGTATCCAGTACTTTCCCACTAGCATCTAATCCTTCAATTTTAAAAGTACCTAATTCTGAAATCTTGTCATAA
>NZ_CAUYTK010000019.1:0-25155 GCF_963575625.1 Listeria tempestatis
TTTTAGTATACCATTCGAACTGCTTTCAAATTGTGACTACTTTGTGAATTTTTTTGGCCTTTACGCATTAAAAACATGCTAATATATTAAAAAAGGAGGCTGGGAGTTATATCCCAGCCTCTTTGTGTGTGATGGTTATTGAATTAAATTTCTTTCATTGCGTCATCTAAAACTTTTTTCAGTGTTTCAGCCGAGTTGCGCATTTGCTCTTTTTCTATATCATTTAATTTCATTTCAACGATATGGCGCACGCCTTGGCGATTAACAACTGCAGGAGCACCGATATAGATGTCATTTAAGCCGTAATGCCCATCTAAATATACAGAAAGTGGTAAAATCGCATTTTCATTGTTTAAAATCGCTTTTGAGATACGCGCTAGTGCCGCTGCAATTCCGTAGAAAGTGGCTCCTTTCTTGTTGATGATTTCATAGGCCGCATCACGTACGCTAATGAAAATCGTATCCATTGCGCCTTGTTCATTTTTTGTAATCCATTCTGTAATGGGAAGTCCGCCAACAGTTGTGTGGCTCCAAGCAGGAAACTCTGTGTCACCGTGTTCACCTAAAATGTACCCATGTACATTACGCGCATCTACTTTTAAATAATCAGCAATAGACATGCGGAAACGAGCTGTATCAAGACTTGTTCCGGAACCAATAACGCGTTCTTTTGGAAGACCGGAAAATTTCCAAGTAGCATAAGTAAGAATATCAACTGGATTTGAGGCAATTAGGAAAATTCCGTCAAAGCCACTAGCCATGATTTCATCTACGATTCCTTTCATAATCTTTATATTACGATTAACTAGATCAAGACGTGTTTCGCCCGGTTTTTGAGCTGTACCAGCTGTGACAACTACTAAATCTGCATCGTGGCAATCGCTATAGTTAGCGGAATAGATTTTTTTTGGTGCGGAAAAAGGAACGGCATGACTTAGATCAATGGCATCTCCAATCGTTCTGTCTTTATCGATGTCAATAATACCGAATTCTTGACCGATATTTAAATTGACACACGCGAATGCATAACTAGAACCAACAGCTCCGTCGCCGACTAAAATAATTTTTTGATGGTCTTTCATAATAAAATTTCCTCCTTAGCAAACTTTTTACTAATACAGTATAACACTTTATTATACATTGTGAAACCCTGAACGTCCTTAATTTGGAAATTTGTACTAATGAATTAATGTAAACGCTATAATACAGTTTGGAAGCTCTTCCATTCCAAATATTTCTATAATTAGCGCAGTAATTTTTTGAGAAATACACCGGATTGCGCTAAAATTGAAGTATGATAACTAAATTTCACGCTAGTTTCTGTTTACCTTTTATGAAAGAAAGTAAACCTTGTTTGCTGAAAAACTTGGTTTAAAGCGCCTTTCTAATTGTTTTAACTTTTACTAGTAGGGTAAAGATAGTTATTGTAGAATACAAAATGAATGAGTGGAGTGAATTTTTTATGGCAACTAATTTAGAAGTTCAAAAAAGAGATACGAAACAACATTCGCAAGTGACAGAAATCCGTGTGGCAGGTCGTATTCCAGGAATTATCTATGGCTATCAATCTGAAAATATTACAATTTCAGTTGATTCCCTTGAGTTAATTAAAACGATTCGAGAACACGGGCGAAATGCTGTATTCTCGGTAACTATTGATGGAAAAAAATTAAATGTTCTTTTACACGAATATCAAATAGACCCACTAAAAGACGAACTAATCCATGTTGATTTCTTAGCTGTAAACATGAGCGAAGAAGTCGAAGCGGAAGTACGCGTTGATTTAGTTGGACAATCTTCTGGGGTTAAAGAAGGCGGCGTCTTGCAACAAGTCCTCTACGAAGTGACGGTGGCCGCAACGCCAGATAAGCTTCCAGAAGCAATTGAAGTAGACATTTCAGAATTAGCAATTGGTGACTCATTAACAGTAGGCGATATTCCTAAAAATGCTGACTTTGAAATTAAAACAGACGTGGAAGAAGCTGTAGTAACCATTGCCGCACCGCGTACAGAAGTCGAAACAACAGCTGGCGAAGAAGTTGCGGAACCAGAAGCGGCTCACGGATCAGCCGAAGAACCAGTTGAATAAAACATATGAAGAAAAGCGCAAGGTTTTTGAACCCTTGCGCTCAGACTGCTGATAAACGGCAATCTTCGTCGTTAAACCCTCCGTTCCGATGCTCACGTACTCGAGTACGTTCCGCTTCGGTACTCGGCTTTGCCTAGAATTTCACCATTTGTCAGCAGTCTGATTTTGCGTGGGTCGTTTCGTTTTGTGTAAATTTTAAGTTTTTCTTCAAGCTGAGCGCAAGGTTTTTGAACCCTTGTGCTTTTTATAAATGTTCAGTTGTCCGTCATCTATCTATTTTAGGGTCGTAATTAAGCTAGTGATTTAAGAATTATACGTAGCTGTATGAAAAACTTTTAAAACTTGAAAGTGCATGTTATAATTTAGGCAATAACTTTCTAGTGAAACCAGTTCATTTATGAAGTGGTTTTCGTGTGCATAGGAGAATAAATGAATGAAAATGATTGTTGGACTGGGTAACCCAGGAAAAAAATATGAGCGAACAAGACACAATGTTGGTTTTATGGTTGTTGATGAAATCAGCTATCGTTTTCGTGTGCCTTGGAAAAGTTCGAAATTTAATGGTATGGTAAGTCAGCTCATCATAAATGGTGAGAAAGTGCTACTTGTAAAGCCACTAACATTTATGAATGTATCTGGTGAATGCGTTCGTCCGCTAATGGATTATTATCAAATTGCTATAGAAGACTTAATTGTTGTATATGATGATTTGGATTTGCCAGTTGGGAAAATTAGACTGCGACAAAAAGGGAGTGCAGGTGGACATAACGGGATGCGCTCGTTGATTCAGCACTTAAAGACACAAGATTTTAACCGAATTCGCGTGGGAATCGACCGACCGCCAAAAGGAGAAATCATTCACTATGTGCTCGGTGATTTTCAAAAAATAGAACAACCTGATATCATTGCGGCTATTAAAAAAAGTGCGGATGCTATTGAAGATGCGACTAAATTGCCGTTTATAGATGTAATGAATCGCTATAACTAAGCATGCTGAGCAGATAAAGAACTTGCTTATGCGTGCTTAGTTGCTCGTGTTGGAAAGAAGGAATTTTCTGACTATTAGGCAATTGAAGATAGGAAGAGGAGAGGTTAGCTTTGAAAGGTTTAAAGCAATTAATTTTTGAACAAAAAGAAATCCGCCAGATTATTAGTGCGGTTAACGATAAAAAAGAATCACAACTTGTAACAGGATTATCAGGATCATCGCGCGCACTTTTCGCGAGTGTACTTGAAAGTGCCACACAAAAACAAACATTGCTCGTCACACATAATTTGTATCACGCACAAAAACTATACGACGATCTGCTCACTTTAATCGATGGTGATAGACTATTTTTATACCCAGCAGACGAACTCATTTCCTCCGAATTAAGCGTGTCAAGCCCAGAACTTCGCGGACAACGCGTAGAAGCACTTGATTTTCTTCTTTCGGAAAAACCGGGAATTCTAGTCGTGCCTGTAGCAGGGCTCCGAAAAATACTTCCGCCCGTTTCGTTATGGAAAAAATACAATCTACAAATCGTACAAGGAGAAGAAATTGATCCCGAACAATTAAAAGAAAGCCTTGTGACAATGGGATACACGATGAGTGGAATGGTTAATACACCCGGAGAATTTAGCATTCGCGGAGGCATTATCGATGTCTATCCAATTACAGAAGAATTCCCCATCCGTATTGAACTTTTTGATACAGAAATTGATTCGCTGCGCTACTTTGATGTTGAAACGCAACGTTCCAACCAGAAAATTGCGAAATTTCGTATCTTGCCCGCAACAGAAATTTTACTTGAGCAAGCTTATTTTCCAGATATTGTAACGCGCCTTGAAAAAGGTCTTGCAGAAACACTCAAAAATATGAAAAATGAAGAAGATAAGCAAGGCTTAATGGAAAATATTGAAACGGATTTAGAACTACTGCGTTCGGGGATAAAGCCGGATATGTTTTTTAAATATATCGGACTAGCCTATCCAGATCCCGCCTCGCTCCTTGATTACGCAACACAGGATATGCTGTTAGTTTTAGATGAGTATGGACGCATTCAAGAAACCGATGAACGCCTAGAAAAGGAAGAAGCAGAATGGCATACGGAAACGCTTAGTCGGCTAGAAACAATTCGCGACATCAAATTGGGTCATCACTTTAAAGAATTGATGGAAAACGTGCGCACGCCGAAGATTTATTTGACGCTCTTCCAAAAAGCGCATAGCGCCATGCGCGTTTCGCAAACAACCAATTTAGTTTATAAACAAATGCAACAATTTCACGGGCAAATGCCTGTTTTAAAAACAGAATTAGATAGCTGGCACAAAAATAATTATGCGGTTGTCATTTTGGCGCCTTCCGTAGAACGCGCAACTAAAATGCAGCAAACTTTAGCGGACTATGACATGGAAAGTGTTATTTTAACGCGCGAAGAAGACGTTCCAAAATACGGAGTTGTTCAGTTTGTCATTGGTTCTTTCCAAAATGGATTTGAATTGCCACTTGCTAAAGTAGCCATTATTAGCGAAACAGAACTTTTTAATAAAAAGACGAAAAAAATAAAAAAACGCCAGAAACTTTCAAACGCTGAACGAATTCAAAGTTATTCAGAACTTAAAGTTGGCGACTATGTTGTTCACGTCAACCATGGTATTGCCCGCTACGTCGGCATGGAAACGCTCGAAATTAGCGGAGTTCATAAGGATTATTTGCTACTGGTTTACCAAGGTGAAGATAAACTGTTTATCCCTGTGGAACAGCTTGATTTAGTCCAAAAGTATGTAGGGGCTGAGGGGAAAGCACCGAAATTAAATAAGCTTGGTGGTTCAGAGTGGAAGCGCGTCAAAACAAAAGTGAAGGCGTCCGTGCAAGATATTGCCGATGATTTGATTAAGCTTTACGCAGAACGTGAGGCAGAGAAAGGTTTTGCGTTTAGTCCAGATAGCGATATGCAGCGTGACTTCGAGGATTCGTTTCCATACCAGCCAACAGAAGACCAAATTCGTTCGATTCGAGAAATTAAGCACGATATGGAACGCATTCGCCCAATGGACCGGCTTCTTGTCGGGGATGTTGGTTACGGAAAAACGGAAGTTGCGCTTCGTGCGGCGTTTAAGGCGGTCATGGACGGCAAACAAGTTGCATTTTTAGTGCCAACAACCATTTTGGCGCAACAACATTTTGAAACGATGAAAGAGAGATTCCAAGGGTTTCCAATTAATATTGGGTTGTTAAGCCGTTTTAGAACGCGAAAACAACAAAACGAAACGATTTCAGGCTTAGCATCTGGAACAGTAGATATTGTTGTTGGAACACACCGCCTTCTTTCAAAAGATGTGAAATATCGCGACCTAGGTTTTCTAATCGTCGATGAGGAACAACGCTTTGGTGTGACGCACAAGGAAAAAATTAAACAAATTCGGTCTAAAATTGATGTGCTAACATTGACGGCGACACCTATTCCGCGGACACTACACATGTCTATGCTCGGTGTGCGCGATTTATCGGTCATCGAAACGCCGCCAGCTAACCGTTTTCCAGTTCAAACGTATGTCACAGAACAAAATAATGTTTTAATTCGTGAGGCCATCGAACGAGAACTAGCACGCGAGGGGCAAGTTTATTATTTATATAATCGCGTTGAATCCATTTTGCAAAAAGCAGATGAAATTTCTATGCTCGTTCCAGATGCGCGTGTAGCAGTAGCGCATGGCCAGATGACGGAGTCTGAGCTAGAATCAGTCATTTTAAGCTTCCTTGAAGGGGAGTATGACGTGTTAGTGACAACGACGATTATTGAAACGGGCGTGGATATTCCAAATGTCAACACGTTATTTGTCCAAAACGCTGATCATATGGGGCTTTCACAGCTCTATCAATTACGCGGGCGGGTTGGACGTTGGAACCGTATCGCCTATGCCTATTTTATGTATCAAAAAGATAAGATTTTACGTGAAGAAGCCGAAAAACGTCTTCAGGCGATCAAGGAATTTACGGAACTTGGCTCAGGCTTTAAGATTGCCATGCGCGATTTATCTATTCGTGGTGCGGGGAATATACTAGGGGCGCAGCAACACGGCTTTATTGATTCGGTTGGATTTGATCTTTATTCGCAAATGCTACAAGAAGCGATTGAAGCGCGCCGTCCGAAGGAAGAACATGAACCAGTTGCACCTGTTGAAATCGATATTCAAGTCGATGCCTATATTCCGGAATACTATATTACAGATAGCAGGCAGAAAATTGAAATGTATAAACGCTTTCGAAATGTCCTAGATGTGGAAGAGCTCGAATCGCTGAAAAGCGATATGATGGATCGTTTTGGGGAATATCCAGAAGAAGTGGAGTATTTGTTTACTGTGACAGAGCTTCGCGTGCATGCGCTTCTTGTTGGGGTGGAGTTAATCAAGGAAGAAGCGAAAAAAATTACGATTCTCTTCTCAGAAAAAGGAACGACGAATATTCGCGGCGACAAGGTGATGGAAGTGATTTCGGAATACGGGAGAAATGTTGGTGTTGGTATGGAAGGAACCTGCCTAAAACTCACGATGAACGTACAAAACAAGAGTTTGCAGGAATGGCTATATGCGGTGAAGTCTATTATTGAAAACTTAAAAACCGCTTTAAAAGAGCCGAGTGAAGTTTAAAGTTAAAAGGGAAATGTAGCAGAAAGGCGGCATAGTATGTCAGAACGCTCGATTAAAAACTTAATGCGCGGCGCCATGTGGCTCACAATTGCCTCGCTAATTTCCAAAATTTTAAGCGCAATTTATCGTGTGCCATTTCAAAACATGGTCGGCGACGTCGGCTTTTATATTTTCCAACAAGTCTATCCGTTTTACGGGATTGCGATGACTTTTGCGTTAGGGGGCTTTCCGGTAGTTATATCGAAAATGATGGCTGAAGCAGAAGGGAATACAAGGCGACAACAAATCATTTTGCAATCTATTTACCGAACGCTTCGAGTAGTAAGCATTGCACTGTTTCTATTTTTATTTGCTTTCGCGTATGGCATTGCAAATATGATGGGGGACATACAACTTGCGCCACTCATTCAAACCGTGAGTTTCGTTTTTCTGCTCACTCCACAGCTCGCTTTTTTGCGAGGCTATTTTCAAGGGCAAGATGATATGGTGCCAACTGCCATCTCACAAACCATCGAACAACTCATTCGCGTTTGTATCATCATCATTGGGGCATGGCTTGCAGTAGCAAGCGGTCAAAGCCTTTATACGGCCGGGAGCATGGCTATGAGCGGAGCCTTTTTCGGTGGGCTCGTTGCCGTCTTAATTTTAAGGCATTTTCATAAGAAAAGACTCTCCGAAGGTGGCTTAAAAGTTTGGGGGAGCTTCCCGAACAAATCTGAAAAGCGAGGAATTGCTAAGGCGTTCCTCATTCAAAGTCTAGCCATCTGTACAGTTAGTGCCATGCTAATTATTTTCCAACTACTCGACTCCTTTCAAGTGTATCGTCTCATGATTGAAGGTGGCATTCCAGACCTTGTGGCTAAGTCGCTTAAAGGGGTATACGATAGAGGGCAACCAATTTTGCAACTAGGGCTCGTCCTTTCGGCGGGGCTTGCACTTGCGATTGTGCCAATGATCACTGCGGCAAGAGTGAGCGGAGAACGCAAAAAATTGGAACGCTCCGTGCTTCTTGGCATGAAACTCACGCTCATTATTTCAGCCGCAGAAACAGTTGGTCTTATCGTTATCATGCGCCCGCTCAACCAGATGCTCTTTGAAACGAGCGACGGGACGTTAGTCTTGCAATTTTTCATGCCCTCGGTCTTTTTAAGTTCGCTCATCATTATGATAAGCAGTATTTTACAAGGCTTCGGCAAAATTTCCGTTCCTGCTGTCGCCGTTTTAATTGGGGCGATAACAAAATGTATAGCAAATGCGTTTCTCGTCCCCCGTTACGCCACGCTTGGCGCGTCTTTAGCCACGTGTATTGGTCTTTTTGTTATTTTAGCGATTTGCTATTTTGCGCTAAAGCAAAACGCAGATGTGCCATTTTTCGAACGGAAAACGATTTTTAATTTATGCGGGGCTCTTCTTGTGATGTGTGTGTTCCCAGTTTTGTGGGAGTGGCTAGCGCCCGCCGTTACAAGAACCGGTAGCGCCGCACAAGCCGTTCTAAGTGCAGCACTTGGTGGTGGCGTATTTTTAATCTTCGCGCTCCGCTACAAATTGCTCACTGCCCGTGACTTCACATATCTACCCTTTGGAGCCAGACTATTATGGCTAAGCCAAAAGGTAATAAAAAAATAAATAAAGAGGTGTAAAAATGCGTTTAGACAAGTTTTTAAAAGTTTCTCGATTAATAAAACGTCGTACAGTTGCGAAAGAGGTAGCCGAAAAAGGGCGAATTGCAATTAATGGGGTTGTTGCTAAACCAGGGACAAATGTAAAAGTGGGTGATGAGCTTGTTATCCGCTTTGGTCCGAAAACGGTAACAGCGAAAATTGATCGTTTGGAAGAAAATGCAAAAAAAGAAGTTGCTTCGGAAATGTACACGATTATAAGTGAAACAAGAAATGAAGAAGCATAAAAAAAAGCTACGACCAAGCAATTGTCTGGTCGTAGCTTTTTTTATTTAACATATTTTTTAAGCTTTTGGATGGATAGATTTTAAGGATATTCGTATTACTTGCGAATTAACATCTTTCTCTATCTCAGCGCGTTTTTAATTTTTTATAAAAAAATAGTCGATTTCACGAATACCAATAGACAAACAGGGAAAATATTGTTATTATTTCAATTAGGAGAATCTTTTTACTTTGACTAGGAGGTGCGCATAGATGAAGAATGAAAAAAATGTAACGCGTATGCAAAATCGCTATATCAAGGATACGCAAACTGTAAATAAAATCAAAAATCGTCGTCGCGTTGCCTTAGCTAGAAGGCTCACGGGTCTTGTAGTCGTGTTAGTCATTATTTTTGGTGGGTTATTTTTTGCTTATACAAAGCAGGCTTTGTTGTTGCAAGAGAAAAAAGCTGAAAAAGTAAAAACAGAGCAAAAGCTCGCTGATTCAAAAAAGGAAGAAAAGGCTTTGAAAGGTCAAATTAATAAGTTACATGATGACGATTATATTGCAAAACTAGCTAGAAGTGAGTATTATCTTTCAAAAGAAGGCGAGATAATTTTTAATACGCCAACAGAAGATGATGAGAAGAAAACATCGTCAAATTAATGGAGCAAACTATTTTGACATGGCTTTAAATAAAGTTATAATAAATGTTGTAAAGAGTGATTTTTAAGGAGGAAGCTTTTTTTTATGTCGATCGAAGTAGGCAACAAGTTACAAGGGAAAGTTACTGGGATTACTAATTTTGGAGCGTTTGTGGAGCTTGAAGGTGGCAAAACAGGTCTTGTCCATATTAGTGAGGTTGCAGATAATTATGTGAAAGATATTAATGATATTTTGACTGTTGGGGATGAAGTTACAGTTAAAGTTATGAATGTTTCTGATGACGGGAAAATTGGTCTTTCAATTCGTAAAGCTGTCGATCGTCCAGAACGTCCAGAGCGCAATTACGATAAGAAGCCGAAATTCAATAAAAAACCGGCAAGAAGTGCAAAACCGACTGAGGATTTTGAAGATATCATGGCTCAATTTTTGAAAGATAGTGAAGATCGTCTGTCAACCATTAAACGTCAAACGGAATCAAAACGTGGGGGTCGCGGTGCACGTCGTGGCTAAATCGATTATAGAAATAAATTAGGATGGGTGAAAGCCCATCCTTGTTTTCTCATTAAAAAAGAAGAAAGGTCTTTTTCCATGGATGATTTTTTGAGGCGTGTTGAAAATGAAATAGAGAAATATGACCTAATCCGGCCAAATGAAAAACTGCTCGTCGCAGTTTCAGGCGGTCCGGATTCTTTGGCGTTACTTCATTTCCTAATGAACCGCCAAGGAAAAGACCAACTTGTTGTTCTCCATGTTAATCATTTGCTTCGTGATGAATCTTATGAGGAAGCAGATTTTGTTCGTCGCTTTGCCGAGAGCCACAACCTTACTTTTATCCAAAAAAATGTAGATGTTAAAAAGCTTGCTGTTTCTGAAAAACGAGGGATTGAAGAGACCGCTCGTCTAGCTAGGTATCGTTTTTTTGAGGAAGTGATGTTGGAGTCGGGAATTCAGAAAGTTGCGCTTGCGCATCATGCAGATGATCAGGTTGAGACGATTTTAATGCGTCTAGTTCGCGGAAGTTCAAGTACAGGGCTTTCAGGAATGCGGCCAGTGCGTGAGCTTTTCCGTGGGCACGTAATCCGACCGTTTCTGTCGGTTTCAAAAGAAGATATTTTAGCCTATACGTCGCACTATAAACTTCCATTTGTTATCGATAAATCTAATGAGATGGATGATTTTACACGGAATCGCTTTAGAAAACACATCATTCCGCTACTTAAAAAGGAGAACGCTGGAATTGTTGAGCACTTTAAAACTTTTTCAGATGAAACATGGGAGGATTTTCACTTTTTAGATGTAATGGCTTTGCGAGAATTTGACAAAATCGCTGTAAAAGAAGAAAAATTTGTCAAAATAGAGCGAAATGCAGTGGAAAATATGGCGAATCCTTTACAACGACGCATAATTCATTTACTATTAAAATATCTGTATAATAATGACGTTCAAGATATTTCGAAACGCCATATTGATGCGATTTATGATGTTATTCACGGAAGTAATCCATCTGCTACGCTGAATTTGCCGAAAAACGTCATCGTGAGGCGTACATACGATGAAATAGAAGCATTTTTTTATAAAGAAGAGGCGAAAAAGGAATTTTATTATCAGATAGCTCCGAATGATCGGATTGAAATGTTAGACGGTTCGGTTTTTAAAATGCGACAAAAAAGTTCTGTCGTTCAAACGGCGGGTTTAAATGGCATTATTATCGATGCTGAAGCCGTTTCCTTACCCCTTGTTATTCGAAATCGCCTTCCAGGGGATAGAATGACGCTAAAAGGGACTGGCGGGACAAAAAAATTAAAAGACATTTTTATTGATGCTAAAATCCCTAAATTCTTACGAGATACACTTCCTGTTGTAACAGATAATACGGGGGAAATTTTGTGGGTGCCAGGTGTTAAGGAATCCTGTTATGTTGTAAAACCAAGTCGCGAAAAAAAACAATTTATTATGAGGTATAGCAAGAATTTAGGAGGAAAGAAAAGCATGCATAACGATATCCAAAAAGTGCTAATTAGTGAAGAGGAAATTCAAAAGAAAATTCGTGAGCTTGGCGTTGAGTTAACGACAGAATATGAGGGGCGTAACCCGCTAGTTATTGGCGTTTTAAAAGGTGCTACCCCGTTTATGACAGATTTAATTAAACGAGTGGATACTTACTTAGAAATGGATTTTATGGATGTTTCAAGTTACGGAAACGGCATGGTTTCATCTGGTGAAGTTAAAATTATTAAAGATTTAAATACATCTGTTGAAGGCCGAGATGTTTTAATTGTAGAAGATATTATTGATAGCGGGAGAACACTCAGCTATTTAGTGGATTTAATTAAGTATCGCAAAGCAAAATCAGTGAAGTTAGTTACTTTGCTAGATAAACCAGAAGGACGAAATGTTGATATTGATGCTGATTATGTTGGTTTTATCGTTCCTAATGAATTTGTTGTTGGGTATGGTCTTGATTTTGCTGAAAGATACCGTAACTTACCATACATTGGTGTTTTAAAACCCGAAATTTATTCGGAGTAATAAAATTTCACTTTTACTACTCTTTTTTGCTAAAATATAAAGTGTTAAGTAAAAAGGTAGAGAAGATAAATAAAATTTTTGCGAAACATGCAAATTATTAGGCAATAAGCTAGCGTTATGCTATTATTAATCTTAGTTTTTTAGCTCATAATACCTATTGAGGAATGACTTTACTAATAAATGAATCTTCGTGAGAGAAATTGAATTTCGGATGTGTTTTTTCGGAAAAAAAGGGAAAGTTTATTGTTTCCTTGAAGCCAATTTTGAAAGTATAATCCAGGCTCTTACGTGGGAGGAGGTACGGAATGAACAGATTTTTTAGAAATGCAATATTTTATGTCATAATATTCCTAGTCATCATTGGAATTGTAGCTTCCTTTAACAATAATAAAGAGGCAGCCAAGGATATTAGTTATTCAGAGTTTATGACGAAACTGGAGGATGGGGATGTAAAATCATTTACAATCCAGCCTGATCGTAGTGTTTATACAATTGAAGGTGAATTTAAATCTTCAGATAAGTCATCAGAGGATGATAAAAAAGTTTTAGGACAAAATAAAAGTGACACTGCTTTCACAACGTATGCACTTAGTAGTGATACATTACTAACAGACATGCAAACAGAAGCGGATAGCAACAATACAAAATGGGAAGTTGTCCCAGCGAAACAAAATAATGGATGGGTAACATTCCTTTCTTCCATTATCCCATTCCTAATTATCATCATCCTGTTCTTCTTCTTAATGAGCCAGTCGCAAGGCGGTGGCGGCGGTAAGGTGATGAGCTTTGGTAAGAGCAAAGCGAAACTTTACAATGACGATAAGAAGAAGGTTCGATTTACAGATGTTGCAGGAGCGGACGAGGAGAAACAAGAACTTGTTGAAGTGGTTGAGTTCTTGAAAGACCCACGTAAATTTGCTGATTTGGGTGCACGTATTCCAAAAGGTGTGCTTTTAGTTGGACCGCCGGGTACAGGTAAAACTTTACTTGCTCGTGCTGTTGCAGGAGAAGCGGGTGTACCGTTCTTCTCAATCAGTGGTTCTGACTTTGTTGAAATGTTTGTCGGTGTCGGTGCAAGCCGTGTTCGTGATTTGTTTGAAAATGCGAAGAAAAATGCACCATGTATCATCTTTATTGATGAAATTGATGCTGTTGGTCGTCAACGTGGCGCTGGCATGGGCGGCGGTCACGATGAACGTGAACAAACACTTAACCAATTGCTCGTTGAAATGGATGGTTTCGGTGGTAATGAAGGTATTATCATTATCGCAGCAACAAACCGTGCCGATGTGCTCGATCCAGCGCTTCTTCGTCCCGGACGTTTTGACCGTCAAATTATGGTTGATCGCCCAGACGTAAAAGGTCGTGAAGCGGTACTACGTGTACATGCTAGAAACAAACCTTTAGCTAAAAGTGTTGATTTAAAAGCGATTGCGCAACGTACTCCAGGATTTTCCGGGGCAGACCTAGAAAACTTACTAAATGAAGCGGCATTAGTTGCTGCTCGAGCTGATAAAAAACATATTGATATGAGTGATTTAGATGAAGCAAGCGACCGTGTTATTGCTGGTCCTGCTAAGAAAAATCGTGTTATTTCTAAGAAAGAACGCCGTACAGTTGCTTACCATGAAAGTGGACATACAGTTGTTGGAATGGTTCTTGATGAAGCCGAAACAGTTCATAAAGTAACCATTGTTCCACGTGGGCAAGCTGGTGGTTATGCTGTGATGCTACCAAAAGAAGATCGTTTCTTAATGACGAAAGCAGAACTTCTTGACCGAATTACTGGCTTACTTGGTGGACGAGTTGCCGAAGAAATTACATTTGGTGAAGTTACAACTGGTGCAAGTAATGACTTTGAACGCGCGACCGAAATTGCACGCCGCATGGTAACTGAGTGGGGGATGAGTGACAAAATCGGACCGCTTCAATTCACATCTGGTAATGGTCAAGTATTTATGGGTCGCGACTTTGGAAGCGATAAAGGATTCTCTGATAAAATTGCGTATGAAATTGATACGGAAGTTCAAAGTCTCATTCGCTATTGTTATGACCGCGCTAAAAATATTCTTTTAGAACATAAAGATCAGCATATTCTAATTGCTGAAACACTTCTTGAAGTGGAAACATTAGATGCACGCCAAATTCGTTCATTATTTGATGATGGAGTGATGCCTCCAGATGCAGACACTTTAACAGTTGAAGAATATCCTTCTGAAAAAGAAGAGGAAGAACCGAAATCTTTTGAAGAAGAAAAAGCGGAATTAAAGCACGAGGAAGCAACGGAAGAGAAGACGGAAGAAACTACATCAGAAGAAGCTGAAAGTGCAGACGAAAAACCACAAGATAAAAAAGATAACGAATAATTCAAAGGACTAAGCAAACGCTTAGTCCTTAGCTTATAGAAAAATTTAGTGTTTATACAAAACAAGATGTCGCACGCAAAATCAGACGAATGACTAAGTGTCTTCTTAGTCATCTTTTAGAACAAAATAGGGGCGGCAAAAAAGGTGGGAAGACAATGATTTTAGTCATCGACGTAGGGAATACAAATTGTACGTTTGGTATTTATGACAATGAGGATTTGAAGCGGACTTTTCGAATTGCGACAGATAAGGCTAGGACGGCTGATGAACTGGGTATCTTTGTATTAAGCTTTTTAAACTATGCAGATGTATCACCAAAACAAGTGACGGATGTTGTGATTTGTTCGGTAGTTCCGCCAGTCATGCATGCCGTTCAAACGATGAGTACACGCTATTTTCAAGTGGATCCGCTTATTGTTGGACCGGGAATTAAAACGGGCTTAAATTTAAAAGTGGAAAATCCGCGTGAACTCGGTGCCGACAGAATTGTAAATGCCGTTTCAGCTCTTGAAGAATATAAGAGTCCAATTATTATTGTTGATTTTGGCACAGCCACAACATTTTGCTACATTGATGAAAAAGGCACCTATCAGGGCGGAGCGATTGCACCAGGGATTATGACGGCGACTGAAGCGTTATACAATCACGCTGCAAAGCTACCTCGTGTGGATATAAAGGCTTCGCAAAACGTAATTGGAAAAACGACAGTTACCTCAATGCAGGCCGGCATTTTTTATGGTTTCATCGGCCAATGTGAAGGGATTATTTCAGTGATGAAAAAAGAAGCCGGAACGAACCCAATTGTTATCGCAACTGGTGGTTTGGCGCGTCTGATTACTGAGAAATCGACACTTGTCGATGTGGTGGATCCCTTTTTAACCCTAAAAGGGCTACATGTATTATATAAGAGAAATAGAGGAGAAAAGAAATGAACGATTATTTAGTGAAAGCTTTAGCATATGATGGTCGCGTGCGAATTTATGCGGCGATTACGACTGAAACGGTGAGCGAAGGGCAAAAACGCCATGATACGTGGCCAGTGGCTTCCGCGGCGCTTGGTCGTACAATGACGGCGACCCTATTTTTAGGAGCGATGCAAAAAGAAGATCAAAAAATTACGGCGAAAATTGAGGGAAATGGCCCAATTGGCGCGATTATTGCGGATAGCAATACGCAAGGTGGCGTTCGCGGGTACGTCACTAACCCGCATGTAAATTTTACAGAATTAAACGAAGCTGGAAAATTAGATGTACGCCGCGGCGTTGGAACAGAGGGAACGCTTTCTATTGTAAAAGACTTAGGTTTCGGCGAAAATTTTACTGGTCAAATTCCAATCGTATCAGGAGAAATTGCTGAGGACTTCACGTATTATTTAGCAAACTCCGAACAAATTAACTCATCTGTAGGTGTAGGTGTCCTAGTTAATCCCGATACGACAATCAAAGCGGCCGGCGGTTTTATGTTACAACTTCTGCCTGGTGCGGATGAAGCGCTAATTACAGAAATCGAAAAAAACTTAGCGAAATGCCCAACTGTTTCACGCATGATTGATAGCGGTGAAACACCAGAAAGCATCATTGCGCTTCTTGCGGGCGGTGCAGAAAAAGTAAAAATCTTAGAAACGCTTCCAGTTCGTTTTGAATGCAACTGTTCAAAAGAACGATTTAAAACGGCGATTATTTCGCTAGGTAAAGATGAAATTCGCGCAATGATTGAGGAAGAACACGGTGCAGAGACAGAATGCCATTTTTGCCGCAATCATTATCATTTTTCGGAAGAAGATTTGGAACAATTGTATGAGGAAGCAAAATAAAAAGTAATAGAACCGAAAATCAAGCAACTCCATCATTTCTAAAAATGAGAGTTGCCTGGTTTTTGGTTTTTTTCTGATGTTCCAAACTTTTTTGAAATAAAACTCTCCTTTTTTAGGTGTTGACATGTAAACGTATGCCACTTTCATAGAGTTTAACGGTGGATAATAGGCTCATTTTCACCTAGCTGAATTGTATCTTCGTGATATAATAAACAATCATAAGGTTTATGATAGATGACTGACAATGAAGAGGGGATGAAAGCGGCAGAAATACGTGTTAAAGAAAGTATTTTAGTGACCTATGCGGCGGATTTAGCCGCGTCTCGAAACGGGGCGGCCTATCGACCGTTAAGCGCGGGAAATATGAGTTATTCTCGTGCTAACTCAATTAATGATTTACGTACGGCTATCATGGAATCGATTGAACCGATGGATCTGGTGAGTCAGCTTGTCGAAAAGGATGCAAATCGTTTGAAAAAGATGGGACAAGCGTTTACGGAGATGGATCTGGCGGCTAGCCAAAGTATCCAAGAGCTGGAGGTGCGCTAATGGATGTGGTGAACGAAAAGCGGACGCAAGCACTTGAGACGTATAAAAAGAAGTCCCTGAAAGAAGAAGAAAAACTTCAAATCCTTTTGAAAAAGCAATATGAAAAAGAATGGTTAGACGTGGACTATCAGAAGATTACAGCGGAACAAATCGAATTACAAGCCCTGCTTCACGAGGGCTGGCAAGGTGATACTGCGCGCGGTTTTCAAGCTTACATAGAGGAAGTTCAAGAACTTGAACAGCGCGCTTGGAAAAAAGAACTACAGGCTCAAGCAGATGATTTACAGGAAGAGCTGGGGCAAGTGAAAGGTAAATTAAATCAGTTCGAAGAACAACAAGCGCGCTTACGGAAGGAGCTGACTTCATGAGCCGTATTGATATTCAAGAAGTCCGAGCCTTCCAAGCTTCCTTAAAAAGAAGCAATGCCGCCATGCGAACGTCCATTCAGAAAATGAATGTTGTGGCTTTCCAGTACGCGGCAGATACGTCGATAAGTGGGCAAGCCATTCAGACGTCTAAGGCTTATTTTCAGGAAAACTATGCTGCAATTTGTGCAAGCCTCATCCAAATTTTAAACACGAGTGAAGAGCTTTTAGAGAGCTATTTGAATGACTTTCATGCCCAAGTAGACTCTTCTCCTACAGCCAGAGTGGATGCGGACGTTGGTTCGTGATGTGCAGTTTAACGCCCAAACAGGAACCTATACCACGCCAAAAGGATATGATCACACCTTAGCTTCTTTGAAAAAAAGGCTGAACACGGTCCGAGGAATTGAAGAGAAGAAACAAGAAGAGTTGAAGAATTACGATATATTGGCCGTGGTGTATCAGGACAATTACGGCAAGCCTCAAGTGATGTGGCTGTTGGAGCAAAACGGGGTGGGCGTAAACAACCCTGCACTGAAAAAATACTTGGAGAAGACTGGAAAATACTTAGATGGCCGTGAATATAGTATTATAACGAATGAAGACCTAAATGAAAAAATCAATCAATCTTGGAAAAAAGGCATTTATTACATGGATGGCTCGAAATATTCAGGAGTGGTTGGTGGGACGCTTCGTGCATCGGCTTACGTGCAATCGGTGAAGGGAACGTTAGATGAAAGTGGTCTCACAGATGCAGTGATGGGATTAGGATTGAGTGTGGCTGCGATGCGGGGGAGTGTTACGTTTGAGAAAGGTAGTGTGACTGGAAAAAGATTAGATATTAATATTAAAAAATTTGAAATTAAGGATAAACATTTGAATAGTTCAACTGCTAAGCGAGCTAGAAAGTTTAATGTTTCTTCAACAGAAGAAGCTAATAAAATAGTTCAAGACGCATTAAAAAATGGAAAACTTATAGAAACTATACCAAATGGAATAGGAAGCCAAGGACAAAATTCTTTTTCTAGTATTATTGATACAGGGAAAGTTATTGGAACCAAAGGAGAAACACATATAAAAATAGTTTATGATGAATTAAAAAATGTGTGGACTACCTACCCGGTCCCAAAATCTTAAATAGGAGGTAAGCAAAGTGATCGATAAGCAAATAACAAATATTTTACAATCATATAAAAAACAACAAATAGTTAAAATAGAGGACTTCTTACTTTCTGAAATTGATGAAGATAATTTACAAGAAACAATAGATTTTGTAGTTTCTGATGATGTTAGTAGGAAAGCAAATTTTAGTAATGAATTATACGATGGGAACGAGTACAAAGGTGTATTTTTAGAAGGTAATCAATATTTATTATCTAGCTCAGAAGGAAAAGTAACTATAATTGATATGTTAAGTGAGGCTCATGGTGTTAATATCAAAGATACTCGAGTTCAATTTGATGAAGAAAATTTTATCAAACTAATCACGAATAAAAAAGAAGTTCTTAATTGGATTAAAAATTATAAGATGGATAAGTAAATAAAATAAAAAGACCCTTTACCACGAGATTGCTAATCAAGTTAAAACAATCGAAGTGCCTTCCCCCGCCTCCATTTCACAGAATGGAGGCGTTTTTTGAATCAACAATCATCGACTTTATGTTTAGTCTACCTAGGATATGCAGTTTAATGTAAAAACAGGAATATATTTTCTTTATCTAGAAACGTCTACTTTCTTGATAATAGGTTTTGTATCGCCTTTATTAGTGAACAGCCAAAAATTCATTTCCTTCGAATTTTAAAAATCCCAAACCAATTCTTAAAATTGACAAAACAACTCGGAATTAGGTAAAGTATAAGAAAAGCTATTTGGAGGAGTGTTGAAATGAAGATTGCGAATTCAATTACAGACTTGATTGGAAATACCCCAATTGTAAAGTTAAATCGCTTGCCAGAAAAAGGTAGTGCAGATGTTTATGTTAAGTTAGAATTTCAAAATCCAGGTGGCAGTGTGAAAGATCGCATTGCAAATGCTATGATTGAAGCGGCCGAAAAAGAAGGGGCTTTGAAGCCAGGTGATACTATCATCGAACCGACAAGTGGAAATACAGGAATTGGTCTTGCGATGGTGGCGGCTGCAAAAGGATACCGCGCAATCTTTGTTATGCCAGACACAATGAGCCTTGAAAGACGTAAACTTCTTCAAGCATACGGTGCAGAGCTTGTGCTCACAAAAGGTGCAGACGGCATGAAAGGTGCTATCCAAAAGGCAGATGAGCTTGCTAGCGAACATGGTTATTTTATTCCACAACAATTCCATAACCCTGCAAACCCACAGATTCATGAGAAAACAACTGGTCCGGAGATTGTCGAAGCTTTCGGCAAAGAAGGACTTGACGCGTTTATTTCCGGTGTAGGAACTGGCGGTACGGTTACAGGAGCTGGACACGTATTGCGAAAAAATTATCCGGATATTAAAATTTATGCTTTAGAACCAGAAGAATCACCTGTATTAAGTGGAGGTGCACCTTCACCGCATAAAATTCAAGGCATTGGTGCCGGGTTCGTTCCAGATACGCTAGATACAAAAGTATATGACGGTATACTTAAAGTAACCAGTGAAGATGCACTTGTAACTGCACGTGAAGTTGCAAAGAAAGAAGGCATATTAGTAGGAATTTCCTCTGGGGCAACAATTAAAGCAGCACTAGATCTTGCTAAAGAACTTGGTGCAGGAAAAAAAGTACTCGCAGTTGTGGCTAGTAACGGTGAACGTTATTTAAGCACTGCGTTGTATAATTTTGATGAATAATCAAATTGGAAAGAGAGGAGGGGGTGTACCCCTCTTTTTTTTATGTGAAAAAATAAATAAAATTCTAATCTTTTTTTAATCTTTTACACAGCAGAAACACTTTTTTTAGAAGTAATATATATGTATAAGCTAACAACAAACAAAACATTTTCATTTCTTTCCCTTTTTAGAATGAAAATCCAAAACTCCCTTTTTGGCCAATGCGGTTTACTCCCTTTTTTCCGCATTGGTTTTTGATTGCAAAAAAATAAAGTGAATTTCTTAACAAATTTTCATTTGACTCACAGAGGATTTTAGGGAAATCTGGTTAATATATAGTTACAAGCTAACAACAAACAAAACATTTTCATTTTCCCCCTTTTAAATGAAAATCCAAAACTCCCTTTTTGACCAGTGTGGTTACTCCCTTTTCCATACTGGTTTTTTATGTCCAAAAAGGATTCTAAGAAGAATCTTTTGAAATCTTGCAAACATACTTGGCGAAAATTAGAATGAGAAAAAATAATATGATTTCTTAACGAATTTTCATTTGACTCACAGTAGATTTTAGGGAAGACTCGGTAATATATAGTCATAAGCTAACAACAAACAAAACATTTTCATTTTCCCCTTTTAAATGAAAATCCCAAAACTCCCTTTTTTGACCAACGTGGTTTACTCCCTTTTCCACGTTGGTTTTTTATGTGCATTCAAACAAAAGAAAATGCTAGGAGGCAATTTGATGCTATAATATTGAAGAGAGGTGAGAGTATTGGTTAAAAAATGGGAGAAGACAGAAACTAGTCTAGTGATGGGGATTTTAAATATTACGCCAGATTCGTTTTCGGATGGAGGGGCGTATTTGG
The DNA here is from genome assembly GCF_963575625.1 of Listeria tempestatis. NCBI lineage: Bacteria > Bacillati > Bacillota > Bacilli > Caryophanales > Listeriaceae > Listeria > Listeria tempestatis. The sequence continues at coordinate 20,550 of NZ_CAUYTK010000019.1, forward strand.
ATGTGCAGAAAGCTGTTTTACATGCGAAAAAAATGGTGGAAGACGGCGCTAGTATAATTGATGTCGGTGGTGTTTCCACTCGTCCGGGCCATCTGGAAGTGTCGATTAGTGAAGAAATAAACCGAGTCATTCCAATCATGAAAGCTTTGCGTGAGGCTCTTCCACATACATATTTATCGATTGATACATGGCGTAGTGAGGTAGCTGAAAAAGCAGTGCTCTCTGGCGCTGATATGCTAAACGATCAATGGGGAGCAAAAAAAGATTCTAAGATGGCTATAGTTGCCGCGAAATACAATGTGCCAATTTGTCTAATGCATAATCGGATGGACCGCAATTATGGAGACTTTATGGAAGATGTAAAAACTGACTTAGAGGAAAGTATCGCAATTTGCCTGAAGGCGGGTGTTAGGCGGGAGCATATTATTTTAGATCCGGGATTCGGGTTTGCAAAATCGGTGGACCAAAATTTAGAAGTGTTACGCCGCATTGATGAAATTGTCGCGCTAGGCTATGAAGTATTGCTTGGAACGAGCCGTAAGTCAACTATTGGTCAAGTTTTAAACCTAGAGGTAAATGATCGTGTTGAAGGAACTGGTGCAACGGTTGTGTACGGTCTTGTGAAAGGTTGTCGCATTGTTCGTGTGCATGATGTGTTTGAAATTTCGAGAATGGTCAGAATGACAGATGCCATTATGGGGCATGTTGATTTAAAAATCGAAAAAGGGTGAGGAAATGGATAAAATATACTTAAATGAATTAAATTTTTATGGTTATCATGGTGTTTTGCCACAAGAGAATCAACTTGGTCAAGTTTTTCAAGTGTCGCTTGTGCTTCATTTGTCAACGAAAGAAGCGGGTGTAACCGATAGTGTTCAAGATACGGTAAGTTATGCGGATGTGTATGAAACGGTGAAAGAAATTACAGAAGCGCGTGAATTCAAATTAATTGAAGCGCTTGCGGAAACGATTGCTACGGAAATTTTACGTGACTATGCAAAGCTTAATGCTGTTACGGTGAAAGTTGTTAAACCGAATCCGCCAATTCCGGGGCACTATCATTCGGTTGCGGTTGAAATTTACCGTGAGCGGAGTGTGAATTAAATGGCGCAGGCATTTTTATCCCTCGGTTCAAATGTTGGCGAGAAGCTGGAAAATCTTGCGCAGGCGGTTAAATTGCTGGCAGAAAATCCTCATATCACCATGGAGAAAGTTTCTAGTGTTTATCAAACGGACCCAGTCGGTTATGAGGATCAAGATATATTTTTAAATATTGCCGCTCAAATTGAGACAAGCCTCACCCCCGAGGCGCTCCTTGATGTTTGCTTAGATGTTGAAAAGGAGCTCGGGCGTGTTCGATTGTTCAAATGGGGGCCGCGGCTCATTGATGTCGATATTTTGCTCTATGATGAGGTTAAAATGGACACGGAAAAACTTAAAATTCCACACCCGTTCATGCAGGAAAGAGCCTTTGTGATGTTGCCTCTTTCAGAAATTGCGGAGAAAGTCGCCAAAACTTACTTAGTTGAAAAACTAATCGAAAATCAAGGAATCAAACGAACAAATTTTCAACTAAAGTGGTAAAAAAAGCACTTGCGAAACTTTAAAACTGTGTTAACATAACACTAGCGTATGAAAAAGGAAAGAGAAAGGGGCTTTAAAAGCATGTTTCAAATTGGTGATGTGGAGATTAAAAATCGTGTAGTCGTTGCTCCGATGGCCGGAATCTCAAACTCCGCTTTTAGACTTACAGTGAAAGAATTTGGTGCGGGCCTAGTGTGTTGCGAAATGATTAGCGGCAAGGGTATTGAGTACCGTAACAAGAAAACGATTGATATGCTCTATATAGATGAAAAAGAAAAACCGCTCAGCTTGCAAATTTTTGGTGGTGACAAAGAAACGCTTGTAGAAGCTGCAAAATTTGTCGCAGAAAACACAACAGCAGACATTATTGACATTAACATGGGCTGCCCGGTTAATAAAATTATTAAATGTGAGGCAGGCGCCAAATGGCTACTTGATCCAAACAAAGTGCATGATATGGTAAAAGCTGTTGCGGGGGCTATCGACAAACCTGTTACCGTGAAAATGCGAATTGGCTGGGATGATGAGCATATTTTTGCTGTAGAAAATGCCTTGGCTGCTGAAAGCGCCGGCGCCGCGGCAATTGCTATGCACGGGCGTACGCGTGTACAAATGTACGAAGGCGTTGCAAATTGGGATATTTTGCGCGATGTGAAAAAAGCCATCAAAATTCCATTTATGGGAAATGGTGATGTGAAAACGCCAGAAGATGCAAAGAGAATGCTTGAGGAAACTGGTGCTGATGGCGTTATGATTGGTCGTGCCGCACTTGGTAACCCGTGGATGATTTATCGTACAGTTAAATATTTGGAAACTGGGGAACTCATGCCTGAACCAGAACCGCGTGAAAAAATTGAAACGGCATTACTTCATTTGGACCGACTAATCGCCCTTAAAGGTGAAAATATCGCTGTCCGTGAGTTTCGCCAACATGCCGCGTATTATTTAAAAGGTGCGCGCGGTAGTACTCGAGCGAAAGTTGCGGTGAATCAGGCGACTGAAAAGGTAGAAATGGAAAAAATCTTACTTGATTTTGTAAATCAATATGAAGAAAAGAACCTCATTAAGCCTTCTTAATTCCGCTTTTAAAAGTTGACACGCAAATTTGTGTCAACTTTTTCTATAATTAGGGTGGAAAAATAGGGTTAAATAAGCGTATAATGAAATCATCTGTTTATAATGAAAAGGATAGGAGTGTCATGATATGACTCACGAAAACCACGAAGAATTAAATGATCAGTTAATCGTTCGCCGTGAAAAAGTTGATACTTTGCGAAATATCGGTGTCGACCCCTTTGGTGAAAAATTTGTCCGTTCCATTAGCCCGGAAGAAATGGAAGTGAAATACAAGGACAAATCAAAGGAAGACCTAGAAGAAGCGAATATCGAAGTTTCTGTCGCGGGACGAATCATGACAAAACGCGTAAAAGGGAAAGTCGGTTTCGCACACATTCAAGATCGTTTCCACCAAGTTCAAATATACATCCGTAAAGATAATATTGGCGAGGAAACTTATGAAATCTTTAAACTAGCGGATTTAGGGGACATTATCGGTGTAAAAGGAACAGTTTTTCGCACGAATACTGGAGAACTTTCGGTTAAAGCAACGGATTTTATGATGCTGACAAAAGCGCTTCGCCCGCTTCCAGATAAATACCACGGCTTGAAAGATGTTGAGCAAAGATACCGCCAACGCTATTTAGACCTCATTACAAATGAAGAAAGCCAAAAGCGTTTTGTTATGCGTAGTAAAATCCTGAAATATACTCGTGACTATTTAGATGAGCAAGGGTATCTTGAAGTTGAAACGCCAGTCTTGCACACAGTTGCTGGTGGGGCAGCAGCAAAACCATTCACAACGCACCACAACGCACTTGATATGGATTTGTATTTGCGCATTGCACTTGAACTCCACTTAAAACGCCTTATCGTAGGAGGTATGGACAAAGTCTACGAAATTGGCCGAGTTTTCCGTAACGAAGGAATTTCAACGCGTCATAACCCGGAATTCACAATGCTCGAATCCTATGCGGCATACGAGGATTTTGAAGATGTGATGGACTTAGTCGAAGGACTTGTATCCTATGTGGCGGAAAAATCAACAGGTGGAACAACGGTCACTTACGGCGACCATGAAGTGAAATTAGCGCCAGGCTGGACGCGAATCCATATGGCGGATGCGGTCAAAGAATATGCTGGTGTCGATTTGTGGAATGCTACAACTGAAGAAGCGCGCGAACTTGCGAAAAAACACAATGTTGAAATCACAGAACACATGACTTATGGCCACATTCTTAACGAATTTTTCGAAACTTTCGTTGAAGAAAAGCTCATTCAACCAACGTTCGTATACGGGCATCCAGTTGAAATCTCTCCTTTGGCTAAAATGAGTAAAACTGACAGTCGTTTCACCGACCGATTTGAACTCTTTATTGTCGGACGGGAACACGCAAATGCCTTTTCGGAGTTAAATGACCCGATTGACCAACGCTCCCGTTTCGAATCCCAACTAATCGAACGCGAACAAGGAAATGACGAGGCGCACGAAATGGACGATGATTTCCTTGTAGCGCTTGAACAAGGCTTGCCACCAACTGGCGGTTTAGGAATCGGCATGGACCGTTTAATCATGCTATTAACAAATGCGCCATCAATTAGAGATGTTCTATTATTCCCTACTATGAAACATAGAGACTAAAAAAAGCTTGTAGCATTTAATGCTACAAGCTTTTTCTAAAGTCGAAATGGAACTAATTTTCAGTAAAAAACAAATTTTTCTATGAGGAAAAAGTTTTGTAAATATGCTTGCAAAGCCTTTTGAAACATGGTATATTTATAAACGTTCCAGCCAAACGTATGGAGTGTTGAAAAAGTTTTTTAGAAATAAAAAAGTGTTGACTTTACATACTGACTGGTGTAAGATATAAGAGTTGCTGAAAGCGGCGATGTGACCTTTGAAAACTGAACAAAACGAAGATGAAAAAGCGATGAAACAGATGTTTCACCAATCAATTCATAGGAC
>NZ_CAUYTK010000020.1:0-7962 GCF_963575625.1 Listeria tempestatis
TTGGGTGCCAAACCCACGAGACCGAAGCACTGTCGGCGTCTTAGGACGTTTGGAAGACAGGGCTTGCGGTCTTATTTATTTTATCAACCTTTAATACTCAAAATAAAAAGAGCTGAAAAAACGAAATTCAGCTCTTTTTCTTACTAGGAAATCGTCGATATAGTAGATGCTCTCCCAAACACAGCTTCCCAGTCATTGGTAAAATCCGTAACAGCCTTACCAATTGAAGGCATTTCAAACGCTTGTTCAAAAATATCAGCACCTAATGTGACAGCATGGGCGCCGCATTCTAAAGCTGAATTCGCTTGGTTAACATTTTTAAAACTCGCACCTAAAATTTTGGTCGCGCTGTTTGTGCGTTCAATTGCGGCGCTCATTTCTGAGATGGCCTCTCGTGGATTGATATTCAGGTTTTCCATGCGGTTAAAATAAGGTGCGATGTAATTGGCTTCTGCCGAGATTGCTAAATAGGCTTGGATTTTTGAGTAAATGGCGGTTGCTGTCACATTAATTTTTTTGGCGCGCAATTCTTTAATGACACGCAAACCTAATTCAGTAACAGGAACTTTAATAAAAACTTGGTCATCAATACGGCTCAAAATTGCTTCGGCGTCTCGCATCATTCCCTCGTAGTCCGTTGCAACCACTTGGACGTGTAGGGATGCAGTTGGGTCAAGGATAGTTCGGATTTCCTTCATATGCGCAAAAAATTCGATTTCACCCTCCTTTTTTATAATAGAAGGGTTGGAAGTAACGCCAGCAAGAGGTAAATTTCGCGCGTAACGTTTAATCGTTTCCAAATTAGCAGTATCAAGCATAAATTCCATTAAAATCACTCCTTTTGCCCCCATTTTAGCAAAAATAAGCTTGAAAAAAGTATTTGTTTTTTTCTTCTAGGTTAAAAGCGGACGAAACCGAGCGAGATGTGATGTCAAAAAAACTAGTTTGCACATTTGTGCAAACTAGTTTTTTGCATGCTTCAAAATGAACTTAGCCGTTTCATCATCAGTGACAAGAGCGTTTATGTATCCCTTTTTGAGCATTGCTAAAATAGCGCGGCTTTTTCGTTTTGATCTAGCAATGCCAAGGACAGTTGGAACATTTTTTAAATTTTCAAGGCCGATGCTAATGGTTCGATCATAAAGGTCACCACGTAAAATTTTGCCGTCTATATCAAAGAAATTGCAACACGAATCTCCGCATGCTTCGCGAAGGCGCAGTTCCTCGTAGTCTTCTGGGGATAAAAGATCACGCCACTTACTTGTTTTTTCGGACAAAAGTCCGCCAATACCAACAATCGCGACATCCAGTTTATCCCACTTCGATTTTAATTCCTGAAAATATTGAGAATGAATAATCCCTTCTTTTAGCTGTTTCGTTTCCTGCACAACTGTTGCATTAACAAATAAACTATTCCCGCCAAATTTTCTTGCTAGCTCATAAACAAGCGTATTCACATGGAAGCGAGAGTGTACATGGCTTGGACCGCCCACAATTGGTACAAATGTGGCTAGTGTTTTTCGTCGATTATCAATTTTTGAAATCGCATTTCCAAGCGTTTCACCCCATGCCACGCCAATTGTTTCGTTAGGCTTAATCATATTTTTGATCGTACTAGCAGCCATTTTTGCTAAATTTTCTTCTTTTTCTTTATTTGAAAAATGGGGTTCCGTGTGTGCAATTCGAACATACTTCAAGTTAAAAGTTTCTTTGAGCTCCGTTTCGAGTTCGTAAATCTGTTCATCAAAATCGTGAATTTTTATTTCTACAATGCCAGATTCCTTTGCCTGCTTTAACATACGACTAACACTTGTACGATAAATGTTCAGCTCGCTCCCAATTGTTTCCTGATTCTTTCCTTCAATATAGTATTTGTAGGCGACTTGACGAAGTAAATCAAGCTTTTCCTTACCCATGCCTAGAATCCCCCTCTTTATTCTGTCTAAAATCTCGTAAAAGAGCATGTCCTTTTTCCGTAAGCTTATAGCGTTTTTCGTTTAGGCGTGTATAGGTGCGCCGCGTAACATATTCATTAAATTCAAGCCAAAAAACGGTGTAGAAAAATGAAGTTAAAGTTAATTTATATTGCGGATTTTGGATAAAAAATTCGTCTTGAAGAACAAAAATATTAAAGTTCGGGTCAGCTAAAAAAATTAAGGTAAACTTAATTTCGTCTTGACTAGGCTTTTTCATAAATAAATCCTTTCAGATGGTGATGTAATGAAAAACGATATGCTAAATATGTTTCACATGAAACATCCAAATAGAATTAGTATTTACGGTAAACATCAATCGTGTTACCAAAATTAATAAAGTAATTTTTATAATTATACATAGGTCCGTATTTTTCGCGATAGAAAGCAACCGTTTGAATTAGAAATTCATCGGTCACGCCGAGATGCTCAGCTACTTCAAAATATTGCCTAAATCCCTTGTAGAAGCAGCTAATAATATCTTCAAGGGGAATAAGCTCTTCATAGCCGCGCCGCCGCGCAAAAATTTCTTGTTTTCGATTACTTATTTCTTTTTGATTTACGATGTTGCCGTAAGTGTACTTCCAGTGCATAAGTTCTTCGATTAAAAGACAACGCTTTTCGGCATCTGTTTTTTTGCTGTCAATTAAGATGGTCCCGTTAATATATAAGCCAGGCAATTTGCTAGGCATCTTTTCTTCTTTTATGGTTACTTTATTTTGGTAATCATTCACCAGATCTTCGAACATAATTTCACTTCCCGCGATGAAGTTGTTTTTTCATTTCGATGTAAGCAAGAATATCTCGCAATTCCTCGTCGGTAACATCATCATCTAAATGAGCAGCAATCGTCATTAGGCGCTCATCTTTTGCTTCTTGACCTCTTGGAGGGAAAAAGGCGTCTATTGTTTGATTGAAAATTTTAGCAAGCTCAAATAAGACGTCTTGGTTGGCTTTTCTTTCACCATTTTCATAGCGACTAATCGTTTGCCTTGTTGTGTGTAAATGTTTGGCAAGCTCTTCTTGACTTAAGCCTTTCTCCTCGCGAAAGTATTTAATTTTACTTCCAACATATTTATTTAATTCCATGGCTCCTTTGCTCCTCGTTATATGATGCCTTTAGTATATCATTAGTGTTACCTTTTTGGAAACTTTATATATTATTTTGCATCAATTTGTTTACATGTAACCAAAATGGTGCTATAATAGCTATATCAGATAAAATTGAATATTTTTTTAGAATAAAAAGCACCAAATTGGTGACGAAGAGGTGGTTTAAATGGAGAAAATGGAACTGAGAAATCGACAACGAACGATTATTTGGCGATTGGAAGAGCCTATAAGTGAACGGGATAGACGGAAATTATTGTATGAGTTGGAATACTTAGAAGCGCTTGGAGATAGTAAGAAAGGTTTTTTAACAGTGGAACAGAAAATGTTGCTTTTTTCTTCTGAAGAATACTTGGCGAGAAAGCAAGTTCAAACGGATAAGCAGATTTATGAAGAAATAGGAGTTTCCAGGCGAACATTTTATTTATGGAAAAAGTCGGTAGGGCTCATTTCAAGAAGCATTTAAGAAAAGTCCAATCTCGCCGATGACTTAAAAAGCTGCGTTAAATACTCTACTCGAGTAGATTTAAATAAATTAAAATGCCATTTGACCTTCAGATAAAGTAATGCTCGAACTGAAAAATAAATGGCATTTTTGTGTATAGAGAGAAGGATGTTTATGAATGATTTAGTTCAAAATATTCCTCAAGTAATCGTATTTTTCTTCGGAGAGCGGAGTGTTTTGATACAAGTTTTACTTATATTCACCGTGTTCGATTATGTGGTAGGCTTACTTTCAGCTAGTTTTCAAGGGAATTTACGGAGCAGATTAGGCTTTCAAAATATTGTGCGTAAACTAGCTATTTTTATTTTGGTAGCCATTTCACATCAGGCAGATCTCGTTACGGGAAATAAAAACTTGGTGCGCGATGCGGTTGTTTTTTTCTATCTTGCTAATGAGTTAATTTCGATTTTGGAAAATTTTGTTCAGATGGGCGTAAAAGTTCCGCGTGTGCTTAAAAAATTGGTGGATTTATTCCAATCGAATGCGGGTGAGAAAAACAAAAAATAAACTTTTGTCCAAAAGAGGTGTTATACTTGTCGTATCATTTGAAATGAGGTGTTTTTATGAAAATACTACTAATTGGTGCCTACGGAACGCTAGGGAAAGCGGTTTTTACTCGCCTTTCAAAGAAAAATGACGTAATTACAGCTGGGCGGCATAGCGGAGAAATTCATGTTGATATTACGGAGCCAGATAGCATTCGCGAAATGTATAATCAAATAGGGAAAATTGATGCGGTTGTAAGTGCCACGGGAAGTGCTGTTTTTTCGCCGCTCACAGAATTAACGCCGGAAAAAAATGAACAAACATTACGAAGCAAGCTTGGGGGGCAAATTAACCTTGTTTTGCTCGGGCTTGATTATATTAATGATGGTGGAAGTTTCACACTGACAACGGGAATTATGATGGAGGACCCAATTAGGCAAGGTGCATCGGCCGCAATGGCGAACGGGGCGGTAACCGCCTTTGCAAAATCTGCTGCAATTGAAATGCCACGGGGGATTCGGATTAATACGGTGAGCCCGAATGTCCTTGAGGAATCATTTGGGAATTTAGAGCCTTTTTTTGAAGGATTCGTTCCAGTTCCCGCTGACCGAGCAGCACGCGCCTTTGAAAAGAGTGTTCACGGTGCCCAAACAGGTCAGTCTTATAAAGTTTATTAAAATAATGCTAGGTTAAAAAATAATAGAACCGAAAATCATGCCTTTCTTAAAAATGAGGATTACTTGGTTTCCGGTTCTTTTTTAACGTACGTCTGCGCCGGACTGTCAACCAAAAAGTAGAGATTAGAATTAAGCGAATTTGTGAATATGTTCGAATTCAATTGGTGTTTGAAAGTTTAAACTAGAATGAATTTGTTTGTAATTATAGTGCGTTTCCAGATAATTTGTGAGTTATAATCAAGCCTGTGCCTTAGTTAAGTAAGGTGTAGGCGGTAGTGCTTCTCGCTTTAATGTTTTGTAAAAAGACTCCACCATTTCATTATCATAAGGATCTTCTTTGCGGAGGAAAAAGATAGTTTGAATGAGTTCAGTGAGTGCAATGTTTTCAATTTCAAAACAACTTAATCCTAGAGAAAGTAGGTGTTAGTAATATTGGAAGAAACGGTTCAGCAACTAGAAGTTAATTTACATAAATACTATGATATCAAATTAAATAAAGGCTATTCTGAAACAGATATTGAAGAATTTAAACAATGGGTAAACAAAAAATTAGGAGCAAAGGTGCCACTTCAGGAGTATATAGATTCGTTACAATTAGTTAATGGAGTCAATTATGATGGCTTGTATTTTTACGGAGTTAGTCCTTCAAATACTAATTTAGACATTATTTTTAATAACAGTGCTTGGTATGATGCAGAAGAACATCAAAATTATTTATTTTATGCGCATGATGATCTCTCTTGGTATCTGTGGAATAATGATAGTCGTGAGTACCAAATCATTGATAAGCCAGGTGGAGAAATCATAGAAATTTTTGAAAGTTTTAATGAAATGATGGAAGAAGCGCTTAAAACAGCCTTATATTAATAACTTAAAATAAGTCTATTTAATAAAAAGAACCACAAAATTTTAAGTTCAGAAATTCTTTTATAGATTGATTAAACAGGGGTAGGGAGAGCAAAAAGTCTAACGCCTTTCGCAGATTCCAGTTGTTCGAAGTGAAAATCAGGTTTATTCACAAACTTTTGGACCTTGGTCGTGAACTCTTCTCTGCGCATAAACATTCAGTTGACATAACGCATCTTAGCAGAAGTAGCGCAAACAAAAAGCGGTCTTATCACTATTTTATTACATAATGAAAACTTGTTAGGTGTAAAAATAGGGTATGCCATAAATTGACAAGCGGGAATGATGGTCTTTTGCCGTTTATTGTTGTGTAAATTAGGGTATCAAATATATGGAAAAAACGCTATTAGCAGATCGGTTTAATACTTATAACAGTCCATTTTCATTCCAAAATAAAGGGAAGTATGTACAATCCAAACTGATAATAAAAAATTTGAGTGGAAGTGTCTATTTTATTAGTATATATCCAAGTCGATGTTTATTTGATTAGTAAGAGGGAAGGCTAATAAAAGAATATGGTGGTATTCGCTTGGAAAATCATATAGTTAAGATGGTATTGTATGTAAAACTTTTTGTTAAATAGATGGGTACAAATTTTAATGGTATCAGAGTTTGAATTGGGGGATTTTCATGAAGGTATGTAAACAAGGAGAAAATAGGCAGAGAGTAAAAAAAGGTTTTAAAGCTACAATGGTGGTGTTTTTGGCAAGTGGATTAACTATTTCTTCAATAGCGTTCGAAAAAGAGGGCGTTCATGTTCAAGCTGCAAGTAGCGAAGCACCAAAGGTTAAGGCGAAAGTAGGGAGTGTTATTGCCTTAGAAAATGGGGATTTTGAAACCCCCACAGTAACGAGGTCTGCTAACTGGCAAACTTTTGATGCAAGTACTGTGCCTGGTTGGCAAACCACCGCAAGTGACAACCAAATTGAGTTACAGAAAAATAATTTAGCTGGAATAACTGCTCAATCGGGTACGCAATGGGCGGAACTAAATGCATATGAGGTAAGTGCCTTGTATCAAGATATTCCGACAACGCCAGGAGAAAAAGTACGCTGGCAAGTTTATCATAGAGGGAAATCTGGAGTAGATACGGCCGTTGTTGAATTTGGGGAACCTGGCAATGCAATGATCCAACAAGCGGAGATGGTTGATGGAAATGACGCATGGGGACTGTATACAGGAAGTTATACGATTCCAATAGGTCAAACAAGCACAAGGTTTCAATTTAGATCAGTGAGTGCAGCTGGAGGAAACGAGGCAATAGGCAATTTGCTGGACAACATCCAATTTGCAACGCAGTCCATACTTGATGTGGCAGGGACCTTCTCTGCACCAAGCACCAAGATGCGAAAGAGCGTGAACTATACCATCCACGCGACAAATGTGGGAGGGATGCCTGCTGCAAACAATACATTCTCTGTGAAAATTCCGGTAGAGCTCACGTATACACTCGGAACGTTGTCTTCCGCGAATACAGTGGTGACGGATGAAAATTATGATGCGGCGACACGAACCTTAACCTTCAAAACAGGCACAATCAAAAAAGATATATCGATAGATGTTGTGATTCCACTAATAGGTGCAGAAGTGACCGATGTGGCCACACCAGATACGAGCGTGACATATAATGATGAGAACTTTAATGACGATACGTATACAGCAGATGGAATAGATAGTTCTGTGGCTGTGACAAGTAACGAAATACCTACAATTACCGGTGAAGAAGAAACCATTCTTCAACCGAATGAGGACTTTGATCCGATGAGTACGATGACCGCGCAAGATGAAGAAGACGGCGACTTAACTGCCCAAATCCAAGTGGTGAGCAATAATGTGGATACCAGCCAACCTGGTACCTATGAAGTGCTATATGAAGTCACAGATAGCGACGGGAATCAAGCGACGTTCACTCGCACCGTCATAGTGGAAGAAGGTCCTGTGATTATCGGGGAAAGCCCCACACGGTTAAATCCGAATGCGAGCTTTGATCCAATGAACACAATGCAAGCAACGGATAAAGAAGACGGGGACCTCACTGGTGATATTATAGTGGTGGATAACCCTGTTGACACTAGCCAGCCAGGCACCTATGAGGTGCTATACAGTGTAACAGATAGTGATGGAAACCAAGCAACATTTACCCGTACCGTTATTGTGACAGAAGCACCAATCATCACGGGAGAAGAAGAAACACGTTTAAATCCGAATGCGGATTTTGATCCAATGAGCACAATGCAAGCAACGGATAAAGAAGACGGGGACCTCACTGGTGATATTATAGTGGTGGATAACCCTGTTGACACTA
>NZ_CAUYTK010000021.1:0-5429 GCF_963575625.1 Listeria tempestatis
TTGGGTGCCAAACCCACGAGACCGAAGCACTGTCGGCGTCTTAGGACGTTTGGAAGACAGGGCTTGCGGTCTTATTTTTATTTCATCTTCTTGGGTATTTTGTAACGACACCTGTTTTCATGATTTATTTCCTTTACATCATTTAAAATATTATATTGAAGGATTTTAGTGATGTTTTTTTAATATTTGTTTTTGCTTATCCACACTGGCTGTCTGTTAAACACAAGTAAAAAGCCTTGCAGAAACAGCTTTTTTTGAGCGACTTTTTCAGTAAAGAACTCCCTTTAGTAGTAATCTAAAAGGAGTTTTTATATTGTTAGGATTCAATTGTAGTTCGATCAACAAAATTGCCATTGTCTTTAATAGCCATTCTAGCCAAAATCAATAGTCATTCTATCAATTTCTAGTTCTACGTATTCTCCAAAGAGAAACTGATAACCTTCCAGAATCTCATCTTTAATATTAAAACCCACATTTAAGTTACCATCAGGTGATAGGAATCCTTTCAATAAGTACCTAGCATTTTCTAGTTTTACAATTTCGGTTATTTTCTCACCTTCTGGCTGTGGCTTTACATCTAAACTATCAATAACAAAAAAACTAAGCTCTACTGGATAGGATTCGCCAAGCGATATTTTAATAGGGCAGTAGCCGATAAAGCAGGTTATTTCAATATCGTTGATTTTAACAGTAATTTCTTCTTCAATGTTAGCGCTAAAGTTTATAACGGTTGCATTTAGTAACATTAGTAAATCATCTCCTATTTAACTGGATTAATTTCAGGAATATTGACACCATTAAGCATTTTCCAGAAGCTTTTCCCGCTTTCAACGTGGTAAGTGGTTATTTCTCCAAAGTTATTAGTGCCGACAAACTCAAATTTTGCATAACTTTTAATAGGAACATCATTGAAGTTAGTCAGGCTACTATTTTTCATGAATTTTACATAGCCAGTACGTATCTCTTGTTTATAATTATACTCGACTTTAATACCAGTTTTCATAACATTTTGAGCCCCAATTAGATAATCTTCAGAAGTGATATAAGCATTTCCAAATTCAGCTTTATGTTTATTGAAGTGGAAAATTAATTTATCTGAACTAGCGAACTTTGCACTTATTATCTCATTTGGAGAAAACCTTGTTGTGAATCTAGCTAACCCAATCGCAGGAGCCCCGTACTGCGTCAAAACAAGCGTACCATCTAATAGCCGCTGTCCATCACTAACATGCTTCCCTGATACTGCATCCACGCCATAAACAGCACGATAAAATGAACCCACGCCAAGCACTTCACGGAAAACTGTCTCACTCTGCCAATAAATCATTTGTTGATTTACAAAATCAAGTGTAGCCTCTGTACTCATTTTACCATCAATCATTATGAAACCAGCATGATTTCCTTTTGGAATGTTTGGCGTTAGTCCAATTTCTTCAATTTCTTTTATCTTATCATCGATTTTTTGCTGGTTCGCATACATTTTAGTGAGCTGGCTGAATGACGCAGGATTTAATTTTTCGAGATGATACATGCCCGTTTTACCGTCAAACTTAAGATTTTGCTGTATGTTATCCAGTGCCTGTTTAATATAATTTGCTAATTCTCCAACTTCATAAAAGAAATTTCCATGACTCTGCTCGAAATCCATAAATTTGTTCAGTATATCTTCTTTTTTATGTGCTTCAAAAATTTGGGAGGCTAAATAATTTATCTCGGAAGCATATCCTGTTCCGTTAATAGCTGATAATTCTGACGTAATATTTTCAAGGCGATTTTCGAAGCCTATGATTTTTTGATTTAAATCATGAATACCATCTGCGTCAAGTCTAGAATTTGGGGAGAAATCCACTTGAGAATGAAAGTCTGTAATATATTTTTGCATCTTCCTTTCGCTTAAATCGAGAGCTTGTTTGATGGATGCACATAACGGAAAATAGGCACCCGCATAGTACTCTTTTGAGCTAGCGATGGCGTCCCCACTAATCGATGTATCATTAATATAAGTGATGACAGTTTGTTTCACGGCGTTTATATATTGCTTTAGTTCCTGATTCGATGCACGTAATTGGTGTGAGAAATGAGTAACCTCAGCAATATCGATGCGAGTCATAAAATCAGCTCCTTGTGTAACAGTTTCCGTTCTTCTTCCATTTGAGATAAGCTAGATTGAACAGTTTTCTGTTCTTGTCGTAGCTTTTCCCGCGTGCTTTCGATGTGTTTGTATAATTTTTTCCAACTGTCATGTGCTACATCTTCCGCATCATGAGCCACACTTCTGCCGTGATTACCGCGCCATACATCGTGAGCTTGGGCAATAAGATTTTCTTTCTCGCGTTCGATGTGCCGAAGCTCAATTTCCGTGTATTCTAGCTGTATTTGTCGTTGTTTTATAGTGTATAGATTGTCTTCTTGTTGCTCCTTCTTTCGCTTTAATTGTTGTAATGCTAGATGAATTTCCACGCTTCTCGGTTCCATCTTAGCGTACCTCCAATTGCATTTTCTGACCAGCTTCTCGATCCATAGCGGCGTAAGCTTCTCCGATTTGTTTGATTCGAGTAGCGTCTTCTTGCACGACTTTTCCAAACAAATCTATACTGTTCATTAAATTAAGTAATGCCTCCTGACCATTGGTCATAGATTTACATTGAGTGTAAGCCATCTCATTATTTCTTTTTGCAAGACGGCTCATTCCTGAGACGCTATCTCCAAGTTCAGCCGCATGATTCATCATTTTTTCTCTATTAACTTTTATTTGTGTCATATCCCTATTCCCCCGTCTAAAGTTAGTTATAAATTCATTATAAAGGAAAATAATTGAATTGTCGTCATGAAATACGGTTATTAATGTTATATCAAATAAACCCCAATATGGATATATTCGGGTTTATTTCTGACCTCGGATTACCTAAATGCTTCATTGAATACTTATAATTTTGGGCAAAGGGCACAAAAATTCCCCGTTTGTGACTGATATGCGAATTACAAATATTCTGTTACCTGATAAAATAGAATTTTGGAAATGTATATTAATGAAAAAAACGGAGGGATGGAAATGAAAATCGAGGTTTCAAAAAAAATTATAGTAATCATGGCTAGTGTTCTTTTACTAATTTTCTTAGGCGGCGTCTCTTTATTTGCGTACAACCAATACCAAATAAAAGTCGACCGCGATAAAAAAATCGAGGCTCAAGCTAAAAAAGCGAAGCTGACGAAACAGAAGCAAAAAATATTTAAGACTAGCATGGAGACTTTAGCTATAAATGGAAATGCGTTAGCATCAAGTGCCGAGGATGTGGGGGACCAATACCTTAAAATTTGGGAAGAGACTATTTATGAGGATTCGGGAGCACAGGTCGGGCAAGAACAATATACAGAATTTAGCGAAGCTATCTCCGCGCAGCGTAAACTCTTCGAAGATAACGGCAAGACCGCCAGCATCAAAGAGGAGAAAAAGTCTGTAGAAACTACTTTTAAACTACTCAAAGAAAACGTGACGAGCGAGAACGAAGCCACTTTCGCTAAAGTGGAAGAATACTACGACAGCCTTCTGAAATTTGTCAACTTAGCTAAAGACCCCACGGGGAGCTACACAAGCTATTCTGAAAGTTATATCTCGGCAAAAGGGGAAGTCATAACTCAGATGGAGAGCTTTTCAGACTTAGCATTTAAATAAAGTTTAGGTTTTGTAGCCCTCTTCGGGGGGGTTCTATTCAACTGGATAACATACAGCAAAATCTTAAGTTTGAAGGTAAAACGGGCATGTATCATCTCGAAAAATTAAATCCTGCGTCGTTCAGCCAGCTCACTAAAATGTATGCGAACCAGCAAAAAATCGATGATAAGATAAAAGAAATTGAAGAAATCGGACTAACGCCAAACATTCCAAAAGGAAATCATGCTGGTTTCATAATGATTGATGGTAAAATGAGTACAGAGGCTACACTTGATTTTGTAAATCAACAAATGATTTATTGGCAGAGTGAGACAGTTTTCCGTGAAGTGCTTGACGTGGGTTCATTTTATCGTGCTGTTTATGGCGTGGATGCAGTATCAGGGAAACATGTTAGTGACGGACAGCGGCTATTAGATGGTACGCTTGTTTTGACGCAGTACGGGGCTCCTGTGCTTGGGTTAGCTAAGTTTAGCAAAACCTTTGATATTAAAGAAATAAAAACAACCTTCAATAAAAACGCGGATCCTTTTTATGATTTATACGGATCAGGACCTGTGTCCCACCCCAAAGAATGGACAGCCTTAATAAATGACCTAGAGGAAAAAGGCATTTCAATATCTTATCGAGATGGTGTAATGGCATATGCACCTAATCCTAAAGGCGGAGTCGCTGGGAAAGTGATTATCGATAAAAATGCATCATTAAGCGCACTTAAACATGAGTATCAGCATGCATTAGATGATGTTAATGGAGGTTTTCCTGGCATGCAGATACAATTCCAAACCAAAGCGCGGCTCAAAATGGAATTTGATGCATATATGCAAGAAATACATTGGGCTGATAGTATAGGGAGAAAAGATATTGCGAATCAACTATTCGAAAACTATCTGGTCGAAAGGCAACACATCACAAATCATTTGAAGTGAGGAGATTAATATGACAATAATTGAAAAGCTTAATAATGGTCAATACGGGCTAGACGATTTAGAAAACTATCTTAATACAGGTAATGCCATCGTACTTTACAACACGATGCATGAGATTGTTGATAAAAAAATCACTAACCCATCTATAGTTCAAGCACTTATTAACATTTCTAGCAGAAGAGGGCAAACACTTGAAGATAAAATGTTAGGGTTTTATACAGTTGGAGATTTTGCCTTAGCAACTTTAAAAAACTTGGGAATTGATTTAACCTCCCTCAAAGAATATACACGTTTAGATTCATTTGAAAAAAAGCTAATTGATGAGCTTGCAGAGTCAGGAGAATTGTAAATTAGAAGTGACACAATGGCTGTTTTCATTATCATGACAAAAGAGTACAAAATAAGAAAAAAGTCGTTTATAAATATGGTCTTGATGAAAAAATATTAATGATTAATAAATGTAACAAAGATAACGGTACAATAAGACAGCAAGAGTCTATTGTTTTAGCATGAATTTTTCTTTAAGTGAGCTAGAAGGCGCTCGGCTAGGATGACTTTTAAAGACAATTTCATTGAACGAACTACAATTGAATCCTAACAATATAAAAACTCCTTTTAGAATATGATATGCATGATAATTTTTAAATTAAAAGGGAGTTTTATATTGGACTCTTAGGAATGTTGAATACTCAAAAATTCCTAAACCTATAAAGCCATCCACAAAATCCACTAATTATCACAATCAGCGGGTCGGGGGGTTCGAACCCCTCATAACCCATTGGGTGCCAAACCCACGAGACCGAAGCACTGTCGGCGTCTTAGGACGTTTG
>NZ_CAUYTK010000022.1:0-4800 GCF_963575625.1 Listeria tempestatis
CAACGGATAAAGAAGACGGGGACCTCACTGGTGATATTATAGTGGTGGATAACCCTGTTGACACTAGCCAGCCAGGCGCCTATGAGGTGCTATACAGTGTAACAGATAGTGATGGTAATCAAGCGACATTTACCCGTACCGTTATTGTGACAGAAGCACCAATCATCACGGGAGAAGAAGAAACACGTCTAAATCCAAATGCGGATTTTGATCCAATGAGCACAATGCAAGCAACGGACAAAGAAGATGGAGACCTCACTAATGAGATGAAAGTGACATCTAATAATGTGGATACCAGTCATTCTGGCACTTATAAAGTAACCTATGAGGTCATGGATAGTGACGGAAATAAAGCTATGTTCACACGCACAGTCATCGTAACTGAAGCGCCTGTTATAACAGGAAAAGACACGGTCACATTAACTCAAGGCGATTTGTTTGATGTGATGGACGATTTACAGGCGATGGATAAAGAAGATGGGGATTTAACGGCTCAAATTGTGGTTTTATCTAGCAATGTAAATATAAATGTTCCAGGAACGTACACAGTGATTTACCAAGTGACAGATAGCGATGGGAACAGTACGATGTTTACACGTAAAGTCATCGTGAAGGCGATTGTAAATCCAGTGACGCCCCAACCGATTGTGGTTCAGCCAGACATGACAATATCTACACGAGCTTCCGAAAAAACAGTACTTCCAAAAACAGGAGATCGCTCTTCATTACCAACTGGACTTGCAGGATTAGCTTTTCTCGTAGCGAGTAGTTTGTTGTTTTGGCGTAAGAAATAAATGATTTCCTTCATTTTAGGTAAGTGTGCGTAAAAATATTTTTCCTGTTACACATGTATGTTTTCTTTCCAATAAAAGGCTAAAAAGAAACGATCAAAAGGCTAAGTAATCTTTTGATCGTTTTTTTAGCGAAAAAATAAAAGTAGGATAATCAGAAAATGACTCCATTTCTGAATACTCCTCTTTTTGACTCTTTTTGCACATTTTTCAACAGTATTTTCATTAAATAAAAACATAAAAAGTGGACTTTGAAAATTTCATTATCCTATGAATAAAAAATATCCATTTAGGGTAAATTCATAATTGACAAACGAGAAAGGTTTTTTGGGATGGACTGATTAATTCGATGTATATCCTTTTCCTACGTGCAGACAAACTTGTCGAAAAATCGCATGGACATCTCGTTGAAAAGTTTGATACTCTTCTTGAGAGGGAGTAATTTGCTGTGTATCTACTGCTTGTTGGACATAACGCAACAGGATATGACATAAATTGGAACAAGAGTGGATGAATTCGGTTTGACTTGTGCCCATTTCTTTTCGATCTTCCCCAATATTTTCCACTAATTGGTAATCAATGGCGTCCCCTTTTTGAGTTTGTTTTAAAATATGGCGTAGTAACCATGTGGCTTCCCGTTCGACTTCATCCATAAAACCAGGAATAAACTTCCTTTTTGCGTATTCTTCCGAGTTTACATAGGTGGTCACCATCCATTGTGCAACAATGTCTTTAATATGGTATTCAGCAAATGTGAAGAGAGGACTTAACATGTGTGAACACTTCCTTTTTTTATAATATTTGGACGGATTACTAATTTCCTTATTAGCATATCATGAAAGCGTTTTATATAATGTGACGAAATTCTGAATATTAACGCTAATATTCTCTTTCTTTTGGTGAATTTACACATTTTTATTATTCGTCCTGTACGCTCTAGTAATGAGGTGTTGGGATTATACTGAAAATCATAAAAATTAGAATTTTCACTTGCTTTGTACTTCATGACAAGAATGGGAACAGCTGAATGGGTGACGAATGATTTTTTTAAATTATTGAGGAGAAGTCCACGTACTTTTGAAGAATTTACAAGAGAAAACATTCAATGTTTCTTAAATAAGGAAATAATTTAAGTGCCAATAGGGTATACTCTATTGAACAGTTGATAAATTATTGATATACCTAACTTTAACAGTTGTTCAATAGAACTGTTAAAAAAGTCTTTTTCAAAAGGAGTTCAAAATGGAAAAAATTGGGTATATTCGTGTGAGTTCCACAGAGCAAAATATTAATCGGCAAGTTGAACAACTTTCTCATTGTCAAAAAGTGTTTGTGGATAAATTAAGTGGTCAAAATAAAAAACGACCAGAACTTGAAAAGATGTTAGCGTATATTCGTGAAGGCGATTTAGTGGTGGTTACGGAATTAAATCGACTGGGAAGGAATAATGAAGATTTAACGGAAATTATGGATCACATCAAAAAAAGAGGGGCCACCTTAGAAGTTTTAAATTTACCTCAACTAAACGGGATTCAGGACGAAAATTTACGATTGTTGTTGAATAACTTGATCATGGAGTTGTATAAGTATCAAGCGGAATCGGAACGTAAGCGAATTATCGAACGTCAGCAACAAGGCATCCGTTTGGCCAAAGAAGCAGGCAAATATAAAGGAAAAAAACCGAAATATACGGAACACAGTGAAAATTTGCAGCATGCGTTTGATTTGTTGAATAAAGGAGCAAGTGAAGCGGAAGCAGCACGAAAAGCTGGAATAAACCGTTCTACTTTTCGGAGATATAAAGAAAAGTATTTATAAATATTTAAGTTGCATAACCTATCTTAGCGAAAGTAGTGTAAACAAAAAGCGGTCTTACGTGCGATAAGGTCGTTTTCTCGTTTTCATTTGAAATATTTTAGGCTGAATAAAAGTGCCATTGTGAAGATGGCGAGATTATTATTTGTAAAATGGAAGTAAAGAAGTTTATAAACCACTCAAAAAAATAAAAATGCCCTGGTCTCACCAAGGAAATTTCTGCTAATGAGTAAACTCACAATATCGACAACATGATGATGGATAAATATGGTATATTATAATTGAAAGAAAAATACATAAGCGGAGTTATTTTTTAATCTAAGTAGAGAAAAGAGGCCTTGTAATGAAAGGAAAAAAAGTAGCCATTTCTATAATTGGTGTATCAATTTTACTGGGGGGATGTTCGTTTATGGGACAGTCAGATGAAAAAGAAAAGAAAGTAGACGACGGGACAACACCTGTTGCGGAGTATGACGGGCAAGGGTTTATTTTTGTTGATGGTGATAAGTCTAAAGATATTGTTGAAAAAAATGAAGCAGAAATTAAAAAAAAAGCCATCAAATATATGAAAGATACATATAAAACTGATGTAAAAGTAAATAATGTGGTTCCAGCAAGAGACGCTGCCGTTGTTATGGTTGAAGCAGAGGAACCGATAGAGTTTCATACTTCTGTGATTGTGGGGATTGACCCACGTTCTAAGGAGTTGAATAGTGCTCGCTCTGAGGAAGGAAAAGTAGAGTCTGGTATTGTAAGTGGTTTATATGCTAAAGCCTACAAAGAAAAATTTGTGCATTTGGACACTTTTGCGGAAAAAGAAGCAAAAGAAAATAATTTACAAGGTTTGAATCAGGCAACAATTGATAAAACACAAGCATCGGGGTATGAGCAAATCTATTATTTTGTTCCACTTGGTGGTGATTTCACAACGGTTTATGATGCCTATATGAAAAACCCGAATATTTCTGTTGATCAATTACAAGTTCTATTTTCAAATGAAAATAGTAAGATAGAGGAGATGGATATAGCTATCCGTTATTTTAATATAGGCCAAGGTTTACCAAATCAAGAGATAGTCAATAAGATTGGCGAAAACTTGAAAAAGGAAGAAGGTTTACCTAAAGGCAACTATAATATAATTATCTATAAAAATTTTCTTGTTGACCGTGTAGGACAACCAAATGGAGACGATGTAAGGATTGAAGGAATAGAAAAATATTAATAAATAGGGAGGAGGAAACGTAATGTCTGTTTATACCAATATGAAAACGCCAGACATAGATATCATAGAATTAAGTGGGAAAATAGTTTATAGTGAGCCAAACGACTATGATAGATTAAAAGTAAACGGGAATAAATATGTTGTCAAAGAAGGCGAATATGGCACCAAATCTGGACTCGACTATATGATTGTGGAAAACACTAAAACAGGCGAAGTCGGCATGATTTTCCAAGGCACACAAGGACAAAAAGACAGTGGGCGGGATATTATTACCGATGCTACGCTTCCTGGAAATATTCCTGATGATCAACTAAAAGCGGCGGATAAAGCTTATAAGAAAATGAGTAAAAAATATGCGATTAAATACGTTGGGGGAAACTCCCTAGGCGGTGGACTCGGCAATTATGTCGCATCAAACAATGATGTGAAAAGTGTGACTTATAATCCTGCCATTTTGCCAGACGGCGAGTATTCGCAAAAGAATCCCGACATTACCAATTATATGAGCGAATATGACCCATTAACACTAGGGGAACGGAGTGCGGGATACTTGAGTCGTTTACCGGGTAAAAATATCACATTAAACAATAACTTACCCTTACTTGCCACCCTTACATCTAACCACACGGGCTATAGTGAAGCGATTAATATTGACGGTGAACAAATCTTGATTGATGCCGATGCCTATTTACCTGTTGGCGTTTGGAGTGGCGCTGTTTTGACAGGCGAAAAAGGGCATAAAATAGACGTCAATCCTGAAAATATGAAAATCTTGGCGAACGCGATGGTCACCAGAATGAAGGGACAAATCACCACTGCCCAATCACATGTGGATCATGCCGTGGATATTGTCGAACGGGAAGGCAGTAAACTAGATGACAGGAAAACCAAGCTCACCGATAGTTTTGATGATTTACTCGGACAAGGAAGCTTTGGAAAAGCGTTAACAACGATGTCAGGCTATGAATCCGT
>NZ_CAUYTK010000023.1:0-3071 GCF_963575625.1 Listeria tempestatis
AAACAAGTAACCGAGAATCAACTGAAAGTGTATCTTTCAAACAGAATCGACGTTTATCATCGCTGGTAAACCCGATTCAGATTAACCGGACTTCGTAGAAGTCAAAGAGGTTAAGTTAGGAAGGGCGCACGGTGGATGCCTTGGCACTAGGAGCCGAAGAAGGACGGGACTAACACCGATATGCTTTGGGGAGCTGTACGTAAGCGTTGATCCAGAGATTTCCGAATGGGGAAACCCACTATCTTTAGTCGGATAGTATCCTTATGTGAATACATAGCATAAGGAAGGCAGACCCAGGGAACTGAAACATCTAAGTACCTGGAGGAAGAGAAAGAAAAATCGATTTCCTGAGTAGCGGCGAGCGAAACGGAAAGAGCCCAAACCAAGAAGCTTGCTTTTTGGGGTTGTAGGACACTCTATACGGAGTTACAAAAGAAGGATATAAATGAAGCGGTCTGGAAAGGCCCGCCAGAGACGGTAATAGCCCGGTAGTTGAAATAGCTTTCTCTCCAGAGTGGATCCTGAGTACGGCGGAACACGTGAAATTCCGTCGGAATCCGGGAGGACCATCTCCCAAGGCTAAATACTCCCTAGTGACCGATAGTGAACCAGTACCGTGAGGGAAAGGTGAAAAGCACCCCGGGAGGGGAGTGAAAGAGTACCTGAAACCGTGTGCCTACAAGTAGTTAGAGCCCGTTAATGGGTGATAGCGTGCCTTTTGTAGAATGAACCGGCGAGTTACGATTTGTTGCAAGGTTAAGCGGAAAAAGCGGAGCCGTAGCGAAAGCGAGTCTGAATAGGGCGTATGAGTAACAGGTCGTAGACCCGAAACCAGGTGATCTACCCATGTCCAGGATGAAGGTAAGGTAATACTTACTGGAGGTCCGAACCCACGCACGTTGAAAAGTGCGGGGA
The DNA here is from genome assembly GCF_963575625.1 of Listeria tempestatis. NCBI lineage: Bacteria > Bacillati > Bacillota > Bacilli > Caryophanales > Listeriaceae > Listeria > Listeria tempestatis. The sequence goes on from NZ_CAUYTK010000023.1 coordinate 916, forward strand.
TGAGGTGTGGGTAGCGGAGAAATTCCAATCGAACTTGGAGATAGCTGGTTCTCTCCGAAATAGCTTTAGGGCTAGCCTCGAGGTAAAGAGTCATGGAGGTAGAGCACTGTTTGGACTAGGGGCCCCTCTCGGGTTACCGAATTCAGATAAACTCCGAATGCCATGTACTTATACTCGGGAGTCAGACTGCGAGTGATAAGATCCGTAGTCGAAAGGGAAACAGCCCAGACCACCAGTTAAGGTCCCCAAATATACGTTAAGTGGAAAAGGATGTGGGGTTGCTTAGACAACCAGGAGGTTGGCTTAGAAGCAGCCATCCTTGAAAGAGTGCGTAATAGCTCACTGGTCGAGTGACCCCGCGCCGAAAATGTACCGGGGCTAAACGTATTACCGAAACTGTGGATGAACCACTTTGTGGTTCGTGGTAGGAGAGCGTTCTAAGGGCGTTGAAGTCAGACCGGAAGGACTGGTGGAGCGCTTAGAAGTGAGAATGCCGGTATGAGTAGCGAAAGAAGGGTGAGAATCCCTTCCACCGAATATCTAAGGTTTCCTGAGGAAGGCTCGTCCGCTCAGGGTTAGTCGGGACCTAAGCTGAGGCCGATAGGCGTAGGCGATGGACAACAGGTTGATATTCCTGTACCAGTGTCAATTGTTTGACCAATGGGGTGACGCAGAAGGATAGGGAATCGCACGAATGGAAATGTGCGTCCAAGCAGTGAGTGTGAGAAGTAGGCAAATCCGCTTCTTGCGAAGCATGAGCTGTGATGGGGAAGGAAATAAAGTACGGAAGTTCCTGATTTCACGCTGCCAAGAAAAGCCTCTAGGAAGAGAGATACTGCCCGTACCGCAAACCGACACAGGTAGATGAGGAGAGAATCCTAAGGTGAGCGAGAGAACTCTCGTTAAGGAACTCGGCAAAATGACCCCGTAACTTCGGGAGAAGGGGTGCTCTATTAGGGTGAAAGCCCGAGAGAGCCGCAGTGAATAGGCCCAGGCGACTGTTTAGCAAAAACACAGGTCTCTGCAAAACCGTAAGGTGACGTATAGGGGCTGACGCCTGCCCGGTGCTGGAAGGTTAAGAGGATGGGTTAGCATCTTGCGAAGCTCAGAATTGAAGCCCCAGTAAACGGCGGCCGTAACTATAACGGTCCTAAGGTAGCGAAATTCCTTGTCGGGTAAGTTCCGACCCGCACGAAAGGCGCAACGATCTGGGCACTGTCTCAACGAGAGACTCGGTGAAATTATAGTACCTGTGAAGATGCAGGTTACCCGCGACAGGACGGAAAGACCCCGTGGAGCTTTACTGCAACCTGATATGGAATGTTTGTACCGCTTGTACAGGATAGGTAGGAGCCGAAGAATCGCGTGCGCCAGCATGCGAGGAGGCGCTGGTGGGATACTACCCCCGCTGTATGACCATTCTAACCCGCCACGCTTAGCGCGTGGGGAGACAGTGTCAGGTGGGCAGTTTGACTGGGGCGGTCGCCTCCTAAAGAGTAACGGAGGCGCCCAAAGGTTCCCTCAGAATGGATGGAAATCATTCGCAGAGTGTAAAGGCACAAGGGAGCTTGACTGCGAGACTGACAAGTCGAGCAGGGACGAAAGTCGGGCTTAGTGATCCGGTGGTTCCGCATGGAAGGGCCATCGCTCAACGGATAAAAGCTACCCCGGGGATAACAGGCTTATCTCCCCCAAGAGTCCACATCGACGGGGAGGTTTGGCACCTCGATGTCGGCTCGTCGCATCCTGGGGCTGTAGTCGGTCCCAAGGGTTGGGCTGTTCGCCCATTAAAGCGGCACGCGAGCTGGGTTCAGAACGTCGTGAGACAGTTCGGTCCCTATCCGTCGCGGGCGCAGGAAATTTGAGAGGAGCTGTCCTTAGTACGAGAGGACCGGGATGGACGCACCGCTGGTGTACCAGTTGTTCCGCCAGGAGCATCGCTGGGTAGCTATGTGCGGCAGGGATAAACGCTGAAAGCATCTAAGCGTGAAGCCCCCCTCAAGATGAGATTTCCCATTTCGTCAAGAAAGTAAGATCCCTGAAAGATGATCAGGTAGATAGGTTTGGAGTGGAAGTATGGCGACATATGGAGCGGACAAATACTAATCGATCGAGGACTTAACCTTTTAATCTTGATTTTCGTTACGAAGTAACTG
>NZ_CAUYTK010000024.1:0-1577 GCF_963575625.1 Listeria tempestatis
TCACTCACGGATTCACTTACGCTTGTCGATTCGGAATCTGATGCTGATGCAGAGTCGCTTGCCATGGACTCGGATTCACTCGCACTTGTGGATGCGGAACCAGATTCAGAGTCGCTTACTGAGTCAGAATCGCTTACACTTGTCGATTCTGAGTCAGATACTGATGTCGAATCACTTGCCATAGACTCGGATTCGCTTGCACTTGCGGAATCTGATACGGATTCAGAGTCGCTTACTGAGTCAGATTCACTTACGCTTGTTGATTCAGAGTCGGATGCAGATTCACTTGCCATAGACTCGGATTCGCTTGCACTTGCGGAATCCGATATAGATTCAGAGTCGCTTGCTGAGTCAGAATCGCTTACACTTGTCGATTCAGAATCTGATGCGGAGTCACTTGCCATAGACTCGGATTCACTTGCACTTGCGGATTCCGATACGGATTCAGAATCACTTGCTGAGTCGGATTCACTTACACTTGTCGATTCTGAGTCGGATGCAGATTCACTTGCCATGGACTCGGATTCACTTGCACTTTCTGAATCTGATACGGATTCAGAGTCACTTGCTGAGTCGGAATCACTTACACTTGTCGATTCTGAGTCTGATGCCGATGCAGAGTCGCTTGCCATAGACTCGGATTCACTCGCACTTGTGGATGCTGAATCGGATTCAGATTCACTCACAGAGTCAGATTCACTTACACTTGTCGATTCTGAGTCTGATGCGGATGCGGAGTCGCTCGCCATAGACTCGGATTCACTTGCACTTGTGGATGCTGAATCGGATTCAGAGTCACTTGCTGAATCAGATTCACTTGCGCTTGTCGATTCAGAGTCGGATGCAGAATCACTTGCCAATGATTCAGATTCACTCACACTTGCAGAGTCTGATACGGATTCAGAGTCACTTGCTGAGTCGGAGTCACTTACACTTGTCGACTCTGAGTCTGATGCCGAGTCACTTGCCATAGACTCGGATTCACTTGCACTTGCGGAATCCGATACGGATTCAGAGTCACTTGCTGAGTCGGAGTCACTTACACTTGTCGACTCTGAGTCTGATGCGGAATCACTTGCCATAGACTCGGATTCACTTGCACTTGCGGAATCCGATACGGATTCAGAGTCACTTACCGAGTCGGAATCACTTACACTTGTCGATTCAGAATCTGATGCAGAGTCGCTTACTGAGTCAGATTCACTTACACTTGTCGATTCAGAATCTGATGCAGAGTCGCTTGCCATAGACTCGGATTCGCTTGCACTTGCGGAATCCGACACGGATTCAGAGTCGCTTGCCATAGACTCTGATTCACTTGCACTTGCGGAATCCGATGCGGAATCAGAGTCACTTACTGAGTCAGAATCGCTTACTGAGTCAGAGTCACTCACACTTGTCGATTCAGAGTCGGATGCCGAATCACTTGCCATGGACTCAGATTCGCTTGAACTTGCGGAATCTGATACGGATTCAGAGTCGCTTACTGAGTCAGAATCGCTTACACTTGTTGATTCAGAATCTGATGCCGAATCACTTGCCATAGACTCGGATTCGCTTGCACTTGCAGAATCCGA
>NZ_CAUYTK010000025.1:0-1456 GCF_963575625.1 Listeria tempestatis
TAAGCTTTATCCGCCGCTTTTAGTTGATCATCAGGAATATTTCCAGGAAGCGTAGCATCGGTAATAATATCCCGCCCCCCGTCTTTTTGTCCTTGTGTGCCTTGGAAAATCATGCCGACTTCGCCTGTTTTGGTGTTTTCCACAATCATATAGTCGAGTCCGGATTTTGTGTTATACACGCCCTCTTTAACTAAATATGCTCTTTTTTCTCCATTCACATCTATATACTGTCTTTCATTCGGCTCTTCATAGACCGCTCTCCCGCTTAATTCTATAATATCCAAATCAGATGTTTTCAACTTTTCCGCTGTCGGCAATTCAATCGCCCCTTTCTCTATTTTTGAATATCTTCAACACTGATATTTTCACCATCAGGAAGCCCTACACGATTAACAATAAAGTTTTTATAAATGTCTATTGTATATACAGCTTTCGGTAGTCCAGTTTCTTTTTTTAAGTCTTCGGCAATTTTGTCCGCTTTTTCTTGTTTGGGCAGTCCACTACTTTTACTATAAAATTGAAGAGCGACATGTACGTTTTTAAAATTCTTATCTTCCTTCAGAAATAACTTACGTATCTCAGCCTGATTGATTTTAGGATTACTTATATAAGCATTGTAAGCATCATCAAAAGCTATACTTGTCGGAATAAAATAGTACGATTGTTGGTACCCCGAAGATTGTGTTTTATCTATAGTTTTTTGGTTCAAACCCTGCAAATTATACTTTTCCGCTTCTTTTTCAGCAAATAAATCCAATCTTTTAAATTCTTCTTCATATGCCTTTGCATACAAACCACTTACTATCGCGGACTCAACTTCCCCTTCTTGCGAATAAACACTACCCGGCGGGTCAAGCTCTTTTTTCTGCATATCAAGCCCCACAATCACAGAGGTATGAAACTTAATTGGTTCCTCTGCTTCTACTTTTACAACCGCCGCATCTCTTGCGGGTACTACATTGTTCACTTTCACATTAGTTTTATATGTATCTTTCATATAGGCGATAGCTCGCTTTTTAATTTCTGCCTCATTCTTTTCAACAATTGGTTTAGATTTGTCACCATCAACTAGTCTAAACCCTTGTCCTTCATACTCCGCAACAGGTGTTGTCCCGTCGTCTGTTTTCTTTTCTTTTTCATCTGACTGCCCCATAAATGAACACCCTCCTAATAAAATTGATAAACCAATAATAGAAATGGCTATTTTTTTTCCGTTCATTGTCACGCCCCGTTTCTCTATTTATATAAGAAATGCCTCTTATAGTATACAATAAGAGGCACTCTTTTAAAATTAAAACCCGAAATTCTGTGATAATTGTTGGTCTTGTTCTTCCACTGCACTCGCCGTTTTTTGAAGTTGTTGTTCGATTTGATCCATTAAATTCGCGAACTCTGTCACTTTTGGTTTTAGTTGATTGAATTGGTCGTCAAAACGTGCGAACGCTTGCCCTTCCCA
>NZ_CAUYTK010000027.1:0-750 GCF_963575625.1 Listeria tempestatis
TAACTTGGATTGAAATGATAGCAAATCTTTTAAGCGCAACATTTATTTAAGATAAAAGTATACACTGAATTAGATTTATGTGTACAATTGAATAAAAAACAGAAAATAAATTCATTTTAATCATGTGATATGGTATACTAAATTAAAAAGAGGAAATGGTGAGAGCTCTAGTCATATAGAATGAGCCCGGCAGATTTATAAGCATCATGTAAAAACTTGTGAGATAAGGTGCACGTGATATGAAACGATTACGTCACTGTTTATCTCAGACGCAAGGCCAACTACGTAGTGAATGGGAAGGTCGGGTCTTTCAGAGATTTGATGATGAGTTTAATCAATTGAAGCCAAAAGCAAAAGAGTTTTCAAGCTTAATGAATCAATCGAAGTACCGTTACAAAAAAACTACCAGCATCATAGAAGAGAATGATAGGAATCTTTCTTGCCACTTTGGGGTGAAATAATGCAAACAGTCTGACATAAGTGAGTTTTTAGAGAAAGGGAGGAAAATACAATGGAGGTATTTGATCAACTGACCCAAAGTATTCGTTATCAAGAAAATCGAGCATCAGAATGTCAAGTGGAAGTAAGAAATTTAAAAATGAAATTAGAACAGTTACATGTGGCACAGGATAAACAACGACAATCACAAGATAAGTTTTTTGAGTTTCAATATCGTAGAAAAAGGCAGTATCAGAACATGTATGATGTTACCGGTCAAATGCGCTTTGCAAGGAGTCAAGCCATTCGTGT
>NZ_CAUYTK010000028.1:0-707 GCF_963575625.1 Listeria tempestatis
AAGGCCTTCACTTCCAAAATGGCAATCCGACTCATGTGCGCCACCTCTTTTGGATGTTTTGTTGGTCTTCTTTGAGTTGACGCAACACATGTTTTTCACGCTGCATCGCCTCTGACATTTCTTCTTCGCGCGCTTGTAACCCGCGTTGCCAAAGCATTGTATCGCGCGCCTGTTCTTCTTCTAGCAGCTGATGAAATCCGTTCGCCGTACTCCCGCGCCAACCATGACGCCATTTCTCAAGCACGTCAAATTCCTGTTTAGACACCGCACGAAAATCTTCCTCGCACTCGGTTTTTTCTTGATTTTTCCGCCGCAAGTCGTGCCAGTTGGCTTCGGTTTCTTGTTGTTTTCGGCGATTTTGCATCAGTTCTTGTTCGAACGCCGCACGCCTTTTATCCACCTAAAGGACCTCCTTTTTGGCCTAAAGTTTGGTCCTGTTTCGCGAAGGCTGCGCCTAAATCCGTGAGGCGACGCGCGTCTTGACCTGTCACGTTGCCCATCTTTTCTAGTGTCACGACAAGGTCGATTAAACTCGTTCGAAGCGTATTAATGGAAGTCGCGTAGGTCTCCGTCATATTGCCATCTCGAAGCGGCAAATAGACCTCGTTTTTTAGCTTGCCCATTTTTTCTGCGTGCTCATGAAACACGGATTCATTTGATTTTATTTCCCGCATGGTTTTTCCTCCTGATGTTTTTGTCTATTGTTT
>NZ_CAUYTK010000029.1:0-611 GCF_963575625.1 Listeria tempestatis
TTAATGATTTACGTACGGCTATCATGGAATCGATTGAACCGATGGATCTGGTGAGTCAGCTTGTCGAAAAGGATGCAGATCGTTTGAAAAAGATGGGACAAGCATTTACGGAGATGGATCTGGCGGCTAGCCAAAGTATCCAAGAGCTGGAGGTGCGCTAATGGATGCGGTGAACGAAAAGCGGACGCAAGCACTTGAGACGTATAAAAAGAAGTCCCGGAAAGAAGAAGAAAAACTTCAAATCCTTTTGAAAAAGCAATATGAAGCAGATGATTTACAGGAAGAGCTGGGGCAAGTGAAAGGTAAATTAAATCAGTTCGAAGAACAACAAGTGCGCTTACGGAAGGAGCTGACTTCATGAGCCGCATTGATATTCAAGAAATCCGAGCCTTCCAAGCTTCCTTAAAAAGAAGCAATGCCGCCATGCGAACGTCCATTCAGAAAATGAATGTTGTGGCCTTCCAGTACGCGGCAGATACGTCGATAAGTGGGCAAGCCATTCAGACGTCTAAGGCTTATTTTCAGGAAAACTACGCTGCAATTTGTGCAAGCCTCATCCAAATTTTAAACACGAGTGAAGAGCTTTTAGAGAGCTATTTGAATGACTTTCA
>NZ_CAUYTK010000030.1:0-521 GCF_963575625.1 Listeria tempestatis
ACGGATTCATAGCCTGACATCGTTGTTAACGCTTTTCCAAAGCTTCCTTGTCCGAGTAAATCATCAAAACTATCGGTTAGCTTGGTTTTTCTGTCGTCTAGTTTACCGCCTTCCCGTTCGACAATATCCACAGCATGGTCCACATGTGATTGGGCAGTGGTAATTTGCTCCTTCATTCTGGTGACCATCGAGTTCGCCAAGATTTTCATATTTTCAGGATTGACGTCTATTTTATGCCCTTTTCCACCTGTGAGAACTGCCCCGCTCCATACGCCAACGGGTAAATAGGCATCGGCATCAATCAAGATTTGTTCCCCGTCAATGTTGATAGGGTCACTATAGCCCGTGTGGTTGGAGACAAGGGTGGCGAATAAAGGCATATTGTTTTTCACGGTGATATTTTTACCCGGTAAACGACTTAAGTATCCCGCACTTCGTTCCCCCAGTGTTAATGGGTCATATTCGCTCATATAATTGGTAATGTCGGGATTCTTTTGCGAATACTCGCCGTCTGGCAAAAT
>NZ_CAUYTK010000031.1:0-470 GCF_963575625.1 Listeria tempestatis
AGTTGGGCACTCTAAAGTGACTGCCGGTGCAAGCCGGAGGAAGGTGGGGATGACGTCAAATCATCATGCCCCTTATGACCTGGGCTACACACGTGCTACAATGGATGGTACAAAGGGCAGCGAAGCCGTGAGGTGAAGCCAATCCCATAAAACCATTCTCAGTTCGGATTGTAGGCTGCAACTCGCCTACATGAAGCCGGAATCGCTAGTAATCGCGGATCAGCATGCCGCGGTGAATACGTTCCCGGGCCTTGTACACACCGCCCGTCACACCACGAGAGTTTGTAACACCCGAAGTCGGTAGGGTAACGCTTACGCGAGCCAGCCGCCGAAGGTGGGACAGATAATTGGGGTGAAGTCGTAACAAGGTAGCCGTATCGGAAGGTGCGGCTGGATCACCTCCTTTCTAAGGATAAGGAAACCTATGAAGTTTTTCACTTCTTTTGTTCAGTTTTGAGAGGTCACTCTCA
>NZ_CAUYTK010000032.1:0-447 GCF_963575625.1 Listeria tempestatis
ACTCCCGCTAATTGCCGCCAAACTCAAACCCACGCCCGCGATCGCATCCATCACGCCTGCGTCAGACAGTTTTCCTTCCCAATCTTCTACATATGCCGAGGCCTGTAATATTTTCCCTGCCGCACCGGAATATACTTTTCCGTCCATGTAATACGTCTTATTTTGCCACGATTTCATGATTTTTTCGTTGAGTTCGTCTAATGTTAGTATAGTATATTTATCCTTCGCTTGGTAGTCGCCTGTTCGTTTTAAATAGGCTTCAAGTTCGCGGTTCGGCACGCGTACCCCGTCTTTTTCGAGTAGCCACATCGCTTGTTCTTTTCCATTTGAATCGGTATAAGGCACCTTGAATAAGAGATAACCTTCTAACTGGGCTTCGCGTTTTGGATCAATTCCGCGCGCTTCATTCAGCGACTGCTGCAGGCGTTGCATCGCCGGCATAAAGGT
>NZ_CAUYTK010000033.1:0-446 GCF_963575625.1 Listeria tempestatis
GATACATAAGTGACTTGTGTACCGAACGTAATAATTTGACTTGTTACAACCTCTTTATTTTCATCTATCCTTTTATAATGAGCTTTGAGTTCCTTCACCATCCCATCACTAAAAAATTCATTGTCGATTCCTTGAAACAGCATCGGAATCGCATGTTTTTTGAGTGCGTCTAATTGAGAAATAATTTCGTCTAGTCGCGTTACTGTATCCACAATCAGAATGGGTAATTCAATGGATGTCCCTATCATGCCGTCAAAATTCCCTAAAAAGCTGACTAGAAAATCTGAAACCACAGAAGAATTTTTAAGTTTATAAATCGCTTTTCTTGCGATTGAAATGCCAGGAGTTCCCGATTCGATAATATCTCTTACGGATTCATAGCCTGACATCGTTGTTAACGCTTTTCCAAAGCTTCCTTGTCCGAGTAAATCATCAAAACTATCGGT
>NZ_CAUYTK010000034.1:0-395 GCF_963575625.1 Listeria tempestatis
TGGTGGAGGTTAACGGGATCGAACCGCTGACCCTCTGCTTGTAAGGCAGATGCTCTCCCAGCTGAGCTAAACCTCCATAAATAACATTTTAACTTAAAAATAAACTTTTGTCTAAAATAAAAGTGACCCGTACGGGATTCGAACCCGTGTTACCGCCGTGAAAGGGCGGTGTCTTAACCGCTTGACCAACGGGCCATAAAATATGTAGTAATACTTGGAAACGGAGAGCAAGGGATTCGAACCCTTGAGACGGTTATCCCGCCTACACGGTTTCCAACCGTGCTCCTTCGGCCTCTCGGACAGCTCTCCAAGATTTTTAAAAAATGGCTCCACAGGTAGGACTCGAACCTACGACCGATCGGTTAACAGCCGATTGCTCTACCACTGAGCTACTG
>NZ_CAUYTK010000035.1:0-317 GCF_963575625.1 Listeria tempestatis
TATTTTTATTGAAGCTGCTGTTCCTGAACATATTAGCTCGCTTATTGCAAAGCTTGAAGAAATGGGCGTACAAATTATTGAAGATGAAACTGGTGTCCGAGTTATCGGTCCAGAAAAATTAAAAGCTGTTGATGTTAAAACAATGCCACATCCAGGGTTTCCTACAGATATGCATTCTCAAATGATGGTCATCCAAATGCTTAGTGAGGGAACTAGCGTGATTACAGAAACTGTTTTTGAAAATCGTTTTATGCATGTTGAAGAAATGCGGCGTATGAATGCAGACATGAAAATAGAAGGTCATTCTGTTATTATTA
>NZ_CAUYTK010000036.1:0-315 GCF_963575625.1 Listeria tempestatis
AACGGAAAACCGCATCGGCGCAACAAGAACAAGCATGGAATTTGTCAACAGCTCCACACAAAAACAAGTCGAAGTCCTGAAGAGCAAAGTGAGCCTCGACGATTTATTCAGCGGAAGCACGTTTTACGCCGACCAAATGAAAGCACAGTTTGACGCATGGAAAAAGACCCATCAAGAAGAAGACGTGAGCCGCCAAGATTTTCAAGCCGCCATGTTAAATTCCCGTGCTTTCAGCTACACGTCCATCAAAGACGAACAACAGAAGCAAGAATTTTGGGTGAACATCGCCGCCACAGTGGTCATTATCGGGGTTGC
>NZ_CAUYTK010000037.1:0-312 GCF_963575625.1 Listeria tempestatis
GGCATCCAATTTCGATTTCGCAATTTTCTTCTTCTTCAGCGGATTGCGAACTAATTTGGCTATGACGGCGCAAATTGGCTTTAACCCGTGCAATAAGCACACGAGTACTAAACGGTTTCGTTACATAGTCATCGGCGCCAAGCTCGAGGCCTAGCACTTTATCGATTTCTGAATCTTTTGCTGTTACCATGATGATTGGCATATCATATTTTTTGCGTACTTCACGGCAAACCTCAATGCCGTCACGTCCTGGAAGCATAATGTCAAGCAATATTAAATCTGGTTGTACTTCCTCAACAAGTTCAATTGCTT
>NZ_CAUYTK010000038.1:0-304 GCF_963575625.1 Listeria tempestatis
GGTTCACCTGGATTAGTGGACATGTAAAAGACCACCTCATCCAAACCCGTTTCTGAACAAGCTTCTTTAGCTGAAAAATGGACTTCAAATATGGCTTTCTCCATATACAGCTGCCTGAGTTCTTGCTTAATTTGTGCTTCCAATTGGGTGGCTGCTATATTCCTTAGGGTCGTGAATTGCGTAGACTTTTCGGCAACCTGTTTTGCTAGTCGTTCGTCATTTTCTGAAAGTTCGCCTACATGTACCTCGGTTTTCGGTTATTTTTGAATTTCATCTTGGATTTCAAGGTGATAGGCAATATTAT